>CAZBQM010000068.1:0-12797 GCA_964494045.1 uncultured Rikenellaceae bacterium
TTCTTAATGAACCTTTAAAGACAGGACGTTAAAATGGCTATTTCATCAAGGAACAAGGTAAGTGTTAATTTCAGTTCGACGGGGATGACTGACGTTGTCTTCAACCTGCTCATATTCTTTATGCTGACATCGACACTGGTACATCCTACAGCTCTGAAGCTCATCCTTCCTAAAGGGAGCACCCAGACTTCAGCCAAACCACAGACAACGGTTTCAATAACCCGCGACCTGCAGTTTTATGTTGAACAGCAACAGGTTGCCATTGAGGATATGGAAGCTGTCCTGAAGCAAAAGCTGGGAGAGAATCCGGAGACATATATTGCCCTCCATGTAGATAAGAGTGTTCCCTTTGAGAATGCAGTTATGGTGATGAACATTGCTCAGGCAAATAACTATAAGCTGATAATTGCTACCTCACCCAAATAACGATCTCCACAAATTTCCTTCAGAAAGGAAGAAGGGAATTGTGGGTACAACAATAATTCATATTGTTGTGCTTACCCTTATGCTTGTGCTAGGTTTCTCTCCACCGCCTCCTCCTGAAATCGAGGAAGGTATTCTGGTGAATTTCGGGACCGATGAGACCGGTTTCGGGCTTATTGAACCATCAGAAATGGCCATGATGGAAGAGGCATCACCTCCTCCGTCACCGTCTCCGGTAAATGTTCAGGATGATGAACCGCTTCTGACACAGAACAATGAAGATGCGCCTGAGGTAAAAAAGGTTGATCCCAATGCTGAGAAAAGAAGACTTGAGAAAATTGAAGCCGACAGAAAGGTAAGGGAACAGCGTGAAGCGGAAAGAAAGAAAAGGGAACTTGAAGACGCTGAAAGAAGGCGGATCGAAGCTGAACAAAAACGCCAGGCTGATATAATGAACCGTACAAAAAATGCCCTTGCCAATGCCAGAAATACCGGCACCTCAAGTACAGGCGAAGGTGATGCCGGAGGTCCGGGCAACCAGGGTGTTCCGACAGGTTCGGTCGATTCAAAGGTAAGGGGTGATGGAAGCGGTCTGGGCGATAAGGGCATCTCCTACAACCTTCAGGGCAGAGGATACCAGTCATTGCCTTCACCAAAATACGACTACCAGGAAGAAGGAATTGTCGTTGTGGAAGTAAGTGTCGACCCCAGCGGAAAGGTTACCCAGGCTGTACCCGGCGTAAAGGGTTCAACCACACTCAACGACAATCTTCTAAGGGTGGCAAGAGAGGCAGCCATGCAGGCAAGGTTCGATCCTAAACCTGACGCTCCGGCTATCCAGAAGGGCTCAATCTCTTATAAATTCATCCTTAAATAATAATCCGGGAATCAGCTGAGCTGTTCCCGGATCATATTATTGTCGTTACTGCCTGACTGTCAGGCCAGGTTTTAATATGCAAACAGAGGATAAGGTTTCATCATTTCGATTACCTTGCTTCCGACCCTGGAGATAACGGCCTGATCATCAATGTTTGATATCACTTCATCAATAAGTTCGACTATCACGCCCATCTTGTCATCCTTCAATCCCCTGGTTGTTATGGCAGGTGTACCAACCCTCAGTCCCGATGTCAGGAACGGTGACCTCGAATCGAAAGGCACCATGTTCTTGTTAACTGTAATATGAGCCTGTACCAGGGTGTTTTCAACTTTCTTCCCTGATATCTCAGGAAACTTGGTCCTCAGATCTATCAGCATAAGATGGTTATCAGTTCCGTCAGATATTACCTTGTATCCCTTATCTATAAAGGCTTTGGCCATGACTGCTGCATTCTTCTTTACCTGGGCCTGATATTCCCTGAACGAAGGCTGGAGAGCTTCCCCGAAGCTTACTGCTTTCGAGGCAATTACATGCTCAAGTGGTCCGCCCTGAACACCAGGGAAAACAGCTGAATTAAGAAGCGACGACATCATCCTGACCTCGCCCTTGGGTGTTGTTATGCCCCATGGATTTACAAAATCCTTACCCATAAGTATGATACCACCTCTTGGTCCCCTCAGGGTCTTATGTGTTGTTGAGGTAACTATGTGAGCCCACTTAAGGGGATTCTTCAGAAGTCCGGCTGCAATAAGACCCGCAGGATGAGCCATATCAATGACAAGGATGGCACCGATCATGTCGGCTATCTTTCTCATCCTTTCATAATCCCACTCACGTGAATAAGCGGAGGCACCACCAATAATCATCACGGGCTTCTCCTTCAGGGCTATTTCTTCCATCATGTCATAATCGACCAGACCATTTTCTTCCTTCACGCTGTAGGCAAGGGGCTTGTAAAACAACCCGGAGGAATTCACCGGTGATCCATGTGAAAGATGCCCACCATGAGCCAGGTTTAATCCCATGAACTTATCACCAGGTTTTAAAACGGTCATGAAAACAGCCATATTGGCCTGTGCTCCCGAATGTGGCTGAACATTCACATATTCGGCATCGAACAACTGTTTAAGACGATCTATAGCAACAAGTTCTGACTGGTCAACAATCTCACAGCCACCGTAATACCGGTTACCGGGATAGCCTTCAGCATACTTGTTCGTCATAACCGAACCCATGGCTTCCAGAACCTGTGGACTTACAAAGTTCTCTGAAGCGATTAGTTCGATCCCGTTTAGCTGACGCTGGTTTTCCTTCTCAATAAGGTCAAAAATCACATTATCTCTTTTCATGTATAGATATTTTTGGTATAAAGGTCTAATAGTCAGTGAATATCAGGGTTGCCTCCTGGTCTGCTTTGCGACTTAATAAGTCAACGCTTGTAAGGGCAGGCGATTCACCCCGGTCTTTTAAACACACCTGGTTTATCATTTTCTTCTGCAACGAACAAATATATGTCAAAAACATAAATCCTCCAGCCGGGTTTTTCTTATTCTTCCGAAAACTGTACAAGCAGTTCACGGTAAGTTGTAAATATTCTCGATTTTGAAATGAATCCCACGTAGTAACCGTTATCAAGGACCGGCAGGTTCCATGCCCCTGTCTTTCTGAATGTATCCATCACAGTCTCGATGTTTTCCCTCTTATCAATGTATGACGGGGGAATTGACATAAGATCCCTTATGAGAGTTGTTTCATAAAGCTCGGTATTGAACATGATCTCACGGACATCATCCAGAAGGACAACCCCTTCGAGAATATTATAATCGTCAACAACAGGAAAAATATTCCTTTTTGATCGTGAGATTACCTTTATAAGATCTCCGAGTGTATCTGTCGATTTAACCTTAAGAAGGTCGGTCTCTATATCTTTTTTCCAGTCCATAAAAGTAAGCACAGCCTTATTCTTGTCGTGGGTTATAAGTTCACCCCTTCTGGCCAGCTGAATATGGTAAATGGAATGTTTCTCGAAGCTCCTTGTTGTGATGAACGCCACGGTTGAGGTAATGATAAGAGGTATCAGAAGGTCATATCCACCGGTTATTTCTGCAATAAGAAAGATGGCTGTAAGAGGGGCATGCATTACACCAGCCATCACTCCTGCCATCCCTGCAAGTACAAACCTGTTGTCCGGAAGATCAAGTCCTGCAAAGCGGTTAAGTAACAACGCGACAAGGAAACCGGTCACCCCTCCCAGGAAAAGCGTCGGTGCAAAGATACCTCCCACACCACCTGCCCCGTTAGTCGACGAAGTGGCAACCACCTTGAAAAGGATCAGTCCAACGAAGAAAAGTCCGGTAATAAAAATTCCCTTATCAAGACCCCAGACTGAACTATTTCCCATCAGCATGGCTGAATTGCCCTGTAACAGTTCCATGATACTCTCATATCCTTCACCGAAGAAAGGCGGAAAGAGGTATATAAGGAATCCCAGCACAGTTCCGCCAATTAAGAGGCGGACAAAAATGTTGGAGATCTTTTCATAAGTGCCTTCAAGGAAAAGGGTCATCTTTGAGAAATAAAGTGAGACCATCCCCGACGCAATACCCAGAACAATATACCATGGGATATTGGCAATATTGAATCCTTCTGAGATGTTAAATGCAAACAGGACCTTTTCTCCCATAAGGAAATATGCCACGGTGGCTGCAGTCACAGAGGAGATCATAAGGGGAACTACCGAAGAAATTGTTAGGTCGAGAAGCAGGATCTCAAGTGTAAAAACTATTCCGGCCACGGGGGCCTTGAATATGCCGGAAACAGCACCAGCTGCCCCGCACCCTATAAGAAGGGTTATGTTTCTGTAGTTTAACCTGAAAAAACGGCCTATGCTCGATCCTATTGACGAACCGGTCAGGACGATAGGGGCTTCGGCCCCGACTGACCCGCCGAATCCGATTGTTATGGTACTGGCAACTACTGAAGACCATGTATTGTGACTCCTCAGCCGGCTCTTCTTCTTTGAAATGGCATAAAGAACCCTGCTGATACCATGCCCTATATTGTCCCTGACCACATACTTTACAAACAGGAGGGTGAGAAACATCCCGGCCATGGGTAGGACAAAATAAATCAGCTTGCCCGACTCAGTGCCAAATACACCGGAAATAAACTTATGAGTATAATATATTGAATTCTTCAGTATGGCCGCCGCGAAGGCACTAAGCAAACCGACCAGAAAACTCAGGAAATAAACCAGCTTGGTCTGGTCAAATTCCATAAGGTCGGACTTTAATATCCTCCTTAAAAAAATCCTCATCGACATAATGTGCAAATATAAAAACAATACCAGAGTCTCTTTCTTTTTTTAAAAAGTTTGTCCGCTTAACCTTTTCCCTGCCGGTCCGACCTTAAGACGGGCCTTAAGATACCCTGTTACCTGACTATCATGCAGAATTACCTGATGAATTACATTACCAAACCATGGATAAATTATATGGTATGATAGCTTTAAAATATAATTTTTACGATACTTTCACGTAATATTTCTTAATTGTCAGCTAAGTACCAATTGGCAGTAATGAGGTTTTTAACTGTTTTTATTTTAATTTTTGGCACCGCTCTGCAGCTTCTGAACGGGCAGACTGACACTGAGAGGCCTGAGGCTCCTCAGCTCAGATACGTAAGTGTGGATCCCCCGACAGGGACCACCATTATAAGGTGGGCTCCGGGTCCGTCGGAGGATGTTGCAGGATATATAGTGTATTCCTATTTCAATAATGAAGGATTTGCCCTTGACACCATTTTTGACCCGCTGGCAACGGAGTACAGACTCAGCGGAACCGGACCTTCATATTTCAGTGAGACCTTTGTAGTTGCAGCCTTTGATCTGTCAGAAAATGTAAGTCCTCTCTCAAACAGCCTGAGCACTATCCACGTTACTGTTGATGCAGACTCATGTAACAGAAAACTTGAACTGTCGTGGAACGGATATACCCCGGAACCTGTCGCGATAACCGGGTACAGTGTCTGGTTCTCGGTCAACGGCGGTGATATTCAGCCTGCCGGGGAAACACAGGCTGATGAACATACATTTATCCTTAATGACTTCGTGACGGATGCGGACTATTGTTTTACCATAAAGGCCGTTCTTGAGGAAGGTCCGGTCAGCAGTTCGAACCGATATTGCATCCGGACAACCATGCAGCACCCTCCTGAGTGGATCAACGCTGATTATGGAACTGTAAATGAAGACGGACAGATAGAATTATCTTTTACCATTGATCCGCAATCTGAGATAAAAAGCTATATACTTGAAAGAAAGAGCGGAAGCGGATCAGGTTACATCGCTGTGGCATCCCTGCAGGCTCTTGATGGGAGAATCACATATACTGACCATGAGGCCGCGACCGACGGGGTCAACACCTACAGGCTTGCTGCCGTAAATAATTGCGGCCTGCCGGTAATGTATTCAAATACTGCCTCAAACATTGTCCTTAATGCTGCTTTCACTAACGATATCGTGCTCAGATGGAGCCGCTACAGAAGCTGGGCCGGAGAAACCGGATCGGTGGGAATATACTGTGATACCGGAAACGGATTCTCCTTTCTGAAGACTGTGGCACCACAGGACACCTCGGTGATCATTGAATACAATCCGATCATGCATTCTGTAACTGGTAAAGAGGTCTGCTTCATGGTTGAAGTCAGTGAGACATCAAATCCCAACGGCATTAACGGAACGGCCCGGTCGGACCGGGTTTGTCTTTCCATACCTGAGAACATTATGGTCCCCGATCTGTTCACTCCCGACGGGAATCTTAAAAATGACCTTTTCAGACCATTCCTGTCATTCATTCCATTGGGATATATCCTGGTTATCACAGACAGAAGGGGCCGGATCCTTTTTGAGACAGAGGATTATTCAGAATCATGGGACGGGACCTTCAACGGGAGCCCACTTCCACGTGATGTATACCTCTGGATGCTTAAGGTAACTACGCCTTCGGGAAGAACGATAAGCCGTACCGGGACGGTTACCATTTTCAGGAACGACGATTAACAGGGGCATCGATCGCGGACCGGGGTTTTATGTAACAAATACATTATATTTGCAGACGGGTAAGAAAGAGCAGGAAAGAGTTTCTATGGGAAGCAAATTTACTTTTGATGAAGATGACAAAATCTGTATTCAGAAAGAATACGATTCATTAGTGAACAATCTGCTCAGGTGTAACAAGCCCGGAGACAGGGAACTTATTGATAAAGCCTTCGAGGTAGCCAACAGGGCTCACTGGAACCTGAGAAGAAAATCGGGTGAACCCTATATTATCCATCCCATTGCCGTCGCCAAAATTGTCAACCAGGAAATAGGCCTAGGAGCGAAATCGATAGCCACGGCCCTGCTTCATGATGTTGTTGAAGACACTGAGTATTCGCTTGAAGACGTTACCAGGGATTTCGGACCCAAAATCGCATCACTCATTGACGGACTGACAAAGATTTCGGGCACCTACGACAAAGAAAACTCCTCCTCACTACAGGCTGAGAACTTCAGGAAGATGCTTCTCACCATTTCAGACGATCTGAGGGTAATTCTCATAAAAATAGCCGACAGGCTTCATAATATGAGAACCCTCGATTCGATGCCCGAGAACAAGAAGATGAAAGTTGCAGGAGAAACAATCTTCCTGTATGCTCCCCTGGCAAACCGTCTGGGTCTCTATGCCATAAAAAGTGAACTTGAAGACCTCAGTTTCAGGTTCCGTCAGCCAATAATATATGATGAGATTTCTTCAAAGCTGAAGCACAGTGAGAAGAAATACCTGACACTTATTAACAAGTTCTCCCTTCCTATCATCGAAAAGCTCTCTGATGCCGGTTTGAAATTTGACATAAACGGAAGGCCAAAATCCATTTTTTCGATCTGGAGGAAGATGCAGTCGAAAAATGTTCCTTTTGAAGAGATCTATGATGTTCTGGCTGTAAGAATTGTATTTGAGCCTGTTCAGGGAGTGCCGGAGAAGACGACCTGCTGGAACATCTATTCGATGATAACCGACACCTACCTTCCCAAACCCGACAGGCTGAGGGATTGGGTGAGCAGGCCCAAGCCCAACGGCTATGAAGCTCTTCACCTGACTGTGATGGGACCTGAAGGCAACTGGATAGAGGTTCAGATAAGGAGCACAAGGATGGATGAGATTGCCGAAAGAGGTTATGCGGCCCACTATAAGTATAAAGGTGATAATACCCCTGAGACGGAACTCGACAAATGGATCAAGAAGATCCGCCAGATGCTCGAGAACCCCCTGGAAGACCCGATCGAATTCCTCGATGAATTCAAGATGAACCTCTTTTCATCGGAAATAATGGTATTCACTCCAAAAGGCACCCTGATAAGCCTTCCGAAAGGAGCTTCAGTGCTTGATTTTGCCTATGAGATCCATACCGAGATCGGGAATAAGGCAATCGGCGCCAAGATAAACTATAAGCTGAATCCCATAAGCGCCATTCTTATGAGCGGTGACCAGGTCGAGGTCATCACTTCGGATATAGCAAAACCCGAAAAAGAATGGCTCTCTTTCGTAAGAACATCCAAAGCCAAGGAGGCAATTAAGGATTATCTAAAGACTGAATCGAGGGACAGGATACAGAAGGGCATGACCCTCCTTGAGGAGAAACTCAACGAACTCGGAGTATCTCCAAACTCAGACATCCTTAAGAAAATTATGCTGTCGTACGACGTGCTGAGTAAGGATGAATTGTATTCGGGAATCGAACTGGGGATCATTGATCTCGAAAACCTCAGGAAGATAATCAAAAAAAGTCCGGCCAAGAATGTCATAAAATACTGGGAACTGAAACTTCTCGGATCAAAGAAAGACAAGAAGGAAGAAGAGGTTCCCGCCGGTAAAATCGATACCAATGTACCCTTCCTCCTCAGGGAAAATGTTGAAAATGCAGAACAGTCATATGAGATAGCAAAATGCTGCAACCCTATTCCGGGAGATGAGGTAACTGGCTACAGATCACCAAAAGGGGACATTATCATACATAAACCCAAATGCCCGGTGGCCATCAGGCTGATGTCGAACGAAGGTAACAGGATCATTGCCGTAAGATGGACAATCCACAAGCTTGTCTCCTTCCTTGCAAGAATAAGCATGATCGGTGTCGACAGGATAGGCCTTGTAAACGAGATAACAAATATTATCTCCGACGAGCTGAAGGTAAACATGACCGGGATAAACATCACTGTTAAAAATGGCATCTTTGAAGGCACCATCGATTTGTATGTTCATCACACACAAGACCTTAACAACCTGATACTAAAGATATCCAATATCAAGGGGATTGAAAATGTAAAACGGGTCGAAGAGTTTACCGAAGAATAATGTCCCTCTCTCCTTTCTAAGGAAAAAATTTATAAATTTGTTTTTATTTTAAATTAGACCAGATATGATCAGTGATGATACCAGGTTTACGGTAAAGAAGATATTTACAGAATATCTTGAAAAGAAAGGGCACCGGAAAACCCCGGAGAGATATGCCATCCTCGATGAGATCTACAGCCGCAGCGGACATTTCGATATTGAATCACTGTATATCTTTATGAAGAACAAGAATTACAGGGTCAGCCGTGCAACGCTGTATAACACCATCGAGTTGTTACTCGACTGCAACCTCGTGATCAAACATCAGTTCGGCAAGAACATTGCCCAGTTTGAGAGGGCCTATCAGTGTGGTCAGCACGATCACCTGGTGGATATGAATTCAGGAAAGGTCATTGAATTCTGCGATCCCCGGATACATGAAATAATAAAGACAGCAAGCGAGATGCACAATTTTGATCCCATGTATCATTCACTTTATATCTTCGGGACCACCAGGGAAAAACCCGGGAAATAGATATTAACCCCGCGGTCAGAAAGCGTATCCAAAGGTGAAACCCAGTGGTATGCTGACACTTGCCTTGTCCTTGAATTCCTCAATATCAAAGTCGGTATCAGTACCTGAGAATTCCCACTTCCGTGAAACAAAACCCATGCCCGTGAATATATCCAGAGTAAAACCGCCGGATGTTATCAGCTGATATCCGAATACAGCATTAATGTTCAGTTTTGTAGCCTGTATGTTATCATCTGCATTGTCCTTGCTGGCAATTTTTGCAGCTGCATATGAGACATGCGGACCAACGTAGAAGCCTTCCGGAGCCTTAAGATCACGGCTTATGTAGAATTTGTACATACCCTGAACCCGGAATCCGCTTGTTTTTAATCCTGAGATCTCTCCATCCCCCTCATCGCTTGTAAGATCATCAAGGTTAAGAAGAATACTGGGCCCGAGGTAACCGGCTCCAAACTGGACGGAAGATTTTTCGGATACAGCAGCCTCAAAAAGTACTTTATACTCCCCGGTGACAGGTACAACAACTACCCAGAAAGGCCCTCCAAGTGCTGAAAGAGGGTTAGTCTTTAATGTAAATTTATAGTCCTTTTCCGGAGCAGCGTCCTGACCAAACGAGGGACTTGTTGAAAAAAGCATTATAAGTACAAGAGCCAACAGGGAAACGTTCTTTTTCATAACAATAGTTCATTTTAGGGTTTACGTTACTATAACGTACAAATTTATAATTTGTTTCAGATACCAAATGAAGATAAGAATGATGTTATTACCCATGGATTGACATTTATCAACAATCTTTAACCAAAACTGCTCACAGCAGAATTTTTTCGTAAATTGGAATCACAAAAATTATCAACTGATTATTAACTAAAATGAAGATAGACATATTGTTAGGTCTCCAGTGGGGGGATGAAGGCAAGGGAAAGATCGTTGATGCCATAAGTCCGGATTATGATATCATTGCACGTTTTCAGGGAGGGCCAAATGCAGGCCACTCGCTTGAGTTCAACAATGTAAAGCATGTCCTGCATCTCATTCCATCTGGCATCTTTCATCCTGACAAACTTAATATCATTGGTAATGGAGTCGTTATCGATCCTTCAGTATTTAAAAAGGAAATTGAAAGTCTTGGTATAGACCTGGCTGAACTGAAAAACCGGCTTGTCATTTCCTCAAGGGCGAACCTCATTCTGCCAACCCACAGGATTCTGGATGCTGCATACGAATCGAGGAAAGGAGAAACAAAGATAGGTTCGACACTCAAGGGCATTGGCCCTGCCTACACCGACAAGATAGCACGTAACGGTCTGAGAGCCGGTGAGATCATGAAGGCCGACTTCCGTAAGATCTATGAAAAACACAAGAATGACCACCTTGAGATCCTGTCTTCGTACAACTATGATTTCGACATCAGTGAGTACGAGACCAGCTGGTTTGAAGGAATTGAATTCATGAAAAAGTTCCGTATTCTGAATACAGAATATCTTGTCAACGAGATGACTGACAAAGGTAGCCGGCTTCTTGCAGAAGGAGCCCAGGGTACCATGCTTGATGTTGACTTCGGCTCCTACCCTTTTGTCACATCTTCCAACACCATAAGCGCCGGAGCATGTACCGGGCTGGGGATCTCTCCAAAAAAGACCGGTGATGTATTCGGTATCTTCAAAGCATACTGTACAAGGGTGGGAAGCGGCCCCTTCCCTACAGAACTTAATGATGCCACAGGAAATATGCTAAGGGAAAAAGGCCATGAATTCGGTGCCACTACAGGCAGACCCCGCAGATGCGGATGGCTTGATCTTCCAGCCCTTAAGTATGCCATTATGATAAACGGAGTAACAAAGCTCCTGATGACAAAGGCCGATGTGCTTTCAGGATTCGGATCAATAAAAATCTGTACCTCATATTTTGTTGACGGTAAGGAATGCCGTGAAATCCCTGTAGATACTGCCTCAGTGGTTGAACCCATTTATACAGAACTGCCGGGATGGACAGAGAATATTTCAGGAATCAGAACCTTCGATGCACTTCCGGAACCCCTCAGGGGATTTATTGGTTTCGTCGAGAAAGAAACTTCGGTACCAGTCGTTATGGTATCTGTCGGACCCGACAGAAAAGAAACCATTTTAAGGTAATATTACTGACAAAGATCCATACATGGGTAGTTTCAGTACCATGTTGCTGAATTATCCTATGGGTAATCTATATGCCTCCTTTTTCTTTTTACTGTCTATAATTTCACTTATTCACCGGAAAAATTAAGATGATAAAAACAGTAGCATATAAAAGAAATCAAATGAAGCAAAGCCTTCATAATTAAACATTTAAAATTAATAGAAACGGCTATTCCCCAATCCCTGACCTTTTTCTTTATCAGTAATCCGAATATTGATTTGCAGGTCAGGTGATAATAGAACTTAACAAAAGCACTTTTTTAATCATATTTTGTTAAATTAGGCATTCTAAAAAGAGTAATACATTAAATGTTTTGCAATGAAATCACTGATACAATTCTTTGAAGAGAGCGTTGAAAATTTTAGCAACAATGTTTATCTGTGGGAAAAACCCGGAGAAAAATATGAAGGTACCACCTACGGAGAAACCAAAAAACAGGTCTACGAATTTGCAGCCGGACTTATAAGTCTTGGTATAAAAAAAGGCGACAGGATCAGTCTGATCTCCGAAGGAAGGAACAGTTGGGTGATTGGTGAGCTTGGGATACTGTACACAGGTGCAATGAATGTACCGCTTTCTTCAAAACTGAATCCACAGGAGATCAAGTTCAGGATCAACCATTCAGAATCAAGGATGGTCCTTACCTCAACTATCCAGTATCAGAAGCTTAAACAGGTGGTTGATTCATGCAACACAATAGAAAAAGTTATTCATCTTGACACTCAGGAGGAATACGGGAAGAATGAGATCCATTTCAACGAAGTAAGAAAACTGGGAAGGGAATGGCTTGAATCGCCTGATAACATGGCTGCCTTCAAAGAACTGACAAAAAGCATCACTCCTTCCGACTATGCAAATATATGTTACACCTCAGGCACCACTGCCGATCCGAAAGGAATCATCCTTACTCACGGGAATTATGTGACAAACGTTTATCAGTCGTACAGTCTTATGGACATCCCGGCCTTCTACAAGACACTTCTGATACTTCCCTGGGATCATTCGTTCGGGCATACATGCGGAATCTATGCCTTTATGGGACGGGGAGCAAGCATCGCCTCTGTAAAGACCGGGAAAACACCGATGGAGAGCCTCAGGAACCTTCCTGTATGCCTTAAGGAGATCAAACCCAATCTGTTGATGAGTGTCCCCGCCATTGCCAAAAATTTCAGGAAAAACATTGAAAAAGGCATTAAAGAAAAAGGCAAACTGACTGAAATGCTTTTCAACCATGCTATTAAGATGGCATACTCATACAATAAGGAAGGATGGAACAAAGGACAGGGGCTTCAGAAGTTAAAAAGACCTATGCTAAGGTTTTATGACAGGCTTTTATTTGCTAAGATCCGCGAGGCATACGGTGGAGAACTTGATTATTTCATTGGTGGAGGCGCCCTTCTTGATATTGAGCTTC
>CAZBQM010000069.1:0-12684 GCA_964494045.1 uncultured Rikenellaceae bacterium
CCGCCGCATTCGACCACTCTGCCATCTCTCCTTATGTAAAAACACAGGCATCTGAACCGGAGATCCATCCTTCAGGCAACATCAACATTCACCTGCCGGATAATTCGAACTGACACCTGTAGCCCTTGCTAAGTATTGTCATCCTTCCTGATCCAATCCTGCGCGACAAAAATAATAAAATAGTATTCCTGCAAGCAATTATTTCATCATTATTTATCCATGATCCACAGACCATCCATTCCCATATCATTACTGCAATCTGCCTTATTCCGTTGCTGATGATAGTCTCCCATGAGGACCTTATATCTGACATTTTTCTTAAAATTATAGTATCTTTCTTTGGATGGCAGTCTTTTATGGGTTTATTTTGTACAACCATTAACTGAACGTTAATTAACCTAAATTATAGTAACGTGAAAACTTTGACTAAAATGCTGATTATTACCGGAGTGTCCGGAATGCTTTTATCTTCCTGCAAGAACCAGGAAGAGGTCGACAAAAGCAATCCCTTCTTCTCAGAATACAACACTCCTTTTAACCTTCCTCCTTTTGAAAAAATAAAGGCTGAACACTACATGCCCGCATTTGAAATGGGCATGGATCAGGGCAAAAAAGATATTGAAGCCATCGTCGGAAACAAGGAGGAACCGAATTTCGAAAATACAATAGCCGCCCTTGACAGATCAGGCAAACTCCTGACGAAAGTAAGAAGTGTTTTCTCTGCCCAGGCTTCGGCTAATACGAACGATACACTCCAGAATATCGAAGTCGAGATATCACCCAGACTTTCTGCATATTCAGATGAGATATACCTGAATCCAGGCCTTTTTCAAAAAATTAAAAAGGTCTATGAAAACCAGGGAAATGAGAACCTTTCACCTGAGCAAAAATTTATGCTCGAAAACCTTTATAAGGAGTTTGTCAGGTATGGAGCCAACCTGAGCAAGACAGACCAGGATACACTAAGGAGCCTTAACCAGAAGTTGTCTGTTCTTACTGTTAAGTTCAGCCAGAACGTTCTTCAGGAAACCAATGACTACAAGCTTTTTGTTGGTAAGGAAGGACTTGCAGGACTCCCGGAATCGCTTGTAAATGCTGCTGCTGAAACTGCAAAAGCTGCCGGCAGGGAAGGGGAATGGGCATTCACAACACAGCGTCCGAGCATCTTCCCGTTTCTTCAGTATTCCGAAAACAGGGACCTTCGCAGGGAGTTGTACAATGCCTATACAAACAGGTGCAACAATGGCAACGAATATGATAACAATGCTATTCTCGCCGAAATCGTTAAGCTAAGGGCTGAAAGAGCAAAACTGCTTGGTTATAAGACCCATTCCGATTTCGTTCTCGAACCAAGGATGGCCAAGGTTCCTGAAAATGTTTTTAACCTCCTTAATAATCTATGGGATAAAGCTATACCTGTTGCCGTCAATGAGGTGAAGGAGATGCAGAAGATAATAGATAAAGAAGGTGGTAACTTCAAACTTGAACCTTCTGACTGGTGGTATTATGCCGAGAAACTGAGAAAACAGAAATATGATCTCGATGACAACGAACTGCGTCCCTACTTCAAGCTTGAGAATGTCAGGGATGGTGTATTCGAATCGGCAAACAGGCTTTACGGTATCACTTTTGAACGTATTGCAGACTGTCCCCTTCCTCATCCCGAAGCTGAAGCTTATGAAGTCAAGGAGGCAGACGGTTCACATATAGGTGTCCTTTATCTCGATTTCCACCCTCGTGATAGCAAACGCCAGGGTGCCTGGTGCGGTAGTTACAGGGATCACCATATTGAAGATGGACAAACGATATACCCTGTCGTAACCGTCGTCTGCAATTTTACTCGTCCTTCAGGCGATCTTCCCGCCCTTCTGAGTATGGAAGAGGTCGAGACCCTTTTCCACGAATTCGGCCACGCTCTCGAAGGACTCTTCTCAAAAAAGACCTACAACATGTCATATATCGCCTGGGACTTTGTTGAACTGCCCTCACAGATAATGGAACACTGGGTTTCACAGCCTGAACTGATGAAAGACTATGCCCGTCATTACCAGACTGGTGAACCTATTCCACAGACCCTCATCGACAAAATTGGCAACAGCAAATATTTCAACCAGGGCTTTTCAAATGTTGAAATTATGGCTGCCTCGCTACTCGATATGGCCTTCTATACCCTCGAAGCACCTGCCGTTATCGATGTCCAGTCCTTTGAAAAAGAGTACTTCACAAAAATCGGACTCATCCCTGAAATAGTCTCACGCTACAGAAGCACCTATTTTCTTCATATAATTGATGGTTACGATTCAGGCTATTACTGCTACACATGGGCAGCAGTTCTTGATAATGATGCCTTCGAGGCATTCAGGGAAAAAGGTATCTTCGACAAGACCACTGCTGAGTCGTTCCGCAAGAATATCCTTGAAAAGGACGGTACCATGGACGCCATGCAGATGTATGTCAACTTCCGTGGTCGTGAACCTGAAATAGAACCTTTGCTCAGGAACAGGGGGCTTATTGCCAACTGAAAAGTTCTTATTCTTTCTGAATTAACTCAGGTAAGATTTTATCAGGCCGGATCCTCTGACTGAAAGGCAGGGAATCCGGCCCTTTTTTAATGGCTGAATGTTATGCTTTATTAAGAAATGCAGATCAGCTTTTTCATGTATACGTTTTATGATGAAGGAGTATACCTTTGTACAAACCATGCAAGTTGGTTCTTCGCATGACTGACTGGACAGCAAAACAGTAATGATACTAACGGAAGATGAGCATGATAAACCTTTGCACCCTTGACCCACAGGAGATACTTGCTATTGCAGGCCCTGATGAGTTCAGCCTGCCCCAGGTTTTAAAAATCACCAATTTCATCTACAAGAAGAGGATAAATGATCTGGATTCAATCCCTGGCATCCCAAGGAAACTTGCTGATAAACTAAAGTTGAATTGTTGTCCGGGCATATTTCCTCCCGTCGCGGCTGAGAAATCAGCAGACGGAAGCATCAAATATCTGTTTCGTGATGAGGAAGGACTGTATTTTGAGACTGTATGGATGCCCGGCGAAAAAAGGAATACAATATGTATTTCTGTACAATCTGGATGCAGAATGGGCTGCAGCTTCTGTGAGACCGGAAAGTATGGATTTCACGGGAATCTCAGTGTCCATTCGATAATTAACCAGGTCCTCGGATTGCCCGGGTCAGAAAAAACCACCCACGTGGTCTTCATGGGAATGGGAGAGCCCCTCGATAACCTTGAAAATGTACTCAAGGCATGCGATATAATCACTGCCGAATGGGGCCTGGCTCTCGGATCTGCCAGAGTTACTGTTTCCACAGTCGGCATCACTCCTGCGGTTGAGACCTTCCTTGAAAGAACACAATGTAACCTTACCCTGAGCCTTCACTCTCCTTTCAGCGATGAAAGAAAAGAGATTATTCCAGCCGAAAACAGGTATCCTTTTTCCGAAATAATCGACATCCTCAGGAATTTTCCTCTAAAGAAGAAGAGACGCCTGAGCGTTGCCTATATTATGATGGAAGGAATAAACGATTCGGATAATCATCTTGATGAACTGAAATCTCTGCTCAGAGGATCAGGTATCAGGGTCAACCTGCTGCCTTATCATAAAGGCAGCGGCAGTACATTTAAAACATCGCCCCGGGGCACGATGCTCCGTTTTAAACACGAGCTGGTTATATCCGGCATCTCAGCTTCCATCCGTGAATCGAGGGGCGCCGATATTTCTGCAGCCTGCGGGTTACTTGCTTCAGGGGCAAAATGACATTGTTTTTCAGGTTTTAAAGATTCTTCATACACAGGTTTGTACATTGTTCATATCTTTATGTGAAGAAAAGATAAGATAAGCCCGGGGTCATATACTCTATGCATGAAAGGATGATAAGCAGGAAGCTTATCTGACTAAACCACCCGGGAATGATCCGGGATGCATGACCTTAGTTGATGATTTTAATACTGAAAACCCCTGAAAATAAAAACCTTCCCGAATGAAAACATTAAAGACAGTGATTCTTACCATTACAATGACTGTTGCCGGATGCAGCGGTTTAAACTGCATACAGGTTAATAAATATCCGATCATCCCTGTACCGGTTTCGCTTACTGAAATGCCGGGTTCTTTTACCTTTAGCGGTGAGAGCAGGATAATAGTATCTCCTCTGAACAGCCAGACTGAGCTGTCAGCAGGTTTTATTTCGAGGATGATAAACTCAGCGACAAACTGGTCTGTCACTCCCGAAGAAGGGGCCAAAGCTGTTTCAGGTAGCCTGTTTCTTCAGATCGATCCAACAGTCGGATCAAAGGAGGGCTACCGGCTTTCGGTGAGCCCACAGATGATTGTTCTGAAAGCCGCTACTCCCGCGGGATTGTTTTATGGCGTCCAGACCATCAGGCAACTGCTGCCTCCTGAAATTGAGGCCGGAAAGGTAATGGATAATATAAACCTGTCGGTTCCGGCCTGTGAGATCAGTGATGAACCGCGCTTTGAATACCGTGGGATGCACCTGGATGTATGTCGTCATTTCTTCGGGGTTGAATCGGTAAAGAAATATATTGATATGCTCGCCCTTCACAAGATGAATTATTTCCACTGGCATCTGACCGATGACCAGGGATGGAGGATCGAGATCAGGAAATATCCTCTCCTTACCGCAACCGGAGGATTCAGGAAGGAAACCCTTACAGGGCACTCACGGAATAAACCGAAGGTATATGACGGGAAACCGTACGGTGGATTTTATACTCAGGATGAGGTCAGGGAGATTGTGGCTTACGCTTCTGAACGATTCATAACCGTGATACCTGAGATTGAGATGCCAGGGCACTCTCTTGCCCTTCTTGCTGCATATCCTGAACTCTCATGTACCGGTGGACCCTTTGAAGTCTTCAGGGAATGGGGGATTGTTGAGGATATCCTTTGTGCCGGGAAGGAAGAGACTTTCAAACTTCTTGAAGATGTCCTGACAGAAGTGACTGAGCTGTTCCCTGGTGAGTATATTCATATCGGAGGCGACGAAGCACCCAAAACCAGATGGAAGATATGCAGCGACTGCCAGAGGAGAATCAGGGAAGAAGGTCTGAAAGATGAGCTTGAACTACAGAGCTATTTTATCAGAAGGATCGAGAAGTTCCTTCTGTCAAAAGGCAGGAAGATAATAGGATGGGATGAGATACTCGAAGGTGGTATTGCCCCTGAAGCCACGATAATGTCGTGGAGGGGAACTGCCGGAGGCATTGAGGCTGCAAGACAGAAACACAATGTTATAATGACGCCTACACAGTATGCTTATCTCGATTACTACCAGGCAGAGCCTGAAGGAGAGCCGCTTTCAATAGGAGGGTATGTCCCGCTCGAGAAGGTCTATTCCTTTGATCCCGTTCCAGCTGAGCTGAATGATGATGAGAAGAAGTACATTCTTGGATTCCAGGGGAACCTGTGGACTGAATACATAGCTGATCAGGGTCACCTTGAATATATGGCTTATCCCCGTGCTTTTGCAATAGCTGAAACCGGGTGGTCACCAATACTGAAAAAGGATTTTAACGACTTTCTGGGACGGCTCGATGTCCTGAAAAAAAGATATGATCAGGCAGGCATAAATTACTTCAGGGGCGAATACAGAGATACAAGGGCAGCAGCACACTGATGGCTGCTGCTTACTATTCTTCGTTTATCATCTGGAAAAAATACTCATCAAGGTAACCTGAAGCTGTCCTGAACCAGTCTTTTTTTACACAGGATTCAGAGAATCCGGCCTTTTTGAAAAGTTCAATGCTTTCAAAGTTATTACTCAGTATGTTACAGTACAGCTGATGAAGATGAAGGGTCCCGAAGCAGTAATCCACCAGGCATTTTAATGCCATTGAGGCCAGTCCTTTTCTTCGGTATTCTTCCCTGGCTATGAGAATGCCCAGTCCGGCCCTGCCATGGAAGGGATCAAAATCGAAGATATCTATAGTTCCAATTGTAACCTTGTCGACTGAATGATCAATCATCAGCCTCAGCTGGCCGGTCTCGTAAATGCTTTTGTGAGAGTTTTTTATATATCTCTTAAGAGTGTACTTCGAAAATGGTGTTATAGTATTGCTTATTATCCAGTAATCACCATTGTTTTCCCAATCGTAAAGCAACTCCAGGTCTTCAGGTTCTATTGCCCTGAGGGTGATATCCTTATATCTCATAGAATTGTCCCCTTATATTCCGTTTTATATTATTCCACCTCAATCTCCCTGATGAATGCATCATCAAAGATAACTTTCATGGATGCAAGAACCTTGCTGGCTTCAGAGAAGGACCGGAATTCTCCTTTAAAGTATTTGTAGAATCCGTCATCAGAATAAACCTCTCTGACTTCGTCGATTCCCGGGAATACAGAAGTGATATCCAGCTTTTTCCTTGTGGCTTTTAACTGAACCGTAAATGCTTTGTGGAGGGTTGTAACGGCTGCTGCTCCTACTTTATTCGGGTCAACCGATCCGTTCTCGAGGTCGTACTGGTTTACTATGAAAGCATCCTTCATTCCATTTTCACGGAGGAATCCGAGATAGGTCTCTGCATCACCGTTATTGAAGAACACTCCCAGAGCATAGATGTTGTCAGAACCATCTCTGATACTCTGGATGAAAAGGGCTTCATCGTTTATTATTTCCTTAAAGAATTCAGGAGTCAGGTATCTCGGGGTTTTTATAAGAACTATGCTGTATCTCATCGAATGGGGCAGTCTGAGGTATTCAGGTGTGTACACGTCCTTCCTGATAACCACTCCTGTACGCGGGTTAACGATACCATATGTGGCTCTCCTGTTGAATCGTCTTCCTTCAGGATTGTCGCTTCCGTCAGGATTGGTATTTATGGCAACAAAATTCGATTCTCCGAATGATTTCTTTATGAATCTTGTGGATTCTATTCCTTCAGCTGAGAGGAAATCGATGACAGCCTTGGCACGTTTGTCGGCGAGACGTTTATTATATTCAGTGCTTCCCCTGGAATCTGTATATCCTGCAATTTCAACCTTTAGTTCAGGATGGCTTCCCATTATTCTTCTCAGAACTTCAAGGTTTCTGGCTGCTTCTTCTGTAATCGAGTAGCTGTCAAAGTCGAACAGAACATTCTGAATGGAAAGGAAATCCCCCGATGATACTTTCCCAGGCAGGAGAGAAGGATTTACTGTCAGGTAACTACCAGCAAAATATAGCGGCAGGCTTAAGCTAACCGTATCAGTCTCGTATCCGGGATAGGAGGCAAAAATTTGGTATTCACCTGGTTTGATGTCAAACGTGAAGCTTCCGTCAGGTTTAACCTTTACAGCAGGCATTTCCTTACCGTCAGCAATATTTAGTACCTTTATGTCTGCTTTGGCGGGATCAATTTCCAGTCCGTCACCAAGCGTCATGATTCCTGATGCTTTGGTTATTTCATCAGCAGGATTGACTGCAACAAGGGAAAAGATATTCCTAGTCTGGGTCTTTTCGTCATAGCGGCTTGCAATGAAGCCGGGGCCGTTATGGTTAAGGAGGAAATGAGTGTTGGCGGCAACGGTGTTGAAAGCATATGGCATCCCCACGGGTTGTGTCCATCCGCCGCCTCTCTTAGTCGATCTGAAGACATCAAAGTCACCCATGCTCATATGGCCTGTGGAACTGAAGATGAGAGCCTGTTCTTTAGGTTCAAAGTAAGGAGTATCCTCATCATAAGGAGTATTGATCATGCTTCCAAGGTTATCAGGAACCTTCCACGATCCGTCAGACTCTTTTTCAGATGTCCAGATGTCGAGCTCGCCCTGACCTCCCGGCCGGTTGCTTGAGAAGTACATTGTTTTCCCGTCAGGAGTGATGAACCCGTGAGCTTCCCAGTATATTGAGTTGACATTTCTTCCCATATTCTTTATTCTTGTCCAGATTGTGTCGCTTCTTTGTGAGAAATAAAGGTTCCCGTCATCTCCGTCATCCATAAACAGTATCAGCATCCGTCCGTCACCTGTGATCGAATTTGAATAGAGCCTGTCATATTCCCCTATCTGGGGTGTGATATTGGAAGGTTCGCTCCATTCTTTTCCAGACTTATACGAACAGAAGATCCTGGTCTTTCCTTCCTGTTTTACAGTAAAGACAAATACGGAATCGTTCCCGGATATAACAGGGTTACATGCTCCCGGATAGTCTTTGAGCCAGGGTACGAACAGGTCGGAAAGTATCCTCATCGGTTGTTTCTTCATTTCCAGTGCGTACTTGCAATCCCTTATCTGCAGATCAATATATTCTTCTTTTTCCGGGTCATCTTCTGTAAGGCTTTGTTTTGACTTTGTGAACATTGTGACAGCCTTTTCAAGACTGTCATTCCTGTGATAGGCAATGGCCAGGTAGAACCATGTATCAACGGGAGCCTTGTTCCCGTATTCCTTGTATTCATCTTCATCAATGGCAATATTTTCTGACGCCTTTTTCAGGAGTTCGAGCGCTTTTTCTTTTTTTCCGTCAATATTTAGATAACTTATCCCGAGCTTGGCCGCTATGTTGTGATTTTCAGGATTGGCTTCATAAATCGGTTCATACAGACTGGCCGCTTTTTCATAATCCTGGTCGTTGTAATAGGAAATATCGGCTTGCTGAACGGATCTCATTAGTTCACTTTTGACTGTTTCCTGGGAGAAGAGAGGAACAAACCCCATTAACAATATGGCTACCGCTATACTTTTGTTGTAGGTATAGAGATGTTTCATGATAATAAAAGATTTAATTAACCAAATAGCTGAATCCTGAGCAAAAGCCAGGTTGAAAAATAAAATCAGAATAAACAAAAGCAGAAAAAACGCTATTTGTCTATCAGAATATTAATCTCTCTTACGAAAGCATCACTGAATTCACTCTCATCAATCTTTTCCAACACAACTTTCGCTTCTTCAATAGTCGGATATCTGCCATAAAGATAATGGTATAAGCCGTCTATCTCCTGTGTCTCCCTTACACCCTGATATCGTGTGAAAATGCCCGGGTCAACCGGTGTATGGGTTGCCTTAAGCTGAACGGTAAAAAATCTCTGATTCAATACGGGTCTTTCACCGGGAATCCTTGAGACTTTTTTGATGAACAGATCATTGGGGTACCCTTTTCTGATCAGCTCATCCCTGTGTGCGTAGGCTTCTTCTTTGTTAATAAAAATCCCTGTAGTATATCTGTAGAACCTGTCATTTTCATTGTACAGGACCTTAATGTCGGAAACATACTTGAAGTAGCTGATATCAACCGGGTTGAACAGTGCCATCACCTGAACGGTATAATACAGAACAGTGGTATCTAGATCGTCATTCTCGGTGATGTCCATGACCTGAAGATCACGGATCAGAATGCTCGAATCAATCTCATCCACAACAGGTATTTTATTCAGGTCTATTTTTTCATATTCAGGTACATATGCAGTATCCTTTTCGAGTTCAACATTAATTGTGATGAACCTTGCAGGATCATTTGCAACCACGGATGTGTCGATACTGGTCTGCAGGCAGCCTCTCCCTGAATAAATCAGCCTGAAAGCGCCGGGCTTAACAATAAGGTTATACTGTCCTGTATTCCTGTCCGGATAGGCTGTATCAAGAGTGTCGCCCGTCATCCTGTCGAGAAGGTAAACCGCATAACTGTCATCAAAGAGGATGACAGTATCCTTAACGCTGAAGATGCCCCTGATCTCTGGTCCCTGACTCAGAACATTGCTGTTGAAGGTGATGTAAAAAATGTCTTTCTGCTTGTAGTCAGTGGTCATCGAGTAATAACCGTTCAGGTTGTTATTGAAAGGCTGAAAGAATTTGTCATCATCCGTGGTGTTGACAGGATATCCTATATTCAGGGGTGCGGTCCACGAAGAACCTTCCCGTTTGCTTATGAAGATATCGTATCCACCCATGTTTACATGGCCTTCGGAGCAGAAATAAAGAAGTGAATCGTTGATTGTAACGAAGGGTGTATCTTCATTATAAGGGGTATTGACCTCTGTCCCCAGGTTGACTGCCGGTCCCCAGTCACCAGAAAAATCCCTGACAGAATAATAGATATCAAGTCCGCCGCTTCCACCTTCCCTGTTACTTGTGAAGTAAAGAGTGTTGCCGTCAGCCGAAATTGCGGCATGTGATTCATAAAAGCGTGTATTTATATTTTTGTTTAGCTTTTTTAGCGGGTTCCATTGACCATCGGTAAAAACAGTGGAGAAAATGTTCCCGTCATATCCGTCATTCTTATAGAGGAAGAGTTCGGTGCCGTCTGCGTTGAGTGAGCATGTGGAACAGTCCTCACCGGCTTTGATAGTCTGGGTTATCTCAACCGGAGGCTCCCATCTTCCGTTTACCTTCCGTGAAACAAGGATCGCATTGACGATACCCCTGCGCTCGGTATAGGCTATCGTGTTGCCATCAAAGCTGACAGCGGGATTATCGTTAATGGCGCCCTGACTGAAGTCGTCTCCCAGGTCCTGTTTAACAAAATCCAGAGGTGCTTTTTGTATCTCAATGGCATTCCGGCACGAAGAAATCACCTGATCAATATATTCAGCATTCTTCATTCCTCCCTTATCCTCCGTATCTGTGGCCAGTTGTTTGAACTTTGTAAGAGTCTTAAGGGCCTCTTCAGTTTTGTTGTTTATGAGATATGCCTTGCCAAGATAGAAATATGCATCAAGAGGTGCTTTCTTTTCCTTGAACTGAGCTGGTTTTGCATCATATGTTGCATTTTCCACAGCTGCTTCAAGGTAGGGGATGGCTTTTTCTTTTTCTCCTGGTATGTTCACGTAGCTTGTCCCGATTTTGTACAGTATATTTAAATTATCGGGAGAGTCGAGAAGCAGATAAAGGGGATTAGCCAGTTCATACTCTTCGTAAAGGAAATGAGATTCAGCCCTGGCGAATATTTTCTTTTTTTCTCCTGTACTCTGAGCAGCAAGGGAGAATGAAAAAATCACCAGGGATAGTAGTATTAATGTCAGACGGTGTGTTTTCACCCTGAAGAATATCAATTAAACAAATATAACACTTTTTAAATACTGCTCACGGAGTAGTTTAAATTTTCTGTAAATGTGATTCTGTAAATATCCTATAATATCCTGATGTCCCTGCCCGGTAAGCCGGGTTGACATCTCCTGCTGAGCACCGGCTTCCTGTGCTTGAATCAGCATTGTCCGGAAAAGCAGAATGATCAGTAATGATATTTTTTTGCCCAAATTATTAAGATCTGGTATCAAATTTACTAAAAAAGTAAGACCTTAACCCTGTTATGGACACATTTCTGCCGGTTTTATCGCCTGTTACGGTTTACTTTAACTTTTTGACACCTCCGGGGGCAATGCTTCGGACCTGTTGTGAGTGAGATATCTTTACTTTTCCCGATAATCGCCGGAACCACATGATATTCCGGAATGTCCTGATCCGAAACGACCCCCGGCCGTAATTAACGGCCGGAAGTCGTTGTCATGAGTATTTAAGGAATTCATCGTTGTTATAGTTTTCAAGTATCTCTTTTATCCTGTTCAGGAATTTTCCGGCAAGGGCCCCGTCGACAACCCTGTGGTCGTAGCTGAGCGACAGTATCATTATATGCCTTATACCTATCATATCTCCCTCGGGGGTCTCAATAACTGCAGGCATCTTTCTCACAGCACCGGTGCCCAGTATTGCCACCTGAGGCTGGTTAATGATTGGAGTCCCGGAGAGGTTGTTATAGCTTCCGAAGTTGGTCACCGTGAAAGTTCCACCACTTATCTCGTCAGGTTTCAGCTTGTTGCTCCTGGCCCTTGAAGCAAGATCGTTGACTGCCTTTACGAGTCCTGCCAGACTCTTCTCGTTTGCATTCCTGATTACCGGGACAATAAGGTTACCATCAGGAAGTGCGGTTGCCATACCTATATTTATGTTCTTCTTCTTTATGATCCTGTACCCGTCAACTGAGATGTTGATCATCGGGAAGTCGTACAATGCCCTGGCAGCAGCGTCGATGAAAACCGGTGTGAGTGTCAGTTTCTGCCCTTCAGCGGCCAGAAATTTTTCTTTTATGCTGTTTCTCCATGTCACTATCCGGGTTACATCAGCATCAATAAAGGAGGTCACATGAGGTGAGATTCTTTTCGACATCACCATATGATCGGCAATTATCCTGCGTACCCTGTCCATCTCAACAACAACATCATCCTGTCCCAGGGGTACTGACGTCACTGCCTGGTCTGCCCCAACAGTCTCAATGGCTTCACCTTCCGGTTCGGAATAACCGCTATTGTCTGCCTGGCCCTTTTCACTTCCGGTATGATTTGTGACAGATAAGGCAGCCACATCTGTTTGTGAATGTCTGCCTTTCCTGTCATCGAGATATCCCATAACATCATCCCTGGTTATCCGGCCATCCATACCGGTTCCCTTGATGGTATCAAGTTCGGCATAGCTTATATTTTCTTCTGAAGCTATCTTCCTGACGAGGGGGGAAAGGAACTTACCTGAAGGGGTACGGCTTTTTAGTTGTTCCGATACCCTGGCCTCTTCCTTTTTTTCATTTCTTTCGGCATCAATAGTCTCCCTGATACGATCAACCTCACGGTCGACCTTAATAAGATCATCGGGTGTGCTTTTTTCTTCTGTCTCAAGCATGGCCAGTATAGAACCAACCTTCATTACCTCGCCTTCCTTTCCAATGATCTCTGCA
>CAZBQM010000070.1:0-12612 GCA_964494045.1 uncultured Rikenellaceae bacterium
TATCTTAAAACTGCAGACAGAATAATATGCTGTGACGGGAGTGCTTCAAGACTTATTGATTCAGGCATGTTTCCTTATGCCATTGTAGGCGATCTCGATTCACTTGAGACATCGTTAAGGGAAAAATTCAAAGATCGGTTATACAGAGACAGTGATCAGGAAACAAACGATCTGACAAAGGCTGTCAGTTGGTGCATAAGCAGAGGATTCAAAAGTTTTGTTATTCTTGGTGCCACAGGCAAAAGGGAAGACCACACCCTTGGCAATATCTCTCT
Organism: uncultured Rikenellaceae bacterium; assembly: GCA_964494045.1. Lineage (GTDB taxonomy): Bacteria > Bacteroidota > Bacteroidia > Bacteroidales > VadinHA17 > LD21. Next base: position 276 of record CAZBQM010000070.1, read on the forward strand.
CCTCGTTGAGTATGCCGCCGAAGCAGATGTTATTATGGTGACAGATACTGGAATTTTCAGAATTGTCACCGGAAGTGCTTCCATTGAAAGTTTCAGAGGTCAGCAGGTATCTGTTTTTTCAACCAATCCAGGTATGGAGATCACTTCCCGGGGCCTGAAATACCCTCTGGTAAAGAAGAAACTCACAAGCTGGTGGATGGCTACCCTTAATGAGGCTATCGGAGACTCTTTCTCACTTGAGTCTGAAGGCGGTTCACTTATTGTCTACCAGGCTTTCCCTGCAGATCAATAAGAGTGACAACACCTGTCAGGCTTCCCTGACCAGGGCCATCAGCTGAGCCCTGCTTCTTACATTTGTCTTTATATAGATCCTGTGGGTATGATCTTTGACTGTCTGCTCAGTAATAAATAGTTTTGCAGCTATATCTTTATTGCTTAATCCATTACAGATCTCCTTTATTATTTCACATTCTCTCGGACTGATCTCATGTTGCAGGCAGAAGCTTGTAAATGCGTTTCCGGACGAGGCAGTGCTTGCAGAACCGGAGATTCTCATTTGCATGTAGAGATATACAGGGATGAAAGTATTTCCTGCAAAAAATGCACTTATGAACAGCAGGAAAATCATTTTACCGTAGGGTTCGAAGAACAGCAAAATGGTCTGAAGGGCCATGAACGAGAACAGCACCGGAGCTGCAATGTTTTTCTTTACACCGCGAACAGTCAGCTTCCCTTTCAGTGGAAAGTGGATAAGGTAAGAGGCGATGAACCCATATGCCATATTGCCGATCATGTAGTAATCCCGGATAAGGATAGACGGTTTCAGTGCTGCCTGACGGGTCAGAAGAATGGCTGCAATGGCGACTATCAGGAGGTTGGCAGGAAGAAAGATATAAATCATCCGGTTCCGGTATCTTCTCCCCGATAAAGCTGAGGCAAACCTGATAAGCATGAACCATGCAAATACAAGGAAAGGAAGTCCCAGTATCATGGCCGTTTCAGAGATCCTGCCGATGATATCTTCACTCAGCGATCCCCTGAAAAGCTCCCTGACAAGAACCTGTCCCCATATCCCGTAGAATCCGAAAGCATAAATGAACACCTCGAAATACAGCAGGGTAGCGACAAGGTCAGAACTGTACTTTTCCTTAAGTCGTGATGTGAGCATGATCCCGAAGGTGGCAAAGGCTATCGAAAGGATAAAGACAAGATATGAAACAGCATAAATCATACGTAAATGTATAAAAATATATTCTGCAGTCTGTTACAGACCAACCACTACTTTTGTAGTGATTTAACAACTTCGGTAGTATAATCAGAGATCACTACTATAGTATTAAACACGGGTTGTTTTCATGGTTTACTTTTGGCATGAAATCAGTAACCAACACTTAATACTTATTATGATGGAAACACAAAATGAAAATATTGCCAGGCCAGGCTTCAGGAACAGTTTCGGAAGAGGCTGGCAGGTGATGACTGATAATTTTCTGAGATTGTTGCTTGTGGTTTTTGTTCTTGGCATTCTTACTTCACCGATGAAGTGCAGCTATGGCCTGGATAATCACATGCCTTTCAGTAACCTCAGTAATCTCAGTAATATGTCGTGGGAAAACTGGCCCGATAGCTGGGGTGAGATCTTCGGAGTAGCTTCCCTCGGTGCTTTTGCAGTATTTTTAGCACTTATAGCATTGCTTTTTTCTTTTCTGGCGGTTCCGGTTATCGAGTATGGTGCCAGGATTATCTTTGTAAGGGCAGTGAGGAATATTAAACCTGATTTTGAACTTCTTATCAAAGGTTTCTGGGAGAATTATCTTCATATTATCCTGGCGAACCTGCTTGTCTTTTCCCTGGTAATAATAGGATTATTTGTTCTTATCATTCCGGGAATAATAATAGGCTGCAGACTGGCTTTCACCTCCTACCTGGTGATGGATAAAGGACTTGATCCGATAGAAGCGGTTGAGAAGAGCTGGAAGCTCACCAGGGGCCAGGGATGGAGAATTTTCCTGATGGGAATAGCTTCCTTCTTTATATTCATTTTTGGACTTATCCTCATGTTTGTGGGAGTATTTCCCGCAATGATCTGGATAAAAAGTTCATTTGCTGCTCTTTATGAATCAGTTCTCCAGGAGAAGGAACCGGTGCCCGCTGTCGCCGGGCCACAACAATAGGTAAATAGTTTCCAAAAGGTTAAAAGAGGAGTCATGGACTCCTTTTTTTTTGATAGTTACGACGCGATAAACATAAATGTCTTAACTTTATGATTAGTTCCGGTTAGCCGGAGATCCCTGATACTAACTATCTAATTGATTTAAAAATGAAAACAAAAGTTTTATTCTTACTTCTGGTTGCCGGGTTGATGGTTCCCTCCACATCTATGGCCCAGCTGGGAGGCGCTCTCCGAAACAAGCTCAATAATTCATTAAACAAAGGCATAGAGAACAAAGTCGATTCATCAGCTGATAAACAGACCACTGAAAAACAAGCTTCCGGTGAACAGGAACGAAAAGGGATAAACATCGGAGGTCTTCTTGGTGGAAAAGTTACACTGAAGTATGACGAATCGTACTCATTCAGCAACAGTATATTCATGCAGGCCGAGATGTATGATAAAAAAGATGTTACCAAAATGGATTACTATCTGTACTACAGGGAAGATGCTCCATATTTTGGGATTGAGGCCAAAATACGTGTTGAGGATGAAGGGCAGGAACAGTCGATTCTGACATCAACCGTGTTTGACGGAATAAACAAGTGCATTCTTATCCTGACGGATATGGGTAGCATGAAGATGGGGATCATTACAGCTGTTCCTGACGAGAGTCAGACCGGTACCCAGGCTGCAGACAATCCCGACATGGGCTCCTTTACAAAGACGGGCAATAAAAAGGTCATAGCAGGCTATTCATGTGACGAATATCAGTATAAGGACAATGAGTCGGGCGATAACGGCAAGGTATGGGTAACCCATGATCTTCGTCTCCAGGCCGACAGGAGAACCTGGTCAAAAGCCGGTATGCCTGCTTACTACGGACACTCTGCACTCGATAACGGGGTTGTCATGGCAACGGAATCATACAACAGCAAGGGAGTTCTTGAGATGAAGTCAGAGACAAAGGAAGTCAGCAAAGGGATAAAGCATTCTATTTCCACTGCAGGTTTCTCGCTCCGACAGATGGATTTCAACCAGGCCCAGGATAACAGGAAATAGCTAAAGGGATTCTGATTAAGGTCAGTTCGCTTTTCTTAGTTTGGCAAAACGGAGAAGCAGTTTTTTGTTTCCTGCCGTGATAAAATTCACGGTTGCGGTATTGTTTGGTGCTTCTCCTTCTATTGACACTATGGTACCTCTTCCGAACCTTTCGTGTTCAACATTGTCACCTGCAGAAAAAGTCTCATTACCGGCTGTAAAGGGTACTGCCGGCGTTCCCTTGGCAGCGGTGATCTTTTTGAAACGTCCTGTGGGTATGTATTTACCAGGTCCTTCACGGGCTGTCAATGGTCTGCCGGGGGCCGGGGCCCTGTCGGGAGAGGCTGGTGAGGCTGCCTGGGGATACTCAAGAAACTTCTGATCGATCTCGCGGAGGAACCTGCTTGGATTGCTTCTTTCGAGATTACCCCATTTATACCTGTTAAGGGCATAGCTGAGCGTGGCCATCTTGCCGGCACGGGTAAGGGCAACATAGAACAGGCGCCTTTCCTCTTCCAGTTCCCTTGGGTTGCCAACCGACAGGGGCGAAGGGAATAGGGTATCTTCCATGCCGGTTATGTAGACATGCTTGAATTCGAGCCCTTTGGCTGAATGTATTGTCATAAGGGTCACTCTTTCACGGTCGTTCTCATCCTCTGTATCCTGATCGGTAAGCAGGGCAACTGTGGCCATGTAAGCCCCGAGGTCAGATGGATCCCCGTTTGTCTGTGCCGCTTCGGTAAAGATCTTGATACCATTCAGGAGTTCTTCAAAGTTCTCGTATCTGCTGACTTCTTCAGGTGATCTCCCTTCCCTGAGTTCCTTGAGAATACCGCTCATGAGGGCTATCTCCTTAGCTTTGGTGAAAGCATCAGTCTCTGATATCCCGTTTATCACAGACATTATCAGGGCTGAGAACGACTCAAGCTTCTTAACGGTTCCACTGTTGAAATGCTGTGGATATGAAGCAGCAAGGGGTATTATGTTCCAGATGGTCGAAGATGAAGCCGCGGCGAGTTCGGCGAGTTTCTGGACAGTAGTGTCGCCGATGCCTCTCTTGGGATAGTTTATTATTCTTTTAAGTGCTTCTTCGTCATCAGGATTTATTACCACCCTGAAGTAGGCCAGGATATCCCTGATCTCTTTTCTTTCAAAAAAGGAAAGGCCCCCGTAGATCTTATAAGGTATATTCTTCTTCCGCAGGGTCTCTTCGAAGATCCTCGACTGGGCATTGGTTCGGTAGAGTATTGCAAAGTCCGACCATTTAAGCTGCAGCCTGAACCGTTTATCGAAGATATCTGATGCTACGTTGAATCCTTCCTCCATGTCGGTCATGGATTGAATCACCTGGATTTTCTCTCCCTGTTCGTTCTCTGAAAAGACTTTTTTCTTGATCTGCCCTTCATTATTGGCAATGATAGTGTTAGCTGCATTTACTATGGTCTGGGTCGATCTGTAGTTCTGTTCGAGTTTAAAAAGCCTGTAATCGGCATAGTCGTTTTTAAACTCCAGGATATTCTCGATACGTGCACCCCTGAAGGAGTAGATGCTCTGGGCATCGTCGCCCACCACGCAGAGGTTATGATGCAGCGCTGCAAGCTTTTTTACAATAAGGTACTGTGAGTAGTTGGTATCCTGGTATTCATCCACAAGAATATAGCCAAAGCGCTGCTGGTAGGCATCAAGTACATCGGGGAAATCCCTGAACAGTATGTTTGTATTCAGAAGAAGGTCATCAAAGTCCATGGCATTTGCCTTGAAACATCTTGAGGCATAGGTCCTGTAGATGTCGGAGAAAAGCGGGATACGGCACGACCTGTCATACTCCATTGCTGGTGCATCGGCGGCATATGCGCCGGCTGTGATAAGATTGTTCTTGGCTGCTGAGATCCTCGATGAAATGACTCCGGGTTTGTAAACCGTGTCATCGAGTCCCTTCTCCTTTATTATTGTCCTGACCAGGCTTTTTGAATCGGAGCTGTCGTATATTGTGAAGTTCGGCTGATAGCCAAGTTTTCCGGCTTCCATCCTGAGTATCTTTGCAAAGATGGAATGAAAGGTGCCCATCCAGAGGTGCCGGGCGGTTCCGGCGTCAACAAGGCTGCATATCCTGTCCTTCATCTCACGGGCTGCCTTGTTTGTGAATGTCAGGGCAAGAATCCTGTTGGCGGGGACTCCCTTATTAAGAAGATGGACTATACGGAAGGTAAGCACCCGGGTCTTTCCGGCACCGGCCCCTGCTATTACAAGGGAGGGCCCGTCAGTGTTTACAACTGCCTGTTTCTGAGCTTCATTAAGTTCGTTAAGATAATTCCGGGTCATTGTTTTAAGGAGTTACAGCTTTCCAGATCCGGCAAATTTAGCAAATAGAATTTCAGCATATGAATTTGTTGAAAAGTAATGTATTAAAATTATCAACCTGAGAAGTCATTTTACATGTCTGAATATGACACTTAAGATTTTCGGGTATTTTTATTATACTTGCCTTGTTTTATACCAAATTGACCGGCTGGTCGTTATTAACTTTATATTTTGCAAGGGTTGCGACTTCTTTATTTTATACTTCTTTTTCTGCTGCCGGCAGTCATCAGTGCCCAGATATCTGCCCCACAGGCAGATGCGGTGCGTTATACTTCGTATCCCTCCGACCCGGGAAAGAAAGATCCTGTATTTGTGTTCTGCAATGCTTCAGGAAATGCACCGGGATCTCTGACAGCAGTCAGTCCGTCAGGTACAGGGCCGTTCAGTTTTTCATGGTTCAGGTGGGATGACGCCAGCCGTAGTTTTTCATTTCCCGTCAGGAATGATCCAGGTGTTTTGACCTCGACCCTGACGAATCCAGGGGAGGGAGGATACCGGGTTGTCATAAGCGGAAGCGGTTTCAACGGGTCGTTTGATGCATGGGTGTATCTCGACAGTCCGGCTGCCGGAGCCTCTCTGATGAATGCAACATGTGACTATGTGGCGCTTAAGGGAGAGGTTTCTGCTGATACATATTATTACCGCGATCCTTCAGGCGGAGCACCTGTGTTGTTATCTAACGGGGTGAAATTCATGTGGTCATCAGATCCGGCATCCACGATCCCCTATCCCGATTTTGACCTTAGTCCCCAGACTTTCGATCCTCCCCTGACTGACGTCACATACAGGCTAACGGTGACCGACAGTATGGGATGCAGCACCGGGTCTTCATTCTTTTATGAATCGATTCATGTGAAAGCTGATTTCACAGTCGACCCGCCGGCGGGAGAGGCACCTCTTGAGGTCAGTTTTGCTGATAAATCTGTAAGAGCATCTAAATATACCTGGGACTTCGGTAATGATGTCAGTTCAGTACTTGATGACCCGGGTCCGCAGACTTATTTTTCGCCTGGCGATTATTCAGTCAGTCTGGTTGTAGAAAGCGATCTTCATTGTATCGATTCGATAAGATTCAGCTATATCAGGGTAGATCCGTCACTGCTGGCTGTTCCGAATGTATTTACCCCTGATGGTGATGGCTTTAACGATATGTTCGTTGTTGAAAAAAGGTCGCTTAAGTATATAAATGTAAAGATTTACAGCAGAAGCGGACTGAAGGTTTACAGCTTTGACGGGGAGGGGGACCAGCTTAAGGAATGGGAGGGTTGGGACGGTTATGTCAATAATTCTTCAGCAAAGGCAAGTCCCGGCGTCTACTATTACGTCATCCGCGCAGCCGGCTGGGATGATGTTATCTACGACAACAAGGAATACAGGGGATTTGTATATCTGTACAGGTAGTGAGACAAATGGTTTACCTGACTAAATATTTCCATAAAAAAATCTGAAAAAGATTCAATTCCTGGCAGCATTTCCAGGATTCCTTCGTCATTCACCGGTAATTATGCGCAAGTCACGGAAAAATATGTAAAACCACCTCATAAAACTTTATAAACTAAAATAGTTTTATCATTTTTGTGTCCGGAAATAAATGGAGATGGATTACAGGCAGAAGATAATCGAGCAGGCATCCGAATTGTTCAGGACTTATGGAATAAGGGCTGTGACTATGGATATGCTTGCAGGTAGTATGGGAATTTCCAAAAGAACCATATACGAGGTCTTTCATGATAAGAATGATCTGTTGCAGGGTGTTATTCAATGGATGGGATGCAAACAGAAAAGTATGGTTAAGAAAGTCATGGACGAATCGGATAATGTGATCGAGGTGACATTTAAGATGCTTGACAACATGAGGAAGCACTTCCGGAATATGAGTCCGGCTTTTCAGCTCGATATGAAAAAGTGCCATACAGGTCTTATGAGTACGATAGGAAATGTCCAGGATCTTCCGTATTTCTGGTGTAATGTGGAATTTATCCAGCGAGGCATTGAGGAAGGAGTATTCAGGGATAATATTGATGTTGAGATAGTAAACAAGGCATTACATGAAGTCATAAAGCTATCGACTAACAGGGAACTCTTTCCTCCTGATGATTTCAACGGGGAAGAGGTTTTCAGGAACACCTACCTTAACTTTCTGAAAGGCATCTCAACAAGAAAGGGGCTCGATCTGATAGAATACCATGAAAAAAAAACCAACAACTGATAAAAGAATAAATGCTGTTACAACAAAAAAGGAAAATGAAAAGAAAAACAATCTACACGTTGATCTTCCTGATGGTAATCTGGAATATGCCTTTACGGGGGCAGGGGGTTACCGGAGAATTGAGACTGTCAGTAAAGGAGGCTCAGGAGTATGCGCTTGAGAATAACAGGAGTGTATTGTCGGCAAGGGCCGATGTGGAAGCCTCCAGGATGGCACTCTGGGAAACGATATCGGCCGGATTGCCTCAGATAGAGGCTTCGGGTTCGTTTACTGACAACCTAAAACTGATGACGACACTGCTTCCCGGTGAGTTCATGGGGATGCCGGGGGAAAAGATACCTGTCACCTTTGGGTCAAAATACAACTCCAGTGCTTCGGTTCAGGCCAGCATGGTGTTATTTAATGCTCCTCTCTTCATCGGAATCAAGACCACCGAGCTTGCCGGCAAGCTGAGCCAGCAGAGTCTTGAGAAATCAGAACAGGATACCAGGGAGTCAGTAAGTACAACTTATTATCTAATACTGGTTTCAGAGAGGTCGCGTGATATCCTTGACCAGATCATTTCCAATCTGAAGGAGACTCTGACAGCGACAAAAGCAATGTTTGCTGCTGGTATGGCTGAGGCCACCGATGTTGATCAGATGGTTTTAAATGTGACCACTACCGAGAATTCAAGGATAATGCTCGAAAGAAACATTGAGATGAACTACAACCTTCTTCGTTTTCAGCTGGGCGTTCCTGCCACTGCAGTGATAACCCTTACCGAGACGCTCGACGCCATGATGGATGATATCAATGTTGAGGCACTTCTTTCACAGACTTTTGAGTATTCGAAGAACGTAAACTATAAACTTGTGGAGAGCCAGGAACTTATGTCATCACTTTCGCTCAGGTCGCAGAAGGCTTCAATCCTTCCCTCTCTTGCCGCTTTCTACGACTATGGGACCAGCGGAATGGGTGACAAGATATCTGATCTGGAATGGTTTCCCAATTCGATGACCGGTCTTCAGCTCAGTGTTCCAATCTTTGCGAGCGGACAGAGATATGCCAAAATAGCCAGGGCGAAGCTAGAGCTTGAGAAGGCAACTCTCTCAAAGGACATGGTTACCGAGCAACTGCTTATCCAGGAGAAACAGTACCGCTATAACCTGGTTAATGCAAACCTGCAATACACAAATCAGAGGGATAACGTCGACCTGGCCGGGAGGGTCTATGAAAGCACAGAGAACAAGTACAGGCAGGGCATGGCTTCAAGTCTCGAACTTACCCAGGCCAATTCTCTTTTCCTGCAGGCTGAAAACAGCTACATCTCTTCGCTTCTGCAGTTGCTTCAGTCAAAGCTGGCTCTCGATAAACTCTTGAATAATTTTTAGTTGATAATCTTAACATCCAGAATAATGAAATACTTGAAATCTCTTTCAGCAATAGTTGCGGGTGCACTGATATTCTCAGCCTGCTCATCGACAACCAGTAAGGAGCAGGCCGCTGTCACTGAAAAAGCTGCCATTCCCGTAAAAGTGTCAAACCTTTCAAAAACAACCATATCAAGGACCATCGATTATACAGCCACCATTCTTCCGTACGAGGAAGTCAATATGGCACCTTCTTCTCCCGGAAGGATAGAGAAGATTTATGTTGAGGAAGGCGACAGGGTAAGTCGGGGAGATAACCTTTTCCTGATGGACAGGACACAGCTTCTGCAGCTTAAGCTCCAGCTTGCCAGTCTTGAAAAAGACCTGTGGAGACTCGATACCCTTCTCACTACCGGAAGCGCGAAGCAGCAGCAGTACGATCAGTTGAAAACCCAGTATGATGTCACGAAATCGAATGTTGAGTTCATGGAGGAAAATACCCTGATGAAGGCGCCGTTCAACGGGATCATCACAGGCAAGTACTTTGAAAATGGCGAACTGTACACCGGAGCTCCTTCGACAGCAGCAGGTAAGGCAGCCGTGGTCACCCTTATGCAGATTAATCCTCTCAAGGTCAATGTGGCAATATCTGAACAGTACTACCCTCTTATAAAAACCGGGATGAAGGCAGAGGTGAAAGCTGATGTATATGATAATGAGCTTTTCACAGCAAAAGTGATAAGGAAGGCTCCGACTGTAAGTCCGGATACCAGGACCTTTATCGCCGAGCTGGAACTGCAGAACAGAAATGATCTTCTGAAACCTGGCATGTTTGCACGGGTGTCACTCGACCTTGGTGAGGTTGAAACTTTCGTAGTGCAGGCAAATGCCGTTCTTACACAGGAGGGAACCAATGTAAGGTATATCTTCGTAAACAACAACGGAGTGGCCAAAAGGATTGAAGTGACTATAGGAAAACGCTTCGACGACATGCTCGAGATAGTATCTTCTGAACTTTCCGACGGCAGTCAGCTTGTTACTGACGGTCAGACTAAGCTCAAGAACGACGACAGGATTGAAATAGTACAATAGTTACAGAATTACAAAATATTTAAAATGAGTATTTACAGTACCTCAGTAAAGAGGCCGGTTACAACCATACTGATATTTGTTGCAGCTATGGTAATCGGTATTTATTCGCTGATCCAGCTCCCGGTGGATCTGTATCCTGAAATGGAGCTGCCTTTCATAGCGGTCTATTCAACATACCCGGGAGCAAGTGCGTCGGATATAGAATCCAATGTTACCCGTCCGCTTGAAGATGCCCTGAACTCCGTAACCAACCTCAAGGAGATGACCTCAACCTCGAGTGACGGACTCACAGTCATTTTCATGAACTTCGAGTACGGGACCAACCTGGATGAGGCTTCAAACGATATACGAAGCAGTCTGAGTATGGTCGAGAATTACCTTCCCGAGGATTGTGAGAAGCCGACAATTATGAAGTTCAATTCGAGCATGATGCCTATTATCTTTTATACCATCACGGCCGATGAAAGCTACAGGGGCCTCGAAAAGATTCTTGATGAGAAGATAGTCAACCCCCTTAACAGGATCGAAGGGGTTGGAGCTGTGAGCCTTGCAGGTGTTCCGGGCAGGAAAGTCTACATAGATGTTGATCCCCTTAAGATGGAAGCCTATAATCTGACAATTGAACAGATAGGTAACATACTTCGGGCCGAGAACCTCAATCTTCCTGCTGGTTACATTGAAATGGGGAAAACTGATTATCCCCTCAGAATCCAGGGTGAATTTCCCGAGAGTGAAGTTCTTAAGGATATAGTTGTAACCAGTCAAAACGGCAATAACGTGTACCTTAAGGATGTAGCAATGGTTCGCGACACTATACGCGAAACCAAACTTCATACCAAGATCAACGGATCGCAGGGTATGACCATGTATATCCAGAAACAGTCGGGGGGAAATACAGTAAAGGTAACCAGGGAAGTTGAGAAAACTCTTGAGGAGCTGAAAGCGGATCTGCCTTCCGATATAAAGATTGACAAGTTATTCGACAGCGCCAAGTTTATCAACGACTCGATAAGCAACCTTACTGAGACCCTGCTTTACGCAGGTATCTTCGTGGTCCTTGTAGTGCTGTTCTTCCTTGGACGATGGAGGGCCACGCTTATAATAATCGTGACAATCCCGATATCGCTTCTTGTGGCATTCATATACCTTTTTGTATCAGGCGATTCAATAAACATAATATCACTTACATCGCTTTCCATTGCCATTGGGATGGTTGTCGATGATGCGATTGTGGTGCTGGAGAATATTACCAAACATGTGGAAAGGGGGAGCCGGCCCAGGGAAGCTGCTATTTATGCAACAAACGAGGTATGGCTGGCAGTAATCGTTACCACCCTTACTGTTGTGGCAGTATTCTTCCCTCTTACCTTTGTTCAGGGTCTTACGGGAGTGCTCTTCAAGCAACTTGGTATGATTGTTACAATAACCATCATTACCTCGGTTGTTGCTGCTATCACCCTTACTCCGACCATGAGTGCCCTCCTGTTGAAATGGTATCCTATAAGGAAAGATGCTCCGTTCTGGACCTATGACGGAAGCATAAGGAAAGGTCTTGATGCCTTTGACAGGTTTTATGAGAAAACCCTTCACTGGGCTTTGCATCACAAGAGACTTGTGTCGGTTTCTGCCCTTCTGATCTTTGCCGGATCAATGGGACTGTTTTTGATCATCGATACTGAATTCTTCCCGCAGGCTGATGAATCGAGGATAAATGCCACCGTGGAGCTTCAGACCGGAACCAGGGTTGATGAGACTGTAAGGGTCTCCGACATGATAGACAGTATTTTACTTAACAAATATCCTGAGGTTGAAAGGGTTTCCACTTCGGCCGGTTCAGACGATCAGGGAGGTTTCTCCTCACTCTTCGGAGCAGGTGGTACTCATAGTATATCATTCGGAATCAGCCTGGTGGATGTGGACAAACGTGAGAAATCAGTCTGGGATCTCACCGAAGAGATAAGGGCCGACCTGACGGCAATTCCGGAGGTAGCTGACTTTACCCTGTCCACAACGGACGAGATGGGAGGCTTTGGAGGAAGCACGGTTGATGTTGAGGTTTACGGGTATAATATTTCCGAGACCAATATAGTTGCCGAGCAGATTGCCGAAAAGATCAAAAATATGAAGGGG
>CAZBQM010000071.1:0-12477 GCA_964494045.1 uncultured Rikenellaceae bacterium
TGAAATCCTTTTTATTCTTCTTAAGATGTTCGGTAAGATGCGATATTCTGTAAGAAAATAATGCAATCTGCCCTTCTGCTGTCCCGGTATCAATCTCCGACGTTCCAAACGTTTTAAAAAACTCCTGTTTCTTTTCGGTGGTCAAATACATATCTTTATTAAATATATTGTTTATCCTTAAATAAATCGAGTCTCCAATTTTGGAACGCAAAAATAAGGCTTTTTTATGTAAATAATCAAACAATTGACTCTTTTTTTTATTCCATTTATACTTTTTTTTTCTTTCTCCCCCTTTTTCAGGGCTTTCAGAAATCCTGAAAAAAATCCTCTTCAGCCCGGATCCTTCTCCTTATCATCATCTCTTTCATAATATCCAACGGCAATAACTGAAAAATTATTGCCCGTATTTTATTATAAAAGACGGAAAAACACATTCAAACGTTGCGTCGAATATTATTATAATTCAACAATTTATTAACATCTGCAGATAGTCCTTCACCAATCGGGATTACCTTCAGATGAGTCATTTGTTTCAGTGATTTCAGGAGTCTCCGTTTTCAGGGCTCAAGTGTCAGATCATGATGCTCCCTGAGGGTATTTCCCATACTGACAAGCCTGCAGCCTATCCTGCAGTCGAGGCATCTTCTCCTGCGGCAGTAGTTATTGCGGAGCTGAAGCAGGGCCTGGGACCCGAAAGCTGAGGTTGCCGGCACCCCGGCTTCCAGCCACTCCCTTGTGACCAGATTATCTTCAGGCGGGAGATACTCAAGCATTTCGATTGCCTTTTCACATTTTTCAGGAAGGCTGCGGAGACGACCGTAAACAAAGATAAGCGGTATCACGGCATTGATCAGAAGTATATCGGCAGCAACGGTTCCTGTACTTTTTCTCACCTGTCGGCTTTCCTTCCCAAAGACAAAATGGGTGTCCCAGTAATCAGAGGCTTCAATGGCAAACAATTGTCTTAACCTGTCGGTATCATCCGTCTCTATCACCCTCGAGAAAATGCCCCCGGCCGTTGTAAGCATTGCCGCAAGCTGTGAGATTCTCAGGGTCGGAAAGTTGACCGGCCGAAGCCTGCTGAACTTCCACAGCCAGCCATGGATGGGATTAAGTGAGTATTTTGAAGCAAGGACCCTGTATTCCCTTACAAGCATCCTGTAGTATTCGTCATGAATGGCTTCCCTGAAAAGGCTGTCTTCAAGCATGCCTGCTGTGCCGAAAAGCAAAGCCTCGACCTGAAACCTGTTGTCGGAATGTTTTCTTATGATCCGGAATGGCAGGGCAGCGGCAAGCATCTCAAAAGGCTGGGTGTTGACCCTGAAACCAAAATACCTCGATAACATCCTGTAAAAGGTCTCCTCCCAGTCGTTACCCGTGGCGGCATAAATCTTTTCTATGGCAGCTGACTTCTCATTAAGCCTCTCGACTGAAAGACAATGAAGCCAGTGACTTATAAAGAAATGATCTATCTTCCCCAGATCATCCCTGCAGGCAATGGCACAGGGATTGCTTACCAGCTCAAGATACCTTTCATACAGACGCTCATCAAAACCTATTGCAACAGTGAGTATCTCCCCTCCCCTTGAATTAAATACCTTCCTGTCGTTTTCAGCGACAACATGCAGGATGACATTGTCAAAGGCATGATCACTGTTGTGGCCATGCAGGTCGAAATGGGAAGCCTTTGTATGGATCTCGACATTCCCGGCCCATTGGGTACCACCTGCCACGATACGGGCATTGAAAAAATCGGGACCTGAGTCTCGGTTGTATTCACCGGGACTCACAACGATGATTTTTTCACCATTGGCATCACGGAGAGTGTCGTGGTCATAAAGACCGTATTTCCACAGATAATGGAGAAACTCCTCTTTCATCCCGGTAAAAGAAATAATACAGCGAGACTATAAATATATTAAAAATCCAGCTGTTGTGCAAATATGAAACAGATCCGGGATTCAGGCTGACCGATTTATCAGGTCAGCAGGTGATGTGTAAGTGACCTCAGATAATATTATGTGCCTTAAGATATTTTTCCATCTCGGCTTTCATTTCGGCAGCTTTTATTCCGGCCACCTTTCCGAAGTCGGGTGTACTGTCGGCATAGATAATCCCCCTCGATGAGTTGACAAGAAGGCCGCATTTCGATGTCATGCCATATTCAGCCACCTCGGCCAGACTTCCTCCCTGGGCACCTACTCCGGGAACAAGCAGGAAATTTTCGGGTATGATCCTCCGTATGTCCTTAAGCATGGAGGCACGTGTTGCTCCGGCTACAAACATGAGGTTGTCGGGGTTTCCCCAATGCTGCGACACCGACAGAATTTTTTCAAAGAGTCTCATCCCCTCTTCATTATGATACTGGAAATCGTCGGCACCCTTGTTCGAGGTAAGGGCCAGCAGAACCACCCATTTGCCAGGATAAGACAGGAATGGAGTCACCGAATCCGCCCCCATATAGGGAGCAACGGTAACAGCATCGAACGACATGTTTTCAAAAAAAGCCTTCGCGTACATCTTTGATGTATTGCCTATATCCCCTCTTTTAGCATCGGCTATGACAAATATGTCAGGATAATTATCCTTTATATAGTCAAGTGTGGAACTGAGAGCCTTCCACCCATCGGTGCCAAGACACTCGTAGAAGGCAACATTGGGTTTGTAAGCCACGGCATAGCTGTGTGTGGCATCTATAATTCCCTTATTGAACTCAAAAACAGGGTCATCGCAAGAGAGAAGATGCGGAGGCAGCTTGGCTGTCTCAGGATCGAGGCCCACGCAAAGGAAGGAGCGTTTGGCCACAATGTTCTCAAATAGCTGCTGATGGGTCATGATATATCGTTTAAATAGTACTTTCCTTGAGACGTTCGGCATTCTCGGCCATCTGCAATTTATCTATTATCTCCTGGATATTGCCATCTAGTATCGAAGGAAGATTATACATTGTCAGGTTGATACGGTGATCAGTCATCCTGCCCTGCGGGTAGTTGTATGTCCGTATCTTTGCCGACCGGTCGCCTGTCGATACCATAGTCTTTCTTTTCATGCCCACCTCATCGAGGTATTTCTGATACTCAAGGTTATATAGCCTTGTCCTGAGTTCCTTGAGAGCCTTGTCGTAGTTTTTCAGTTGCGACTTTTCATCCTGACAGGTAACCACTATTCCTGTAGGAAGGTGGGTAAGCCTGATGGCCGAATAGGTTGTGTTTACCGATTGTCCTCCCGGACCTGATGAGCAGTAGGTATCCTTACGAATATCTTCATTCCTTAGCTCAACATCAAATTCATCTGCTTCAGGAAGGACAACGACTGTGGCAGCAGAGGTGTGTATCCTGCCCTGAGTCTCTGTCTGGGGAACCCTTTGTACCCTGTGAACACCCGACTCGTATTTAAGAAGTCCGTAAACACCATCACCATTGACACTTATCACTATCTCCTTATATCCTCCAGCCGTTCCTTCAGAATAATTGTTAACCTCATATTTCCAGCCCTTCTGTTCGAAATACTTTCCGTACATCCTGAACAGGTCGCCGGCAAAGATACTGGCTTCATCACCGCCCGTTCCGGCCCTTATCTCAAGCACGGCATTTTTCTCATCTTCAGGATCGGTTGGTATAAGGAGAAGTTTTATCTCTTCCTCCATATCCGGTATGCTCCCGTTAAGTTCCTCAAGCTCAGCCTTGGCCATCTCCCTCATCTCATCATCCTTTTCGGTGGCAAGCAGTTCCCTGGCACTGGAAATATTACCCAGGGCCAGTTTATACTTCTCATATGCATTTATGATGGGCTGAAGATCCTTGAACTCCTTGTTCAGCTTTACATACCTCTTCATATCCGACAGGATATCAGGCCTTGTGAGCAGTTCACTGACCTCGATAAACCTTATCTTCACTCCTTCAAGCTTCTCAAGAATAATATTGTTTGCCATAAACTCGGTAATTTTCAGGGTGCAAAGATAGAAAAAATGAGTTTTGGTTATTACAGCCTCAGCATAAAACTTTTAGAAAGAAAGCTTTAGAGCGACCCCGTCCGGGGCTGTGAACCACAGACCCTTACCGGAAATCAGTAGGAATAGGTCCCGGTGTCTGTCTTTATAGTAAGCCGTCCCCTGTCGGAGCTCTCACAATGGCCGATGACCCTTGCTTCAAGGTTGTACTTGGCGGCAATGGATATGATGTCACCGGCACTCTTTTCGTCAGTATAGATCTCGAACCTGTGGCCCATATTAAAGACCCTGTACATATCCTCCCAGGGTGTCCCCGACTGTTCCTTTATTATTGAAAACAGGGGGGGAAGGGGGAAAAGGTTATCCTTTACAACATGAAGGTTGCCTGCAAATCTCATGACTTTTGTCTGGCCACCTCCCGAACAATGAATCATGCCATGTACCGAGGGGCGCATGGTCTCAAGGACTTCTCTTATGACGGGGGCATAGGTTCTTGTCGGTGACAGTACCATCCTGCCTGCCGTCATATTCAACTCCGGAATGATATCCGTAAGTTTCAGTTTGCCTGCATAAATAAGGTCGTATGACAGGGTGGTATCAAAGCTGTCGGGGTATCTTGAAGCAAGGTAGGGAGCAAAAACGTCATGACGGGCGGAGGTGAGCCCGTTGCTTCCCATCCCGCTGTTGTATTCCTTCTCCCAGGTGGTCTGGCCCGACGAGGCCAGTCCGACTATGACATCACCTGCACTTATCTTTTCACTGGTGATGACATCCTTCTTCTTCATTCTTGCCACCACTGTCGAGTCAACAACGATAGTCCTTACAAGATCCCCGATATCGGCGGTCTCACCTCCCGTTGACCAGATTCCCACACCAAGAGAACGCATCTCTTCAAGCACCTCTTCGGTACCGTTAATGACGGCTGAGATGACTTCGCCCGGGATGAGGTTACGGTTCCTGCCAATGGTCGATGAAAGAAGGATGTTATCATAGGCGCCGACACACAGCAGATCGTCAGTATTCATCACAATGGCATCCTGGGCTATACCCTTCCATACCGACATGTCGCCGGTTTCCTTCCAGTAAATATATGCCAGTGAAGATTTTGACCCGGCTCCGTCGGCATGCATTATATTGCAGTAACCGTCATCACCTGCAAGAAGGTCAGGGACTATCTTACAGAAAGCCCCCGGGAACAAACCCCTGTCAATATTTTTTATTGCGGCATGAACATCTTCTTTTTCAGATGAGACGCCTCTCCTGCTGTATTTTGATTCTTTTGCCATTGTATTAAGGAAACACGGCAAATATAGAAAAAAGATAGTTGTTAATGAATCATATTATATTCATGACAGAAAGAAGGTCATTTTACAGGAGGCTCATAATCGGTCCTCAGCACCCTGAACTCAGTTCTTCTGTTGATCTGATGGGCTATCTCTTTCTGCTCTTCTGTTGCCAGACCGTTGATATACTGTTCACTCAGCACTGTACCTGACTTCAGGAAGGGATACTGGCTGTTTGTAAGCTGATCGACAACCTTCGGTTCGGATTCCCCGTAGCCCTTCGGCGACAGCCTTTCAGGCTCTATACCTTTCTCAATAAGATAGCTTACAACCGACTGAGCTCTTTTCTGTGACAGGTCAAGGTTGTATTCCTCGGTGTCGCGGGAATCGGTATGTGACATAAGTTCAATGGTAACATTCGGGTTGTCATTAAGGGTCTCGACCAGTTTGTCGAGAGAGACCATCGATTCGGGACGGAGGTCCCATTTGCCGAAGTCATAGAAGATATTCGGCAATTCAATAGGTTCGTCGATGGCTGTAAGGAGTATGGTAACCATATAGTCGCGGCTCTTCTCCTGGCTTCTTGTAGTCTCTTTTTCCTTGCCGTTGAGGAAGCCTTTGTTGCTGGCGAGGAAGATATAGTCAACTTCGGGCTTCAGAGAGAACCTGAAGTCACCCCCGGTTCCTGTTTCAGCCTGCAGGTTTGATCCATCGCTGGCTATAAGCTGAACAACGGCCCCTGCAACAGGGGAGCCGTCCCTGTCATCCTTTACAAGTCCCGTTGCATTGAATCTGAGTGGAGGCATCTCGAAGGAATATAGTTCATCATTCCCTCTTCCCTTTCTTGTTGAACTGAAGATGCCGCTTTCATTGCCTGCTTCGAAAGTTATAGCGAAGTCATCGGCTGATGAGTTTATCGGGGCTTTCATATTCTGAACCACCCATGAACCGTCAGGCTGCTGAACAGCCTTGAAGATGTCGAGTCCGCCCATACCGATATGCCCGTCGGAAGCAAAGTAAAGTGAACCGTCGTCGCGTACAAAGGGAAAGAGTTCATCACCGCTGGTGTTGATATCAGGACCCAGGTTTACAGGCTCGCTCCATGAGTTACCGTCGCCTGTCCTTGTCACAGAATAAAGATCTTTTGAACCGAAACCTCCTTTCATATCGGATACGAAGTACAGGGTCGAGCCATCGGGCGAAAGTGCCGGATGCGCGGCCACAACTGAATCGGGCAGTATGCCAGTGTTTTCCGGTTTACTCCATCCGTCACCGCTCTTTTCCGAATACATTATTGTACAGCCCTTTTGTTCCCTCTTGCCTGCTTCGCACCTGGTGAAATACACCTCCCTGTAATCGGCAGAGAAGGATGGGGTACCTTCCTCAAATTCCGAATTTATTATATCGACAGGAACCGGAGTGCTCCACTTGGATTTCTTATCAATGCGGCTTTCGAAGATGTCGGTAAAATTCTGGCCTGTGGCCCCGTGTGCCTTACTGCCCGCGGCATCGTCGCGTGATGAGGTGAACCAGATAACACCGAAATCATCCCTGGCAAAAGCAGGACCGAAATCCTGTTCCCTCGAGTTCAGGTCCTTCAGGTCCTCTACCTGATAAGCATCGGGGTTTTTTAACCATTGGTCGGCCAGTTCGCAGGCTCTTATCTCCTGGTCGGCCCTGGCGTCGTCAGGGGCAACCTGTTTGTAGTTTCTTAATTCGTTTATTGCCTGCTGATATTTGCCGTTCTTTTTGAGTGTCTCCGCGTACTTCAGAAGAGCCTCGGGCCTTGAATAGGTGGACCGTACCGCAAGCCTGTACCAGGTCTCGGCATTCCTCGGATCATTTGTAATTCTGTAACACTCTGCTATCATGAACACAAGATCGGTTCTGGCAGCCTGGTCCGACTTTCCTGTGCGCGAATAGGCATCCTTGAAGAGATCAATAGCGTCAAAATATTCACCGGCTTCAAAGGCCGCATAGGCTCGTTCCGATTTCCGCTTCTGGGCTGGTGATTCCGGGGCAAAAGCCAGGAGTAATATGATGACAAGCAATATGATCCGTCTCATGTCAGCAAATAAATATTAGGAAATAAATGTAATCATTTTAATTATACGGCTGTTTAAAAGAAACGCCTGCAATATACAATTATTATGCCATTGAGGATCAATAATACAAAGGCGGGGATGTCAAAAGAGACACCCCCGCCGGCTGAGGATCCAGGAGAAAAAAACTGATGATCTCAATGAGTGAACAGTAACTCCCTGTATTTCGGAAGCGGCCATATCTCATTGTCGACTATCAGTTCCAGCTTGTCGATATGATAACGTATGTTGTCCAGATAAGGTTTGACATTCTTTTCATAGGCAAGTGCCTTTTTGTATGAATCAGTGATCTTGTTTGCCTTTTTGCGCTCCTCAACCATCTCGAATTCCATCTTCTTGATGCTCGTGATATGATCAGAGATGGTTACAATCACCTCTTTGCGTGAGGCTGAAAGTCTTTCATACTCCTTCTCGTCAAAGATCTCCTTCAGACCTTTCACGTTCTCGATCAGAGATGTCATGTACTTGATGGCGGTCGGAATTATATGGTTGATCGCCAGATCGCCAAGCACCCTTGATTCTATCTGAACCTTTTTTGTAAATTTCTCAACTTCAACTTCAACACGGCTTTCGATTTCCTTTTCTGAAAAGACCCCGGTGCTGATGAGAACCTCTTTTGAGGCAGGGGCAAGATAGCTTGTCAGAGACTCTGGCACACTCGGATTGTTTGTAAGTCCGCGTTTCAATGCTTCCTTATGCCATTCCTGACTGTAGTTGTCGCCCTCAAAAAGTACTCTCTGTGATTCGATTATATTCTTTTTAAGGATCTGGAATATAGCTTCATCCTTGCTTTTGCCTTTACGGATAAGGGCATCCACCTCTTTCTTGAACAATGTCAGCTGGTAGGTCACGGCAGAGTTGAGTGCGATCATTGCTGCGCTGCAGTTGGCTGATGAACCTACGGCCCTGAATTCGAACCTGTTGCCTGTAAAAGCAAAAGGAGAAGTACGGTTCCTGTCGGTATTGTCAAGAAGGATCCCTGGTATCTTGCCAATGCCAAGCTTGAGCTCGGTTTTCTGTTCAGGAGTCATCTTTTTCTCCGGAACCTTGCTGGCAATGTTTTCGAGCATATTGTTAAGATATGTTCCAAGGAACACTGAAATTATGGCAGGGGGTGCTTCATGGCCGCCAAGACGGTATGAGTTTGATTCGTTCATCACCGATGCCCTTATCATATCATTACTGTCGTTAACAGCTTTGATAACGTTAACAAGGAAGGTAAGGAACTGAAGGTTAGTCTTCGGGTTCTTGCCGGGTGAAAGGAGGTTCACACCAGTGTTGGTAGCCATCGACCAGTTATTATGCTTGCCTGAACCATTGATGCCGGCAAAAGGTTTTTCGTGAAACAGAACCCTGAACTTATGCCTTCTTGCAACACGTTTCATGATATCCATTAAGAGCTGGTTGTGGTCGATAGCCAGGTTAACCTCTTCGTGGAGAGGAGCGCACTCGAACTGGTTGGGAGCAACCTCGTTGTGACGTGTCTTGACCGGAATGCCAAGTTTATGAGCCTCACATTCAAAGTCCTTGATGAAATGCATAACTCTCTTGGGTATCGATCCGAAATAATGGTCGGCCAGCTGCTGATCCTTTGATGACTGATGTCCCATCAGTGTCCTGTCAGCAAGCACAATGTCGGGCCTTGCATAATAAAGGGCCTCATCAATAAGAAAATACTCCTGCTCAATACCCAGGGTGGCAAATACCTTTGTCACATCCTTGTCGAAGTACTGGCAGACATCAACTGCAGCCCTGTCGAGGGCCGAAAGAGCCTTAAGAAGAGGTGCCTTGTAGTCGAGGGCCTCGCCTGTATATGATACAAATATGGTCGGTATACAGAGAGTATTGCCGACAAGAAAGACAGGAGAGGAAACATCCCAGGCCGTATAACCCCTGGCTTCGAAGGTATTTCTTATTCCGCCACTGGGAAAACTCGATGCATCGGGCTCTGACTGGACAAGCACTGCTCCCGAAAAATTCTCAATCACATGCCCGTTATCACCCATTTCAAGAAAGCCGTCATGTTTCTCGGCTGTTCCGTCTGTAAGTGGATGGAACCAGTGTGTAAAATGGGTAGCTCCACTTTCAAGAGCCCAGGCCTTGAGGCCTATAGCCACCTGGTCGGCTTCCTGCCTGGTCAGAGACTTCCCTTCTTCAATCGCCTTTTTAACTACCATGAAAGCTTCCTTTGAAAGGTAGTGCTCCATCTTGTGAAGATTGAATACATCCGATCCGTAATACTTTGAAATGTTCTTTGACGGAGTCTCAAATTCAACAGGCTCCCTGCTGAATACTTCTCTTAATGCACTAAAACGTAGTTCTGCCATATTTCATAATTTTATTCTGCAAAAATATATGTTTTTTTATTCCACCCCCTATTTTTTGAAGTGTTTTTTTTATTTTAACCTGTATTTTTTCCATTACACCCCTATTTTTTATACCACAAACCAATATTTTTCCCATTATTTTCAAAATTCAACCCTTCATCTATCCGGATACGAACAATCTGCGTCTGGCAAAACAGGGGTGGCCGGGGTCCTGACTACAGGTCCGGATCCCTCAGCCAGATCGGTAAGCAAGGTTTCTGTACCACATTTCCAGTTCAGGCTCCATATAACATTAAGGGTGATATCCCTGTCACAGTGCCACAAATGCCTGCCGGCATGCTTCACCTCCTTCAGTTGACAGGTCGTTTATTACCTGTTTAAACGGCTTCAAGATATATTCGCATAATATTAAAGTACACGCGTATCAGCACCGGTTATCATCTTTGTGAGACCCGATTTTTAACATGGCATTGTAAATCTGGCAATTAGACATTATGAAACAAATTATTTCAAGGATCATGTTTTAAAGGAAATTTGTTATATTTGTCGCCTGTAATAAAAAATGGTTCATTTCTATTGTTTTATAAAATTCATATTTCATGTCAGCACTTCAATTTTTAAGAGAAAAAGCCGGGGTTTTTGTAGTAGTAATAATTGGTCTCTCTCTTTTACTCTTTGTCGTAAGTGATTTCTTCGGCAATGGTCAGGGAATGAACAGGAAGGCCAGGAAGTATTATGAGATCGGCCAGATTGGTGACGAGACCGTGTCGTACCAGGATTACGAGGGAAGGGTTCAGAGCCTTTACGAGATCTACAAGCTTTCCGGAACCTCGACAATTGATGAAGCAACTTCGGAATCATTAAGGGAACAGACATGGCAGCAGCTTATAAGGGAAAAGGTTCTCGGCGCGCAGTATGAGAAACTTGGGATTGATGTAAGCGATGAAGAGGTTGATGACCTTGTACTTGGGAATAATCCACACCCGGTTGTCGTTCAGCTTTTCACTGACCAGCAGACAGGAAACTTCAATAAATCATTCCTTATCAACTTCCTCAAGCAGACTGAAGTTGATGAGACTGCAAAAAAATACTGGCTCTTCTTTGAAGATGAGATTGTCAACGACAGGATGAATACCAAATACAATACCATGGTTGCAAAAGGCCTGTATGTCACGTCAAAACAGGTTGAATACGACAGTAAGGTATCAGCAAACTCAGTTGATTTCAGTTTTATCGGCAAGAATTATTCGACCATATCCGATTCTCTGATCACCATTTCGCAGAGTGAGATAAACCAGTACTACGAAAAGCACAAAGAGAGTTTCAGAAGAACGGCACTGAGGGATGTTGAATTTGTGACCTTTGATGTTGTTCCTTCGGAAGAGGACATCAACCAGGCTAAGGAATGGATAAGCAAGATAAAAATTGAGTTTGCCGAAGCAGCTGATCCTGTTCAGTACATAAACCTCACTGCCGATTCACGGCATAACGGTTTCTTTGTGCCTCTCAGCGAAATTCCCGATTCACTTGCCGGTTTTGTTGAAAAAGAAGATACCAGGGAGGTTTTTGGTCCCTACTATGAAGACGGATCATTCAAGATTGCAAGGCTCATTGGAGCTGAGAGCAGGCCCGATTCAATTCATGCAAGGCATATACTTCTGACGCCAAACCAGACAAGGACCCTGGATGATGCCAGAAAACAGGCCGACAGCCTCAAAAACCTCATAAGGACTGGTGTATCTTTTGAATCGCTTGCGATGAGTATGTCGGACGACAAGGGCTCAGCTCAACTTGGAGGCGACCTCGGCTGGTTTAGCGAAGGCATGATGGTGGTTCCGTTTAACAACGCCTGTTTCTCGGCAAAGAAAGGCGACCTTGTAACGGCTGAGACAACATACGGTATACATCTTATTGAGATAATGGACGAGTCGAGGGCTACAAAGAAATACCATCTGGGTATTGTCGACAGGAAGGTTATTGCGGGATCGGCCACAAACCAGAGGATTTACAGTGAAGCAAGTCATTTCGCAGGCACAAATAACACATATGAGAAATTCAACGCTGCGATTACCGAAAATGGACTTGAAAAAAGGATAGCCAACAATGTAACACCGCAGCAGAAGACGCTTCCGGGACTTGACAACTCCAGGAGTCTTGTAATTTCGCTCTTCCAGACTGAAAAAGGCAAGATAATACTTGACAACAGTGAACAGGCTGTTTTTGAGATCGGCGATAAATATGTTGTTGCTTACTGTACAAAGATCCAGGAAGAAGGTATTGCTCCTATCAGTGATGTTCAGAGTGAGATCCGTTTTGCCCTTGTCAGGGACAAGAAAGCTGATTTGATTTCTGCAGACTTTACAAAAAATGCAGGGAATGGCCAGAGTCTGGATAACATAGCCAGTACGATGGATCTGACGGTTCAGGATGCCACCCAGGTTAATTTTGAAACCTATACTGTACAGGGAGCTGGTAATGAGCCGGCGCTTATTGCAGCTGCTTCATCTGCAAAACAAGGTCTTGTTACAGGTCCCGTAAAAGGCAATGATGCCGTTTACATGCTTGTTGTTAACAACCTTACCGAAGGGCTGAATGAGGATCCTGCCTTGCTCAGGCAGAGGCTTTCGACCACTTATGAGATGAGGGGCAATTATGAGGCATATGAGGCATTGAGGAAGGATGCCAATATAGTTGACAAGAGGTATAAGTTTTACTAGGATTTTTTAAGGATATTCAATAAGAAGACCGTCCCGGTGAGGGGCGGTTTTTTTTTGGAATAAACAATAAAAACAAGACAAAAGATAAAAGACAAAAGA
>CAZBQM010000072.1:0-7143 GCA_964494045.1 uncultured Rikenellaceae bacterium
AATAACTGCAAAAGTAGAAATTAATTCTTTTCGGATACTATGTTTGGGAGCATGCGGGCTTATTTAAAATGAAGATAAATATTCACATCTATGAATATGCTATGATATAAGGGGCGAAGGGCTGGGGGCGAAGAGCTGGGAGCGAAGGGCCTGGATGATAGCAGCAGTATATATGATAGATGGGTTAAAGATAAAAGACAAAAGTCTGAGTTCAACGAAGACACTGACCGAAGCGTCAGTGACAAAAGTAAAAAGTGAATATATACATGAATATTAATGACTTATGCCTCCTCTATCATACTTACACCATCTACCATAGAGGCTCATGCCTCACGCCTCACGCCTCTTTGTCTTTTCCTCACTTGTGACTTTTGTCTTGTATCTTTTGTCTTTCCTTCACTGGAACTCTGGAACTCTGGAACTTCATCTTTTCTTCCCTTGTGACTTTTGTCTTTTATCTTTTATCTTTTATCTTTTGTCTTTTACCTACCTGCTTCTACCCTGATACTCTTCAGATTATTCTCCAGACCATCCAGGTAGACCAGCAGCCAGGGATGTATGGACAAAGACCCCATCTCAGGATCCGCGACAAAAGTGCCGGCGGGGGTTTTGACCAGGCCGAAGACAGAAGGAGCTGCTGCTGCAAGCGACTCACATCCGGGTGTCGATCCGAGCAGTCCTGCCAGATCGCCCAGCCCTTTCAATAACCTGGCATCAATATCTTCCGATTCCCCGCCAAATCGTCCCGAAGGCTCTCTGTACAGTAACAGTCTCTGTAGCTCCTCTTCATCAGTATTACCCGCATCGGGAGAAATACCCGAAGAGGCGAGGTACAACTGCCTGTATTCTTCAGACATGACAAGCAGATCGTTAATTTTACCTGCAACCGGTGATTCCTGCCTGATCTTCAGATTATCAAGAACTTCTTCTGACCTGTTGTAATTGCTCATAAGGCCCAGGCTACCAATAATCCTGTCTTTTGAGACATTGAGGCCAAGCAGAACCGTAAAGCATGATACAATCATCAGAAGAATCAGCACGGAGACCGTATCGTAAATACTCTGATCCTTTCTTCCCTTAACCGAAATAAGGAAGACCGGAAGAAAAACTACAAAGGGAAAGGGAATTGAGATCATCATGAGAACACCTGCCCAGGGCCAGTGCTGGATCTTGAAAAGCATCGCGGCAAAAACAACCAGGACTGTAAGCCAGGTAACAAAATATAACAAACCTTTGCCCTTTTCAGCATCGGCCTTGTAGCTGTTGACGAGCGCTGCCGGCGTAAAGACCAGGACAAGAACAGTAATCCCCAACGTCAGCATTATTCCGGCTCCCGCCCAATGATTGAGTTTGAAAAGGATTCCAAGCGATATAAGTATAACGGTTGCCAGTCCAAGCATATATATCTTTTGTTTCATCTGTATAATATTTTGATTTTTAATGAAGACTTTATCATGGGTGCCTTGTACTATAACTATCTTAAGTCATTTACTCCATGCAGCAGGTATGATTCAACGGTCAGCAGGCCGTTTTTCATCAAAGCCATGGAATGAAGTCCCTGTATCACAGGAATTCTTTCTTCATCTGAATCCGTTGCAGGAAGCCAGACTGAAGGAACAAGGACTGTCTGAACCTCTTCGAACAAGGCTTCTGGTACTGATGATGACAGAAAGGTTCTGTAGCCGGCAATGGCATCATCCAGCTTTTTACGCTCTTCGGTCCCCGGCATCAGGAATTCAGCTACCGGATATGGAATAAAGGGATCGAAAAGCCCGCGTACATTTATTTCATTACCGTTTTCTATCTTTTTAACCAGTGAGGAGATTCCTGACTGATCGGTGCGGTCTGTCTCCGACATCTTAACCATTTTTTCCTCGACTGAAGCAATGACATCCAGCACAACAGATGTCCTGGCATCAATTTCATTAATAAGATCCAGGGATGATGAATCGTCATACAAGGCCAGGTATCGGTTCTTATCCTGGGACAGACCTCTGAACAAAGCCTGCTGCTCCTCCAGGTTTTTTACAAACCCGGAATCAAAAGAACTCCGCAGATTCATGCTGAGTAATACCGCCGGCAGAATTATTGAAAGTGATCCGGCAACAAGAAAAATAAAACCGGGCTTTACATATTCCTCATCCTTCCACCTCAGCCAGGTAAACCATGGCAGTGCCACAAGAAAAAGAACTATCAATCCGACTAAAAAGAGAACTCCGGATCCCTGCCAGTGCATCACCTTAAATAAAAAGCCTGAGAAAAAAGCCAGAAATCCGATGGCCGCTGTGATATAAACAGGTTTTTCATGTCTTCTTTCAGGTCGTTGCAGGAAAGCACTCAACAGGGAGGGTATAAGCAGAAAAATAACCGATACGCCAGCCAGTATTGCCATCATACCTCCCCCTTCCCAGTGCTGGATCTTGAAAAGTATGCTGCTTATAAAAAATCCCGCGGAAAGAAATGCCGAAATAAAAAGCAATAGCTTCCGGCTGTTCTTTGTCTCCTTCCACAACACCACAAGCGTGGATGGTACGAATACGAATGTCAGGATCAGGGCACCCAGGGTAAGCATTATTCCTGCTCCCGGCCAGTGCTGGATCTTGAACATAGCGGCAAAACCAAACAATATGGTCCCTGCCAGTGCTGAAATTTTCATAGCATTTTTCATTATCCTGTATTTAGTGTCTGTAGCATAAAGAGTTTTTTCCTGGATCTCTTTCAATCCCCCCCTGCCAAATTTCTGTCTCACCCTTGCATAAGCGTCAATAAAGCCAAATCCGCTCTCCATCTCCGATTCCACATCACAGCAAATATGATCGATCAGGTCATCCTCAAGATGTGAGAAGACTATTTCCTGACTCTTTACATCAGCCGCAATGATTTCAATATTTTCGATTGTAAGTTCAAACATATTTTATCCCGGCCTGAGGTTCGATAATTTTCTGGACCGATTCAATAAACTCCCTGAGTTCCTTAATCTTCATTGCAGCCACTGATTCTCCTTTCGGTGTCAGGGAATAATATATCCTTGTACGGTTGTTGTGAATCCCGGTGGCTGTAATTACCGCCTTCTCACTCTCGAGCTTGTGAAGTATCGGATAAAGTGCACCATAAGTAAGCCTTATCTTCCCTCCGCTTATCTCTTCTACCCTGCGGGTCAGCGCATAACCATGGATGGGCCCTTCTTCCTTCAGTAATTTCAAGACTATCGTCTTGAGCGATCCGCTGTAAAGCTGGTCAGATATTTTTTTCATTTTATATACAATTTACTTTTATATAACAAATATATAATATAATTATTTTATGACATGCATTCTTTATTTATTTTTTTTAAAAGAAGTGGAATCCTTTCCCTGGTTAGGGGAATATCATATATTTAATGTGAATTTACAATCCCGTATTAATGCCTGAAAAAAATATTATGAAAAAGACTATTCAAAAATTAATTGGCCTTACTTTCCTGGTATCCCTTACAATGCTGATTTCGTGTGAAGGACCGGAAGGACCCGAAGGACCGGTGGGCCCGCGTGGACCTGAAGGATCCCAGGGACCTGCTGGGGAGTCCTTCCTTGGAAGTGTATTTGAAATCGAAGGCGATTTCACTTCTGAGAACGATTACGAGCTTTACTCTGAATTCCCCTCCACATTAGAGGTCTACCAGAGTGATATTGTCCTGGTTTACATACTCTGGGATCAGTATACCGATTCTAACGACGAAGTGCTTGATGTCTGGAGGCTGCTGCCGCAGACAATATTCCTTGAGGGAGGTTCACTGCAGTATAATTATGACTTCACTATGAGTGATGTACTGATCTTTCTTGACGGGACCATCAACTTTGAAACCTTGCTGCCGGCCGAGAAGGACAACCAGGTATTCAGAATAGTCGTACTGCCTGCTGATTTTGTCCAGAAAAAATCGGTTGACATAAGTGACTATAATTCTCTGAAGAAGTTCCTTAAAGCTAATTAGGCTTTCCCAGGGTAAACTATTGTCACATATACCGCACCTGATCCTTAATATTTTGTCAGGGCAGGGAAATATAGCCCATCTGCTCAACATTCATGGGTCTTATTTCTGTGCAAAGGTCTGAAGCCGGATCAGGTTCAGGCGATCTTTTCCAGCGGAAGGCCGCCTTCAACGAAGATCGTTGTACTGCACCTTTTATCCCCCAGAAGAAATGCTGCATCAATCCGTACATCAACCTTCCTGTCGAGCATCAGTTCAAACATGGACTTCTGGAAATTCTTGCAGCAATAGTTGCACAACGACAGCGGAGGATTCTCGCACTGAGCATACGAACAGGCACACCTGTCAACAACCTTACCTGTAACCCTGATCTCCGATTTTTCAGGATCCCATTCCATCTTCTCCCAGTATTTGTCCTTACCCGTATTAACATTATCGAAATAATTTTTAATGTCTTTCCTGAATCCTACAAGGTAAGCATGATAAGACTCACTTGTAACATGCTCAAATCCAAGCCTTTCAAAAACAGCAGCCTTTACTGATTCGTCTTTCAGGGAATCAACGTATTTTAACACATTCTGAATTTGTCTCAGATCCACTGCGACAAGGGGATTTTCCTGTCCGGTAACCACGGGGGATATTCCTGAGGCTGAGGCTATCTCGCCCGATAGGAAACTCATGCCTGCACATGAAGCTATCCCCAGGCCACAAGTGGTTTTGCAGAATTTCTTCCTGTCCATTCTTTTTCAGTTTTAATACATTACATTCATTATCTTATATAAATGTATGACTATTTCGCGGATCATTTGCCATTGATATTCCCTTTTTCGTATGACAAACAGAAAAGTCCCTGTAAGCCTTTTACATTAAATCCTAAAAGGTGACTCACCAATACATTTTTCTATTATCAGTCTGGTTTATAACTTATAAATTTCTATTTTAGCACCCGATAAGGGGAAAATTAAGGTCCGGATCTGCTGATCCGGATCATCATTTGTTAAAAAATCGGCTGATTCTGTTTCAGACAGGTTTAGTACAGATATGAAAATGATACTTCATACCGGTTTGATTATTTTCTGTTCAGGTATTCAGGCAGTAATCGCTTTACCTGCAACTTTTCTGTACACAAATCTCTGAATGAAAGAGAACATATCGAAGAAGGAACATGTGATCTCCCTTGTGAAGAGGATTGAAGAGAATACCTGTAAATAAAGATTAAGATTTACTATGCTTGAGATACTGATTGTTGACGACCACCCTATTGTAAGGAAGGGCATGATACAGCTGCTGGAGGATGACAGTGAGAAGAGGTTCAGCAGTATAAAGGAGGCTGGCAACAGAAAAGAGATGCTTGAGATGATCCGGATTTATAATTTCGACGTGATCCTTCTCGATATCTCGATTCCCGGAAGGAACGGTCTTGAACTGCTTTCAGAGATTAAAAAGATAAAACCCTCCCTTCCGGTACTTATGTTAAGTATCCATCCCGAGGAACAATACGCTATAAGATCCATCAAGATGGGAGCATCTGGCTACCTTAACAAGGCCAGCCAGCCCGGAGACCTTCTAACCGCGATAATCAGGGTTTCAAAAGGTGGAAAATATATTTCTCCATCACTTGCAGAAAAACTGGCCCAGAGCTATTTTGAGGATATGGAAAGGCCTCTTCATGAAAATCTGTCTGTCAGGGAACAGGAAGTGGTTATCAAACTGGCTTCAGGCATGACCCTTATCGAGATTTCAAAGGAACTGTCGCTCAGTCCCAAGACAATAAGCACCTACAGGGAAAGGATACTTACCAAACTGCAGTTGAAAACGACTTCTGATATAATAAGATATGCTATAAAAAAAGGACTGATATCATGATCAGTCGGGTTCATAAATCATCTTCCTTGTCATTCCTCCGTCGATAGTGAGGTTGGCACCGTTGATGAAATCATTTTCAGCAAGAAATATGCACGCAGAAGCAATGTCGGAAGGTTTTCCCACACGTCCCGAGAAATGCTGGCTGTGGTCCCTCTCCCTGAGGTTACTGTAATCGCCGGTCTCGATCCAGCCCGGACTGATTGAATTAACCCTTATTCCATAGGGAGCCAGCGAAGCTGCAAGTGCATGGGTAAGTGCAATGATACCGCCTTTTGATGCTGCATACGCCTCCGAACCCGGTTCCGACATAAAAGCCCTTGTCGAGGCTATATTAATAATGTATCCTCCTCCCCTTCTTTTCATCAGGGAAATTGCTTCCCTCGAACACAGAAAGGTTCCCCTCAGGTTGGTATCGATCACCGAATCCCATTCCCCCACGGTAAGATCTTCTGGCATCTTCCATATCCCGAATCCTGCATTGTTGACCATGATATCCAGTCCTTCGAACAGGCCCGATACTTCCCTGAAAAGCCGGGTAATATCATCAGGCTTCGAAATGTCTGCCCTTATAAAAGTCAGCTTCCCCTTTTCCCTTCCCGATTCACAGAATGAAGATCTGTCAGCAGGATATTCCTTATCGGCAATTATGACTGTGTTGCCCAATTTAAGGAAATGCCCGGCAATCTCACTGCCTATCCCCCTTGAGCCTCCCGTAACAAGTACTGTTCTGTTTTCCATTTTCCTCAGGTCTTTTACATCAAATTTATGAAAATGTGGCTCGCCATCAAAGATGCCTGACCTGAATTGCATCAAATGAATTTTATAAAACTCATAAAATCTGAGTAAAGAGTATCTCAGCGTTCAAGGATTACACTCACCGAACCAATCTTACCCCCCATGGGCGGATTAAGCTTCGAGACCTTTACCGTGGCTTTTTTTATTCCCTTCATTTCAGCATAGAGAGCGTCGAGGATACGACTGGCAATATGTTCAAGAAGATGCGATTTCTTTGCCATCTCAGCTTTAACTATCTCATATGCCCTCTGATAATTGACGGCATCTTTCAGGTTGTCACTCGCGGAGGGACCCAACATATCAGTCTCGAGCGTAAGATTAACAATAAACTTACTCCCGACAATCTGCTCTTCCTTAAAATGCCCGTGAAAAGCATAAAACTCCATGTTTTCAATCTGTATAAGTCCCATCTGCTGTTGTCTATTTCTTTTTCGTTTCGGCACTTTCCCCTGCCCGACCGACATAAAACGGCCTGATTCATCACTTTAAAACAAATATATCACAGAGGTCAGAAA
>CAZBQM010000072.1:7243-12349 GCA_964494045.1 uncultured Rikenellaceae bacterium
ACATAAAACGGCCTGATTCATCACTTTAAAACAAATATATCACAGAGGTCAGAAATAATCACAAATAATTTTGGTTTATATGATAAACTAGTTTATATTTGTACTTACTTTATGTTTTGATAAACTATTAATTAAAAGTAACGATTATTATGGAAAACAATGAAAAAATCATGTCGGGAGAAGAGAGGAGGTTTGAAGATGACAAGATATAAGGAGCTCGATCCCATGCTTCACTCTCAGTTGCGGCTGGCTGTGGTATCTCTTCTGATGGGTGTCGAAACTGCCGAGTTCACCTGGATAAGGGAACAGACAGGGGCAAGTGCAGGCAACCTGAGTGTTCAGCTGACAAGGCTCAGGGAGGCCGGTTATATTGAAGTGGAGAAAAAATTCAGCGGGAACTATCCTCAGACATTGTGCAGGATCACTCTCCTTGGCAGATCAAGGTTTATTGAATACGTCCAGGCACTTAAGGATTATCTTGATCCCGGGGCCGAAGCTAAAGATTCCGGAAAGGAATGAGGATTTCAATTAAGGACCGGTACAGGGGATTCCGGAAGATTTTACCTGGATTGTTGTTCTTTACGGGGTAGATTATATCATTTCAATTGTTAACTTAGGGGTGATATTTATTACCTGATTATCCTTAAAAGTCTTTATCTATGTCGGAAACAAACAACAGGCAGAACAAGGCGCTTGTGGCTGTTATTGCCACTGTGGCAGCAACCGGTGGGTTATTGTTCGGATTTGATACGGGTGTAATCTCCGGTGCCATTCCCTTTTTTCAGAAAGCTTTCGGGATCTCCGACAGCTGGGTTGAAATAATAACAACATCTGGTCTCGCAGGTGCCGTAATCGGTGCAATGTCGAGCGGGAGGATTGCCGATATCATCGGAAGAAAGAAAGTGATTCTTGCATCGGCTGTCATTTTTGCTATCGGGGCACTGTGGTCGGGGGCAGCGACGAGTGCCATGATGCTTGTTTTTGCCAGGTTCTTCCTCGGTATAGCAATCGGGGTATCATCCTTTGCCGTTCCCCTGTATATAGCCGAGATCTCGCCGACAAAGAGCAGGGGAACGCTGGTTTCGATGTTCCAGCTTCTCATCACTATCGGGATCATGGTCTCCTATCTCAGCGATTCCGCCTTTGCAGTACCTGACAGCGATCCGGCCTTTACCTCATGCTGGAGGCCCATGTTCTATGTCGGGGTCATCCCCGCTTTTATCATGTTCACCGGGATGATTTTCCTTCCCGAGACTCCGCGCTGGCTGATCAGCAAGGGGTATGAAGGTGAATGCCGCAGGGTTCTTCAGAAAGTTGAGGAGCCCCATCTTGTCGAGGAAGTGATAACCAAAATGAAATTCGACATGGAAGCCAGTGAGAACAAGATCAACTGGACGGGAATATTCCAGAAATGGCTGCGTGTACCTCTTATCATTGCTGTCGGAATAATGTTTATCCAGCAGTTCACCGGCATCAACACAATCATCTACTACAGTCCCAAGATCTTTCTCATGTCGGGTTTCGCTGATGCACAGGCTGCCGTCTGGGCCTCGGTAAGTGTTGGTGTTGTAAACGTGGCCTTTACCATTGTCTCACTATTCCTTATCGATAAACTTGGAAGAAGGAAACTGTACTTCCTGGGGTTAAGCGGGATGATAATAGCGCTTATTGCCATGGGGTCGTGTTTTGCCCTGCAGGCCACCCTGGGTGAGTCAATAAAATGGCTGACCATCTCCCTGGTGTGGGTTTATATTGCCTTCTTTGCTATCAGTCTCGGCCCTCTCGGCTGGCTGATAATCTCCGAAGTGTTCCCTCTGAAACACAGGGGAATAGGTTCGAGTATCGGAGCATTGTCGAACTGGCTCTTCAACGGGGTTGTGGCCTTCACCTTCTTTAAGATAGTCAAAGGTCTCACCCTCCCCGGGTCAGAGATAGTCCTTAAAGGTGAAGACCTCGGGAACCCGGCCGGCGCCTTCTATCTCTATGCCCTTGTCGGGATCCTGGGATTGGTCTGGGGCTATTTCTTTATTCCCGAGACAAAAAACGTGACGCTCGAGAAGATAGAGGAACACTGGAGGGAGGGCAAGTCACCGCGTTCGCTCTGACAGAAAAAAACATACAATTCTTTTAATAATTGAGAAGCTTTGCAGAAAGCTTCTCAATTCATTCTATTTTTGTACTCTTATTTAAAGAGTATGGAGGAAGAATTCAACGTAGAGAAAGACGAGTCAAAGTCACCTGTAAGCTTTATTGAACAGTTCATTATTGACGATATCAGGGAAGGAAAGAATGCCGGAAGGATACATACAAGGTTTCCTCCCGAACCAAACGGATATCTGCATATTGGTCACGCCAAAGCCATCTGTCTTGATTTCGGAATGGCAAAGAAGTATGGCGGGAAATGCAATCTTCGCTTCGATGATACAAATCCTGTCAGGGAAGACGTTGAATACATTGATTCAATAAAAGAGGATATCCGCTGGCTCGGTTTCGACTGGGAGGACAGGGAGTTCTATGCTTCTGACTATTTTGAAAGACTGTATGAGTTTGCCGTCGATCTGATAAAAAGAGGGCTTGCCTTTGTTGATGATCAGCCGGCCGATGTCATTTCGATGCAAAAAGGGACTCCGACCCAGCCGGGTACAGAGAGTCCTTTCAGGAACCGCAGTGTTGAAGAGAACCTCTCCCTGTTCGCGAGGATGAACCAGGGTGAGTTTGAGGAAGGGAGCAAGGTTCTGAGAGCCAGAACCGGTATGGCGTCTCCTAACATGCACATGCGCGATCCCATCATTTACAGGATCATAAAGTCGGCCCATCACCGGACCGGTGACAAGTGGAAGGTCTATCCCATGTACGATTTTGCCCATGGTCAGAGTGACTACTTTGAGGGCATCACTCATTCGCTGTGCACCCTTGAGTTTGAAGTTCACAGGCCACTGTACGACTGGTTCATCGACCAGCTCATGACTGACGATTACAGGCCCCGGCAGATCGAGTTCAACAGGCTTAACCTCACCTACACCGTGATGAGCAAGAGAAAGCTTCTCGAGCTTGTCAGGGAAGGTTATGTAAGTGGTTGGGACGATCCAAGGATGCCGACCCTGTGCGGATTAAGGAGAAGGGGCTATACCCCTGAATCGATCAGGCGGTTTATTGAGCTTATTGGTTATACCAAGGTGGAAGCCATCAACGATGTATCACTGCTTGAACATGCTGTAAGGGAAGATCTTAATATAAGGGCGCCCAGGGTATTCGGTGTCCTTGATCCCCTGAAGGTTATCATAACCAACTATCCTGAAGGCAGGGTTGAGAACATGCAGCTTATAAACAATCCCGAGGACGAGAGTATGGGGACAAGAGAAGTTCCATTTACCAGGGAGGTATATATTGAAAGGGACGACTTCATGGAGAATCCCCCTCATAAGTTTTTCAGGCTGGCGCCTGGTGCCGAGGTAAGACTTAAGGGAGCCTATATTGTAAAATGTGAAGGTTTTGATAAGGATCCGGTGACGGGCGAGATAACAGAGGTTCGTTGTGTGTATGATCCTGATACGCGGAGCGGAGGCAAGACTTCCGAGAGGAAGGTAAAGGGTACGCTTCACTGGGTCTCGGCATCGCATGCCATTGATGCCGAGGTAAGGCTTTACGACAGGCTTTTTGATCATGAAGATCCGGCCGGGCAGAAGGATGAGGACTACAGGAAGTATCTCAATCCTGATTCACTTAAGGTGCTTCGCGGGTGCAAACTTGAGCCATCGCTGGAAAAAGCCGGTCCGCTCGATAAGTTCCAGTTCATGCGGCTTGGCTATTTCTGTGTTGATCAGGACTCAAAGCCAGGGAAGCCTGTTTTCAACCGGACTGTCTCGCTGAAGGACACCTGGGCTAAGGTAAACAGGTAGACTGTAGTGGGTTCCGGTTTTCACGGAATATGACAGACAAGGATGTGAAAATTATGAAGGATAAAAAACATATTGTGTTTTTTCAGGAAATAAATTATATTTGCAGCCTTCAAACTGCTCCGTGGTGTAATTGGCAACACGTCTGACTCTGGATCAGAAAAGTTCAGGTTCGAGCCCTGACGGAGCAACAAAATAAAATGCGCATTCATCCTATTATTGAGAGTTTGCGCATTTTTTATTGTGCTTCTACTGAAACATTACTGAAACAATTTAAAATTTTATAAACAATCCATATGAAGTTTTGTAATTCAATAATTTCATCTCGATAGATTCATCATGGTCCTGAGATTCACTTAACTCAGACAAAGGGAAATTTACAAGTAAAAAATCTTCCTTCATTGAGTTATCGTTTCTAACATATTTGGCGACATTACCTGAGATACTATGCAGCCTAAAGTAACCTCCATAAGCAAACTGCCCGTTTATAGTAATATTAATATAGGTTAGGTCCTCCGATTTTCTCCTTATCAAAATGTACGAGGATTGAAGCCTTTTAATTTCACCCCACGGGACATCTTGTCCCTGTCTTACAACATTTGTTGTGGCATATTCATTTATGGAGTAAATGACCTGCTGATTTTCTTGAACAGCAGGTCCTCCAAGTATATCATATTCAAATGTCAACAAAAAGAATAGTATTTGTACAAATAGCATCATTATAAATCAATAGGTTACCTTCGTTAAATAATAATACCAGTTTGTTGTTCCAGCTTCTGGATTGTTAACTGCCAGATGTAAGGTATTCTCCGAAGGATCATTTATTAGACTAACTATACTTTCCTTATTAGCCAAGACATTTTCAAGACTGAATCTGGCACCATAGTTACTAAACTTGACTCCATCTGGAGTCGTAAAATCGTCAATCTTTCTTGTAAGGACCCATTTGTATATAGTATTGTCTGGTAACCATGTTACCAATACTGATCCGCCTGTATACTCATTTATTTCAATTGTTACCAACATTGAGTTATTATGCTCTTTGTTTCTGGATGAATCATTTTCATCAGTAAACTTTTGAAAATTGCATCTGTATGTACCATTTTGAGAATAAATAATATTACAGACAAGGAATAAAGTGATTAATAAAAGCAAGTCACTAGTGTCCAAAAGATTTTTTACAAAACCTTTGTAAACAATTAATATATAA
>CAZBQM010000073.1:0-12274 GCA_964494045.1 uncultured Rikenellaceae bacterium
AGAGAGAATCTCTTCTTTGCTCCCGGATTCGTTTTCATCTTTGGCATTTTCCTTCTGTAAAATATATGTTAAAAAAACTATTTCTTCTTTTTGGGTGAAAAGG
This sequence comes from uncultured Rikenellaceae bacterium, assembly GCA_964494045.1. Lineage (GTDB taxonomy): Bacteria > Bacteroidota > Bacteroidia > Bacteroidales > VadinHA17 > LD21. The sequence continues at coordinate 104 of CAZBQM010000073.1, forward strand.
AGATGATCATTCTTTTCCCCTCAAGCCTTGGTAACTGCTCAACCTTTCCATATTCTTCGAGGTCGTTTGCAAAACGAAGCAGGAGAACTTCTCCCTGCTCCTTGAAAAGAATGGACCGGCCTTTAAAGAACACATAAGCCCTCACTTTTGCTCCTTCTTCGAGGAATTTAATAGCGTGCCTGAGCTTGAAGTTGTAGTCGTGCTCATCAGTATTCGGACCAAATCTTATCTCTTTAACAACGATTCTGGCAACTTTTGCCTTTATCTCTTTCTGCTTCTTCTTCTGCTGATAAAGAAATTTCTGATAATCAACAATTCTGCATACAGGGGGATCTGCATTCGGTGAAATCTCAACCAGGTCGAGTTCAAGTTTGTCTGCCAGCCTCAGGGCATCCTGAATACTCATTACCTCTGCTTCAATTTCTTCACCAACAACCCTGACCACTCTTGCAGTGATCCTGTTGTTTATTTTGTGAGCCGGCTGGGTTACCCTGCCTGGACTTCGCCTTATAGGTCCGCTTATAGCTATTTCCTCCTATTTTTTGTTAGTACTGAATTTATCTCCAATTTCATTTAAATTGCAACTTCTTTTGCTATTTCAGAATTAATGAAATTTATAAATTCTTCAACTTTCATCGCTCCTTTATCGCCTTCACCCTGCTTTCTGACAGAAATTGTTCCGTTCTCAACCTCTTTTTCGCCTATCACCAGAAGGTATGGGATCCTCTTTAATTCATTATCCCTTATCTTCTTACCTATTTTTTCACTCCTGTCATCAATTAACGTGCAAATATCGGAATTATTTAGAATTTCCAAAACTTTCAAAGCATAATCATTGAATTTTTCACTGATAGGTAGAACGATGGCTTTTTCGGGAGCGAGCCAAAGGGGAAATTTCCCCGATGTGTTTTCGATGAGTACGGCAACAAATCTCTCAAGCGAACCAAAGATGGTCCTGTGTATCATAACGGGTCTGTGCTTCTGGTTGTCGCTTCCGTTATATGTAAGGTCGAAGCGGTCAGGCAGGTTGTAATCAACCTGGATCGTACCCAGCTGCCACTTTCTGCCAATGGCGTCCTTTACCATGAAATCGAGTTTCGGACCATAGAAGGCAGCCTCACCCGGAACAATCGTTGTTACCAGGTTCATTTCTCCTGCAGCCTCAATGATATCCCTTTCAGCCTTTTCCCAGTTTTCCTCAGAACCAATATATTTCTGTTTGTTATCAGGGTCGCGAAGCGATATCTGTGCTGAGAAATCGTTGAAATTCAGTATTTTGAAGACATAAAGTATAAGCTCGATAATGCTTTTGAACTCGTCGCGCAACTGGTCGTGACGGCAGAAATGATGGGCATCATCCTGGGTAAAACTTCTGACCCTGGTAAGCCCGTGCAGCTCACCGCTCTGCTCATACCTGTACACCGTTCCGAATTCGGCCATCCTAAGTGGAAGGTCCTTGTACGAATGAGGCGTCGCATTGTATATCTCGCAATGGTGCGGGCAGTTCATTGGCTTAAGCATAAACTGTTCACCTTCCTGGGGGGTGGAGATCGGCTGGAACGAGTCTGCCCCGTACTTCTCGAAATGCCCCGATGTCTTGTACAGATTTACATTACCAATATGTGGTGTCGTCACAATCTTATAACCTCTTCTCTTCAGCACACCGGTGAGGAATGTAATAAGAGTCTGGCGGACATCTGAACCTTTTGGCATCCAGAGGGGAAGTCCCATACCAACCTTGGGTGAAAATGTAAAGAGCTCTAGTTCTTTACCTATCTTCCTGTGATCTCTTTTTTTAGCTTCCTCAAGAAACAGCAGATATTCGTCAAGCATTTTCTGCTTCGGAAAGGTGATACCATAAATCCTTGTAAGCATCTTATGCTTTTCATCACCCCGCCAGTAAGCTCCTGCAAGGCTGAGCAGCTTGATTGCCTTTATGGGTTCAGTCGATGGGAGGTGCGGACCGCGGCAGAGATCGGTGAAGTTACCCTGGGTGTAAAGAGAGATGGTCCCGTCTTCAAGTTCGGAAATGAGCTCAGTCTTGTACTCATCACCTTTCTTTGTGAAGAAATCCATTGCTTCTTTCTTGCTGACATCCCGTCTTTTGAACACGAGGTTGGCTGCTGCAAGCTCTTTCATCTTCTCTTCAACCTTCACAAGGTCAGCTTCCGTTATAGCCTTGCCCTCACCGGGATCCACATCATAGTAGAATCCGTTTTCAATGGCAGGACCGATCCCGAATTTCATGCCCGGGAAAACAGCTTCCAAAGCTTCGGCCATAAGGTGAGCCGAAGAGTGCCAGAAGGCATGCTTCGCTTCCCCGTCATCCCATTTATGGAACTTTACAGTGGCGTTCCCGGTAATCGGACGCGTAAGATCGCGTATCTCACCATTGACGGTTGCAGCATATACTTCTTTTGCCAGCCTGGGACTGATGCTCTCAGCTACCTCCAGACCACTTATTCCGCTTTCATATTCCTTTGCGGACCCATCAGGAAATGTTATCGTAATCATTAATCGTTGCTCTGTTATTTTGGAGTGCAAAGATAATTGTTTTTCCAATAGGATATGCCAATATTTATTGAGTATGAGCGGTAATATCGGTTTATGAGACATCCGGGGAGGTGATTTTCCTGGCGTCATTTTTCAATATCCGGAACATTTTTTTTCATCCGCGTGTTTATTTAAAAATCTTTTCCATGAAATGCGGCGTTTTTTTCCTGAATCCGTCTTTTAGATGGCAAATAACTTTTGGATGGCACATAATTTGAATCATTATAATAAAACACAGTAAAAATGAAAAAGCTTGTCTATCTTCTTCTGGTGTTCCTGCCTATTCTCCTGAATTCATGTGAACTTGACCCTGAGGCTTATTTCTCCGCCACTCCCGGTGATCCGGTTGTAGGAGAGGTGGTTTATTTCAATAACCAATCTGATAATGCCGTCAGGTTCAGCTGGGATTTTGGTGACGGTTATGTCTCCGATGAACCCGATCCCGCTCATTCGTTCAATGTTTCAGGAAGCTATGAGGTTAAACTCAAAGTATGGTCGGAGAATGGCTATACCGACGAGGCCTATATGACTATTGAGGTTAAGATTCCGACACTGCTCGAGATCGAGGTTCTTGAGTATTCTGAACGATATCCGGTTGCCGGTGCAGACGTCAGGCTTTATCCGACCCTTCCTGACTGGGAGGACGAGACTAACCTCGAAGCTGAAGGCCTTACAGATAATGATGGCTATATTGTCTTTTCAGGTCTTGGTCCCTTCGTCTGGTATGCCGACATCTGGGAGGAAAATCACGATAACTATACCCTGAAACAGGATGATATAGCTTTCATCCGTATCCCCGAAGTCATCCCCAACAGGATAAACAGGTTTGTTGCCCTGGTCGATTATGTGGACCATGGCAAGGGAGAGGGCAGGAGCGAAAGGAAGGCAGTGATCAGGAAGCTGGAAAGGAAATATAGTCCCGGAATGATAGATGGAATTGTCCCTGACACAACAGGATGGAAACAACTCTGGCTCCGGAGTATCAAGGTAAAATAAGCAGGGCAGCAAAGCAAAAAAAGGCCGCATTCCATAATCAGGGATGCGGCCTTTCTGATTTTTTATCCGGTGTCTTGCTGCTCCGGCAACGAGCCCTCCGGCTTTCTTACCTGTTCTGGCAGCAGATCATGTTCAGGTCAGTCGTCATTTGCCTTTCGGACCGTCGTAGTCGTAAGTGAACCAGTTGAAGGCTGCTGAACCGCCGTCATTGAGTTCGTTGAACGAAAACAGGCCGACCCTTGTGCCTTTCCAGTATCCGTAACTTGTCATGAAGTTCTCACCGATGGGGGTAAAGCTCTTGTTGTCTGAACTATAGAAGAAATAATTTTGCTGATTTCTGATGTCGAGACGGGCTTTGAGGTATATCTTTTTACCCTTAAATGCTTTTTCTTCAGATACTGTGCCATTATTTTCAAAGAAGACAGTTGTCTTCCCGTCTTTCATGCGCACACCGACAAGATTATTCGTTTTGCCTCCGATACTGCAAAGACCCGCTTTCTGTCCTTCAGCCAGTCCTGTGACATCCATCTCAACAACAACTTCGCCTGTTGTTCCCATGACCTTTTGGGTAAGAGTATTACGGGCTTTAAGGAAACTCCCGGCTTTCAGGGCATTAAGCAAAAGATAGCCTGGCTTTGATGTGGCCGACCATGCTGAGTTGTCGGGGTTATGGTTCCACTGCCACTGAAGTCCGGGTTTCCCGCTGTTAAAATCGTCATCAGTCTGTGGCGCCCTTATCTGAAATGATCCTTTGATATCAGGTTTTTTCCAGACATAGACAGGTTCTCCTATCCCGTTACGGTCAATATCGACTCCGACAACGGGCCATTCGTCCTGCCATACAACAGGCTGAAGATGAACAACCCTGCCCATGGCTCCGTCGGACTGGAAATGATAGAACCACCACTGTCCATCGGGCGTGTCAACGAGCGATCCCTGGTGTGGTCCGTTGATGTTTGTGCTACCCATCTCAAGGACGACCTTTTTCTCATAGGGTCCGTATATGTTTTTGGAACGGAGTATGGTCTGCCATCCTTTTTCAACACCACCTTCGGGAATGCTGAGATAGTAATATCCGTTCAGCTTATGCATCTTGGTTCCTTCGGCAACGGGACCTGTATATACTGTCAAACCATCATCAAGAAGGGTTTTCCCGTCAGGGCTCATTTTATGGATTATTATCGGACCGGCTCCGACGCGGCTGTGACCCAGGTAAGCTGTTCCGTCCTCATCCCAGAAGGGACATGGATCTTCCCATCCTGCAATTCCCTTGACTTCGGTAAGCGCTTCCCATGGCCCTTCTGCCTTCTCTGCTGAACTCATGAAAAGACCTTCTCCCGGAGTGCAGAAATAAACATAAAACCTGTTGTTGTGATACCTTATAGCAGGTGCCCATGATCCCTTTCCATATTGTTCATTGGAACTAAAGCCCGGATAATCAAACGAATTGTATACCTGGGCGATTATTTTCCAGTTTACCATATCTGACGATTCAAGTACCGGGATCCCCATGAAATGGAATTCAGAGGCCACCATGTAGTATTTTTCCCCGACACGGATGACATCCGGATCGGAATAGTCGGCATATAAAATGGGATTGATATATGTGCCGTTACCCTGGTCACCCCATGATCCGGTCTTTGACTGGCCTGATACAGTGAATGGCAGTGCTGAGATTGCCAGAACCAGCAATGCACGTGCTGCTTTTTTTAAAGGTGATGTAAAGCTTATCGGGTCAGCTGCCGGACGGCTTTGAGGCTTTTCTATAATTTTATTCATAGATATCATGATTTTGATATTTTTTTGTCTGCTGTTCAAATTACTTAAATGATATCCTTCCCGGTTCAGTTACCTGTATATTCGAACCAGTCATAGTCGGCAAAAGAGGTCGAGGCTTTCCCGTTTCCGGTTGCATAAAGGCCTGCATAGACTCCCGTGAATCCTCCGGCAGTTTCGGAGCTCAGGAATTTTGATCTGACATTTATAAGTTCCTTGAAAGACTGGTTGTCCTGTGAACACTGGAATGAAAAAGTCGTTCCGGCTCCGGAAATACGCAGATAGACAGGTCCTGGTTTCAGTACTACCGGTTCCGAATCGTGCACCACATTTCCGAAGTGGAGCCGGGCAACGGCTACTCTTTTTCCTCCTGATTGCCTGACAAGTAAATCGAAATGTTCCCCGTTGTTAAGGAGGATGATTCCGGCTTCTTCGTTTGACTTTGCAGGGTTGAATTCGAGTCTGGCTGTTGCAGTGAACTTAATGTTCTGCAGCCTTCTTCCTATGAAAGTGGGTGATTTCTGGTCCTCCATGGTCTGTTCCGAACCTTTAAGTCTCATGTATCCTTTTCTTGCAGAAAGTGAGTAGTTTGCATTTTCAGGATACCTGACATAGTTCCATTCAAGTCCGGGTTTGTCAGTGTCGAAATCAGTTCTCGCAGGTTTTGCCTGTACAGGGAACTGGGGAAGCACCTGGCATGTCATATTTAAAGTAACCGTCCCGTTGCCGTTGACGACCGGCCAGCCGTTTTTTGGCCACGTAACCGGGGCCAGGCATGTCTCTCTGCCAAGAATGTGCTGAACGCCGTCGCCTACCGAGCGGTAGCCATGAAAGACAATCCACCACGAATCGTCAGCAGCCTGAACTATATCGGCATGGCCGACACCCTGGATGGGATTGTTCTGACCGGTGGCATTGGCATGGGCAAGAATCGGATTTGCCGGATTGAGGTTATATGGGCCCCATATGCTCTTGCTTCTTGCAATGGTCTCCGAATGTGCTTCTTCGGTTCCTCCTTCAGCAATCATGAGGTAGTAAAAGCCATCTTTCTTATAGATATGCGGGCCTTCCGGATAACGACCTCCTGTGCCGTTATAGACCTTTCTTATCTCAGAGAGTGTCTTGCCTGTCTTAATATCAATTTCGTAGAGTCCGAAGGTTGATGAGATGACATAAACCCTGCCATCTTCATCAAAAAAAAGGTCGGGATCGATACCCTGGGCTTCAATCCAGAACGGATCTGACCACGGACCTGCAGGGTTGGTGGCTGTCAGGTAGAAGTTACCTCCTGTTCCTACATTGGTGGTAATCATATAAAAGGTGCCTTCATGATATCTTATTGTAGCTGCATAGATATTCAGGCCCTTAGGTAGTTGAGTGGGTCTTTCAATACAGTGTCCGATTTGTTCCCAGTTGACAAGATCTTTACTGTGAAAGACAGGCACTCCCGGAAAATATTCAAAGGTGCTGGTGATGAGATAGTAATCATCGCCGACACGACATACGCTCGGATCGGAATAAAATCCGGGGATTATGGGATTCCGGTACGTGACGGGACTGTTGTCGGGCATGGCCGAGAATGCATTTCCTACCATATTGGAGGAAGAGGATTGACTGCCAGCTCCGGTCTTCGTGGCTACCTGGGCGCCAAGCCCGCTAACAAAGAGAATTGCAAGGCAAAATAAAAATATTGTTCTTTTCATGTTTCAGATATTTTAAACGGTAATAGCGAAATTATGCAAATTGTAGTTCAGGCGTTCACTCATCTTTTCATTTTGACGGCACATTGCCAAGCTCATTTTTTATTATTCCCGACAGGAGTTTATAACCATCTGTATTCAGATGGAGAGAGTCATTCTGGAACAACTCCTTCCTTGGAAGTCCGGTTGATGAAAGGAAAGCCTTGTCGGTCGCGATATAATACGTGTTATAAAAACCCTCGCAAACCTTGCTGACCATCTGGTTTGCCTGTTCGATTTCCGGCCATATATGCCAAAGTGACGGCACAGGGGTGATGGCAACCCAGAAAACCGGGGTCTTTGGAAATTTCTTCCTTATTGTCAGAAGGACATTTTTAAAGAGAGAGGCTACTTCCGATGGACTCCTGTCATCAGCCTTCCCGCTTATATCCTCATCAAAATAAAGGACGATGGCCCTGCATGGGTGAGGATATATTATCCTGGAAGCATAAACGGCAAAATCACTGAGTTTTGCACCTCCATAACCGCGCTGGATCACAGGATAGGGACGCATGTCGGGGCCTATCGACGACCAGAGCCTGATGCCTGAACTGCCTGCAATCAAAATGGCATTGGAAGGATACGATTTTGAGATATCGAGCTGTTCAAACTTCTCGATCTCAGGTTCCCATGCTGTGACCTCAGGAAGATTACTGTACTTTAACTGGGGCGAACAGGAAGCAAGGAAAAGAACAAGTACGGGAATTAACAGTCTCCTCATGATGCTTTGATTTATGTTTGTTTCTCAGAACGATCTAATACGTTTTATTAATCAATCGCTGCATAAATAAAACAGGGAACGTCTAAACCAGAATAGCGATTATTACGCTTCGGCTCTGTTTCAACAAAGATAAGAGAGATCAATGACAAGGAACCTGATTAAAAACAATATTATTAAGCATGGATGATAAGTCAACCCATGTCCGTGAGAATTTCTCAGGCCGTTTTGCGGTAATAGCTTCTGTTGCCTGATCGGCAGTCGGACCAGGCAAAATATGGAGGTTCCCCTATCTTACGGGGGAAAACGGAGGGGCCGCCTTCCTGTTTGTATATATGATAATTGTCTTCGCCGTGGGAATCACCGGTAAGCTTACTGAAGCTCATCCGAAAAGACGGTTCCGGGCAGGTCTCTCATGTTATATCTTGAAGCCATTGATTCGCCATAAGCTCCGGCTGACCTTATTGCTATGATGTCGCCGCGTTCAGTATGAGGCAGTTCAATAAACTTGCCGAAGACGTCGGCTGATTCACATATCGGACCTACAACATCATAATTTTCGGCAGGTCCGTCCGAGGAGATGTTTTCAATCTTATGCTGTGCCTGATACAGTGCCGGTCTGATAAGGTCATTCATACCTGCATCAATAATGGCAAACCGGGTCTTCCTGCCTTTTTTAACATAGAGCACCTTTGAGATAAGTGATCCGCACTGGCCGATGATAGACCTTCCGGGTTCTGAATGCAGCTCCTGTCCGGGTCTCAGTTCGACGTATTTGCTTATCAGGTTGAAATACTCAGTGAAATCGGGCATCGCCGATGGATTTTCATAGTCTATACCCAGTCCGCCCCCCACATTGATCATCTTAAGTGTCACATTCCGCGATGCGAACCATTCCTGAAGCTCATTGACCTTGGTCGAGAGGTTGAGGAAAACGGGCATTTTGGTGATCTGTGACCCTATGTGGAAATGGATACCCATCAGATGCACATTCTTCATCTTTTCAAGAGTGCTGAGCACCTCTTCGAGTTCCCACGGGTTGATCCCGAATTTATTCTCTTCAATACCTGTAGTGATATACTTATGGGTATGAGCTTCTACATCGGGATTTATCCTGAGTGCTATACTGGCTGTTTTATTCTCTTCTCCTGCAATCTGGTTTATAACCTCTATCTCGGGAATGGACTCGCAGTTGAAGCAATAGATGTTGCTTTTCAGGGCAAACCTGATGTCATTATCTGTTTTTCCGACACCGGCAAACACTATAAGTGACGGATCAATGCCGGCATTGAGGGCGCAGGCTATTTCATTCCCGCTTACACAGTCGGCTCCGATACCATATGATGCAATTATCCTGAGCAGTCTGGGATTCGGATTTGCCTTTATGGCATAATGAACCCGGAAGCCGGTCCTCGACGATTCTGTGCTTACAAGTTTCAGCGTGTCATGAAGCACGTCGAGGTCGTAAAAGTAAAAGGGAGTCTTGAGTTCCCTGAACCTGGATATCATTTCTTTTGTGATCATATCTCTTCGGAAAACAGATGTTTGCTTAATAACCTGAGTGAATCAGTCTTATCTTTTGTGTCGATCAGAAGCGAGATGCTGTGAGGGCTTCCGCCGTATGAGATCATCTTGAGGTGAATTGAATCGAGAGCCTCGAAGATCTCGGGAGCTGAACCTGTCCGGCCCGGTCTGAAATCGCCGACTACGCATATGATGGTCTGGTCCTCTTCAATTTCAACACTTCCGAATTCCCTCAGTTCCTTCAGGATTCTGTCGAGCGATTTGGAGTTGTCGATGGTCAGCGACAGCGATACCTCAGATGTTGTTATCATGTCGATCGGTGTTTTGTAGGCTTCGAATATATCGAAGACCCTTCTCAGGAAACCGTAGGCCATCAGCATACGGTCCGATCTGATCCTTATGGCTGTTATACCATCCTTGGCAGCCACGGCTTTATAGTCCTCGAACACGCACCTGGAAGAGATTATTGTACCCGGATCTTCAGGATCCATGGTATTCTTAAGTCTGACGGGTATGTTTTTCATCCTGGCAGGGTTGACGCTTGAAGGATGAAGGATCTTGGCTCCGAAATAGGCAAGTTCGGCGGCTTCGTCAAACGAAAGTTCCCTTATCACGCTGGTGTGTTCAACGAACCGCGGATCGTTGTTGTGGAATCCGTTTATGTCGGTCCAGATCTGTATCTCCGAAGCATTGATGGCGGCTCCCAGAAGAGAAGCAGTATAGTCGCTGCCACCACGTTTCAGGTTATCGATCTCCCCGTCAGCATTGCGGCAGATGAACCCCTGGGTTATAATGATGTCTTCGCCGGGGCATTTAGCAAGTTCCTTTTCAAGGTTTTCGGCAATATAGGAAGTGTCGGGTTCATCATTCTCATCTTTGCGCATGAAGTTAAGGGCCGGGATAAGCACCGACTTTATGTTCTCTTCCTGGAGGAGAAGATAGAAGAGGGCTGTCGACATAAGTTCGCCCTGGGCCAGTACCGATTTCTCATGACGGTCCGTGAAGGCTGTCAGGGTAAAGCTCTTTATATGGTCGAAGTGTGTATTGATAAGGTCTATACCTTTTTGTCTGAACTCCTCTGTGTTGTAAAGTTCAGCTATCACCTGGTGGTATTTTGATCTCAGCTCCTCGTTTTTCTGTGAGGCCTCGGCGGGTTTGCCAGCATACAGCAGGTCTGATATCCCTACCAGGGAGTTAGTGGTTCCCGACATGGCTGAAAGCACAACTATCTTTTTCTCACCGTCGTTAATAAGAGTGATAAGGTTTCTCATCCTGGCGGGACTTCCTACCGATGTTCCGCCGAACTTCATAATTTTCATCATTATCTAATTTTGATTTTAATGGTGTGATGCAGCCCGCATGTTTGAAACATCATATTTAAAAGTGTCAGTGGTAGCATGGCATGTGGGTCGATTCGTATAAATTTATTTAATTATCTGATAGTCTTCCGCTTGAGTAAAAGAATCATGATGTGTATCAATCATCTGCGTGCGTGTTTATGGGCGGTTTGCGTCTTCATTTTCAGTTTTTATGTCACAAAAAAACCCGCATCTTCTGCAGGTCTGTCATATCTTCAGGATAAAAAATTTCATACACTGATTATGCAGACCTGCCGTATGGATGTCTGATAAGCATGAATGTCTTTTTTATACCGGTTTTCATTTTTCTTCGATTCAGGGAGCAAAAATATACTTTTTAATTAATTGAAGGCATTCTGATGCAATTTTTTTTGAATTATTTGGGGAAAAATTAATGAAATCTAAGAAAAAATGGAAGATAAAAGATAAAAGATAAAAGTCACAAGTAAATTCCATATGAATATTAAGTTTATAAAAGATATATGGATGGATTTATCTCTGGAACTTTAGAACACTGGAACTCTGTCTTCTCTTCACTTGTGACTTTTGTCTTGTTTCTTTTGTCTTTTCTTCCCTGGAACATTGGAACATTGGAACATTGGAACACTGGAAAATTGGAACACTGGAAAATTGGAACACTGGTTCAAAGCTAAAGTTCAAATTTGAATAGACCCGCTTCTTAATTACGGCCTTTCGACTTTATATTGATGTAATGCGGGCGGCAAAACCGGAAAAAGTGCGAACCGTGCCCTTTTTTTGTAGCGGGAAGCAAAGTGTAGCGAGCGTAAAAGAAAGGGTGCGGTTGGTTTTTCCGGCCGCTTTTTCTTTGGTTCGTTTCTTTTTTTGGCAAAAAAGAAATGAACAGAAACAAGATAGACTAAGAAAATCAACCCGGATCAAGCAGGCAACGCCTAAACTTGCATTCACTTGATATGGATTTCCAAAATAAAATAGATAACAACACTGGAACACTGGAAAACTGGAACTTTGAAACTTTATCTTTTCTTCCCTTGTGACTTTTGTCTTTTGTCTTTTATCTTTTCTTCCCTGGAACAAGGAACAATGAACCCGAAACCCTTTCTTCCCTGAAATAATTTTATTTTGCTATTTACTTAAATTGAATTTTTTATTATTTTTGCACCCGCTGAAACAGAAAACAGCGAAGTTCTTTAAAAAGTTGCCCAGATGGCGAAATTGGTAGACGCGCTAGTTTCAGGGACTAGTGTCAGCAATGATGTGCAGGTTCGAGTCCTGTTCTGGGCACAGGAAAAGATAAAAGACAAAAGACAAAAGACAAAAGTCGGAGTTCAACGAAGACACTGACCGAAGCGACAGTGACAAAACTTTAAACTTTAAACTTAAAACTTTAAACTTTAAAAAAAGTTTGTTGAAGGGTCTTAAATGAATAAAATCGATTTGTTTCTTTGCTCAATTATCTTTTATCTTTGCAACTCTGCCCAGATGGTGAAATTGGTAGACACGCCAGCTTGAGGGGCTGGTGCCGGTT
>CAZBQM010000074.1:0-12105 GCA_964494045.1 uncultured Rikenellaceae bacterium
ATCTGCTAAAATTACTAAATTCTCCTCATGCCCTCCATGTTTCTGCGTGTTAAAAGCGGATCCGGATGCTTCGGAATCTCATCATATAAGTGTTTTTAAATCCTGCTGAAGACCCGTGTGCATCACATAACCATTTATATTTGTAACAGCATTGAACAAAAAGAATAAACCAATTAAAACCTTACTGGCATGAAAACAAAGGACCTGTGCAGGCAAAAGCGGAAGACTTCAGGAATGTTAAATACTTTGCTTTTAATCTTTCCGGTATATCTTGCTACCGTATTTCAGGTTTCCTCACAGGCTGTACAATTCAGTAATGCCGGGGCAAAAGAAGTGACACCGGGTATGGAAGAAGAAAAAAGAATAGAGAGCATCATCTCGGGAATGACCCTCGAAGAAAAGATAGCCATGCTGTATGGCAAGGGACTTTTTGTGTCTGAAGGGATACCTCGTCTGGGTATCAGCGAGATCCATTATGCAGACGGACCCTTCGGTATCAGGGAAGAACTGGAGTACAGCTCCTGGACTCCCCTTCATCTTACAACCGATTCGGCAACCTTCCTTCCGACAGGTTCTGCACTGGCTGCCACGTGGAATCCTGACCTTGCCCGCGAATATGGCAAGGTGCTTTGCGAAGAAGCTGTCACCAGAGGCAAGGATGTGCTTCTCGGACCTGCTGTCAATATAACAAGAAGCCCCCTTAATGGTCGTACCTATGAATATCTGAGCGAAGATCCATATCTCAACTCCAGGATGGTTGTCGGCTATGTCAGGGGCGTTCAGGATTGCGGGGTGGCTGCCTGTATCAAACACTATGCCCTCAACAACCAGGAGACAAACAGGGGTTCGGTCGATGTCCTTGCTGATGAAAGGACAGTAAGGGAGATCTATCTGCCTCCCTTCAGGGCTGCGGTGGTTGAAGCCGGGGCCTGGTCGGTGATGGCTGCCTACAATAAACTCAGGGGTGCATGGTGCGCTGAGAATGATTACCTTCTTAACAAGGTGCTGCGTGATGAGTGGGGCTTCAGGGGTATGGTCATTTCAGACTGGGGAGGAACCCACAGTACTGTGGCATCGGCTCTCAACGGACTGGATGTTGAGATGGGATCATCTGCCAGGAGAACTTTTTTCAGTCAGCCACTGCTTGACTCCGTAAAAGCAGGCATAGTGCCTGAAAGGGTTATTGACGACAAAGTAAGGAGAATACTGAGGGTCAGGATGCTGACTGAAAAGAAAACAGCACCCGAAACAGGCGGCCTGGTGGCAACCCCCGCCCATATGGAGACAGCATGGAAGATAGCTTCAGAAGCCGTGGTTCTTCTTAAGAACGACGCTGGACTTCTTCCCCTGTCAGTTGCCAATGTAAAAAAGATAGCTGTCATCGGCGACAATGCCACCATGAAACACGCTACCGGCGGTTTCGGTGCAGGGGTAAAGACCCGTTATGAGATAAGTCCTCTCGAAGGTCTTAAAGACAGGATCGGTGACAGGGCATCCATCACCTTTGCCAGAGGCTATGTGCCGGGTTATCTGCCTTCGGCAGGAAGAGGAACACCGCGCAGGACCAACGACACACCCGACGCCGACCTGCTCGCTGAAGCAGTGGCAGCCGCCCGCGGTGCCGATGTGGTGCTTTTCTTTGCAGGAACAAACAGGGAATACGAAACCGAAGGTACCGACAGGACCACCTTTGACCTGCCCTTCGGCCAGAATGAGGTGCTTAAGGCAGTGGCCGGAGCCAACCCTTCAACAATTGTGATACTTGTTTCCGGATCACCTTTCGACATAAACAGCATTGTGAAATCAGCATCTTCAATACTCTGGAGCGGATTTAACGGCTCCGAAGGAGGTAACGCTATCGCCGATGTGATACTCGGTAACGTCAATCCTTCAGGTAAACTGCCGTTCACTTTCCCCGTTGCCCTCAAAGATTCTCCGGCACACGCCCTTGATGCCTTCCCGGGCAGCCAGACTGTCAGTTACAGGGAGGGAATACTTGTCGGCTACAGGTGGTTCGACACAAAGAAAATAAGCCCTCTGTTCTGTTTCGGTCACGGACTTTCCTATACTTCCTTTAAATATTCGCAGTTGAAGAGCGACAGGAAGATATACACAAGCGACGATGTCATAAATCTTACACTGAAGGTCAGAAACACCGGCAGACTGGAAGGAGCGGAGACGGTCCAGATATACGTGAGCGACAGGAATCCGGGTATGGATAAGGCTGAAAAGGAACTGAAAGCCTTCAGAAAGATAATGGTCCCTGCCGGGAAACAGGCCATGGCTCTGATCAGCATCAGGGTAAGTGACCTGGCGTGCTGGGATGAAAAGACAAACGGATGGATCATTGAACCCGGTGATTACCTGCTATCTGCAGGTTCATCATCAAGAGATATCAGGTCGTCTGTTACAGTCACAGTAAGGTAATAGCCGAAGCCGGGAAGAGAAGCGGCCTAACCAAGCATGACCTGCCCTCCGGTTACAGGGATGGCCTGACCGGTCTCATATTCCTGGTCGACAATATACAACAGTGCCTTAATGAGATCGCCGAGCCGGCAACCCCTGCGAAGCGGCACCTGCTCCTCATAGAACTTCCTGACGTCATCGATGGTTTTGGCACCCGGTACCTTTCCGGCTTTGAGATACTGAACGAAAAGTCCGTTTACGGGGTCGGACCAGAGAGGACCTTCATAGAAATTACCCGGGCATATCGAGTTTACTTTTATCCTGTAGGGAGCCAGCTCAAGTGCAAAGGACTGGGTAAGGCCGATGCCTCCGAATTTTGCTCCGGCATAGGCAAAATTGCGGTTGCTGCCCCTAAGACCCGACTTTGAGTTTATCTGGATGATGTCGGTAAAATATTCAGGGTTTTCAGAGTTCTGGATCTTCATAACCTCCGAGGCATATTTTGCACAGTAGAAGTACCCCGCATAGTTCACAGAAGTCGTTTTCATAAAGATGTCGGGTTGCATCTCATCAAGTCCTCCGGCCTTCAGTATGCCGGCGTTGCTTACTATAAGGTCAATACCCCCGAACTCACTGACAGCAGCCTCAACCATCCTCTTTACCGAATCGGGATCAGCCACGTCGGTCTTCACGAAGATGGCCCTGTTGGTTCCGGTCTTCTTCATGAGCCGGGCTGCAAACTCTTCTCCTGCCGGCTCATTCAGATCTGCCACCACCACGTTCATCGAAAGATCCGACAGCGCTTCTGCTATTCCCGCACCAAAACCCTGCGCCCCGCCGGTAACAACAGCTATCCTGTTGTCGTACTTCTTGTCCCCGGCTGAAGCTTTCGACACCTTCCTCCTGTAGTTCTCGACTTCCCATTTGTCGATAAAGGCAATCTCCTCTGCCGACATGAACCTGGTTCCTCCGTATGAAGCCGAGTAACGGCAGATCTTCACCATATCCTCAAACACATCAAGAACCGTTTCGGCAGCACCCACCGTGTCCCCGGCTGAAAAGATCCCGACGTTACGGATCACAATGACCTTAGGCATGAAGCCATATTCCTGTCTGAACAGTGGCAGTCTGGTCCTTATGGCATCCAGTATTTTTTCAGGACTTTCAGAATGTTCGATATAGAGATATCTTGTCTTGCAGTAAACAATGATGTCGGGTGTCAGTGGGACGGATATCCTGTCGAATTCCTGCTCGCTGCCATAGTATCCGGCAATGAGCTGGTTGTGCCTGTACCTGATGACCTTCGGCCGGTCTTCAGAAAGCATCATCCTTAAAGCCGGCAAAACCCTGTGCATCACAGAGTTGTAGGGGAGGGTCATCGGAGTCGGCAGAGGTTCCATGAATCTGGTAAGTACTGTTATGATACTCTCATAGATATCCCTTATTTCTTCTGTCGTATCGGCGCTCACAAAAGTCCCGTGGTTACCGAGGAAGATTATCTTCGGATCCTCACCGTGTTTTGAGCGGTACTGCAATATGTCCTCTTCCATCTTCTTAAAGAGGGTATATCCCGGATCGGTATAGGGTAGGAAGAGTACCGTCTCTCCGAACAGTTTATGAATTATCTGGCTGGCATTATGACTGCACAGAACACCGTTGATGAGGGTGGGATGCAGGTGAACCACATACCTGTAACTGATGAGGTTATGCAGCGAAGTCTCGACAGAGGGCCTTCTGTCGCCTGACTGGCCGCAGATGGCTGCGTAAAGGTCATTTTTAACCTGTTCTTCTCTCTTTATGGGGTCATCAGAATACTCCTTCCCTGAAATAAGGTCGAGCTTCTGCCTGTCGAGTGATACCAGTCCTTCCTCATCAAGAGTGGACAGAGACCTTCCACTGGCTTTCACCCGGATGGTAGCTTCATCCTTGTAAGAGGTGTTGCCGCCTCCCGCAATGACATACTCACTGAGGTTGCCGTAATAACGTGAGATCGCGATCAGATCACTTATCTGTTTCATCCTGCTGATATTTTAAAAGGAAGTATTCAATGACCATGTGACCGAGAACCGACAGTTCCTTTTTCTGTTCGCTGCTCGATTTGCCATTGGGAAGGATATAACCCTGTCTTCCCTGGGCTCTCAGGTACTGATGGGCCGCCACAAGGCATGCTCCTTCCCAGGCTATCTTCTTGAGTTCGTCATCAAGTGGCACCCCGCCCCTGGCTGATACCAGAAGAGGCGCCGAACCGGGAGAATTGTGTTCGGTACCGAAAAGGATGAGGAAGTTCTTTTTGTGGAAGAACCGTACAAAGTCTTTCAGAACGCTTATGTCATTTCTCCCGGGAATAAGTTCGATACAATCCACTTTCATGGCTGACAATGAGGCATACAGCTTCCCGGGATCTCTTTCAAAATCGGTGATGTTACCAGAGGCATCATCGAGCAGCACAGGATAGCAGGGGATTCCGCCTGCTGCCTTTAAGATACTGATTATCTGCGATGGCTCCATGAAGGAGCTTTCTTTTTCTTTAACAAAGGCAGCTCCTCCGCTCTTCAGAAGGTTGGAACGGATCTCGTTCTCAAGAGCCGCATGATCATCAGCTTCTGCCTTCCGTTTCTTCCCGCTGTAAAGCGATTCAAGGAAAACAGTCTGTCTCTCAGGATCCGTGAACCTTGATGCGGCCAGCTCCCTCACGGCTCTGGCCAGATGGCGTTCACGGACAAGATGCATCGCGTACCTGGTCCTGACTTCATCGAAGGAAAGGGAAAGTGAAGGATCGGCTTTGCTCAGAAGAACATTAAGCTTACCGATCATCTCCTTAATCTGCTCCTGGTTTTCCCTGATAACCCTTCTCAGCTTCAGTCTGTTGAAGAAACCAGGATTGTAAGGGAAGTCGAGCCCCTTTCCGCTGAAATAGATCCTGCCGGGGTTATCTGGATCGTTGATCTTTATTCCCTTCTTCTGTTCCTCCTTCATCAACCCTATGAATTCAATGTTGAACAGGGGAAAGACAGCATTGTCTATGCAGGCGCCGGCAAATGATTCATAACCGTCGGTGACGAAGAAGTCGTTTATCCCCAGTACTTTAATGTTCTCGTCCACTGCCCTCCCGAAAAGAGTCTCCAGGGATGAGAATGAACTAAATGAGTACGGGGTATGTACATGTCCGTTTACTTCCCTGAAGGCAGGGAACCTCTTGTTGTTAAGACTATCCGTCAGCCCGGAAGGGGAGGGGAAGGAATTCAGAAAATTTCTTGTCACGATTTATTGTGTTTTGGGTATTCAAATATGTCTGCACCGTATCATGCGGCCTGTGCGGCTTTTATTCAGGTTTTACCTGAACATACGGTCAAGTTCTCTGAGGCGGATCTTGCCCAGGGGTTTCTTCCTCCCGCATAGCTCCGTTATCAGTGTCATCCTGGCTGCCTGCTCAAGAACCTCCAACCTGTCAAATGCCTCAAGGATCCCTGATCCGGTCGTCAGTATGCCATGATTCTCAAGGAGAAGAATGTCGGAACGTTCAATGTTCTCAGCAGCCAGTTCGGCAAGTTCCTTTGTTCCTGTAAGTGCATACGGCACCAGGCGGGGTTCACCGCATATGACTCTTGCTTCGGCAGTCAGATTGGTGTCTATACTGTGTTTCATGGCGGTAAACGAAGTTGAAAAAAGCGGATGTGCATGCACGATGGCATTCACATCCTGTCTCATCCTGTAGATCATGAGATGCATCTCATACTCTGTCGACAGTTTCAGTTCCGGGGTAAGATTCTCGCCCAGCATGTTCATTATTCCCGCCTCTTTCCATTTCATCCTGCCTTTATCAGTTCCTGAAGGGGTGATAATGATAATGTCGTCGTTGGCTCTTATACTTATGTTACCGCCCGAGGTGGTTGTAAGGCCCTGCTTGTACAGCCGCCTCATGAACGAAGCAACATCCTTACGTTCTTTTTTAAATGATCTGGAGTTATCCATCAGTATTATTTCTGAACAAGGTCAGCCACTCCGTTAAGTACGAAATGTGGCCGGTACGGGAATTTGTCTATCTCATCTCTTGAAGTGATACCGCTGAGAACCAGGAGTGTATCTATCTCCGACTCGAGTCCGCACCTGACATCGGTTTCCATCCTGTCACCGATTACTATGGCGTCTTCCCTTTTCACACCAAGCATCCTCAAAGCTATACGCATCATAAGGGGGTTGGGTTTTCCGACAAAATAAGCTTTCTTGCCGGTTGCGATCTCTATGGGAGCCACAAGAGCCTTAGTACCCGGAGTGACTCCGTCCTCGATAGGTCCGCTCACATCAGGGTTGGTACCGATAAGTTTTGCGCCCCTCATGACCAGGTTTACTGCCAGCTCTATCTTTTCAAAGTTGTATCCGTGAGACTCACCTATCACCACGTAGTCGGGATTGACATTGTTGATAGTGTATCCTTTGCCGTAGAGGGCATTTATGAGACCAGCGTCGCCTATCACGAAGGCGCTCCCGTCAGGCTTCTGGTTAGCCAGAAAGCTGGCTGTGGCAAGAGCACTTGTATAGAAATGCTCTTCACCGGCATTTACTCCGAGGCGCTTCAGCTTC
Source organism: uncultured Rikenellaceae bacterium (assembly GCA_964494045.1). Classification (GTDB taxonomy): domain Bacteria; phylum Bacteroidota; class Bacteroidia; order Bacteroidales; family VadinHA17; genus LD21. The sequence goes on from CAZBQM010000074.1 coordinate 6,988, forward strand.
TCGTGAAGCTCTTTCGGCGTTCTCTCACTGGAATTGGTCAGGAAGAGATACTGTTTTCCTGATGAATTTAGCCAGTCAACAAACTCGTTTACACCTGGCAGCAACCTGTTGCCATGATATAGGACACCGTCCATATCGATGATAAAGCCTGATTTGGCCCTGATCTTTTCTACTATTTTTTCCATATGAATGATTTATGGAACAAATATATCAAAAAGGATCTATTATACCCCCTCCCTGTTAAGTCTGAGAACCTTTTCATCTGAAAGGTCGGTATTGCACTTATGTCCGCTCAGAGGCATGATCTTCTGATGTATGGCATCTATAATCCAGCCGGGTTGGGGAAAGAAATATTCTTCCATCTCATGCGCCGGGGTAATCCAGTTCCTCGAGCCCACAACGACGGGAGGGGCATCAAGGTAGTCGAAGGCAAGCTCAGTTATTGTATGGGACATATCCTTGAGGAACGATCCTCTCGACGAAGCGTCGCTTGCCAGAATTATCCTGCCTGTTTTTTTCACCGAGTTTATGACCGTTTCATAATTGAAGGGTACCAGCGACCTGGCATCGATCACTTCGGCAGTGATGCCGTATTTCTCCTTAAGGATGCCGGCGGCTTTTATTGCCGTATATAAAGTGGCGCCGACCGACAGTATGGTGATGTCATCACCTGCCTGTTTAACATCCGGTTCACCGAGAGGAATCTCATAGTAACCTTCGGGCACTCCTCCTTCATGGAACATCTCGCCCGTGTCATATATCCTCTGGCTCTCAAAGAATATCACCGGATCAGTCCCCTGAAGCGCACTGTTCATAAGACCTTTTGCATCATATGGAGTGGCCGGAAAGACAACTTTCAGTCCGGGTATATGCGCAACCAGCGACGACCAGTCCTGGGAATGCTGTGCCCCGTACTTTGAGCCCACCGATACCCTTAACACGACCGGCATCCTGATTATGTTACCGCTCATGGCCTGCCATTTCGGGAGTTGATTGAACACTTCATCGCCCGAACGGCCGAGGAAATCGCAATACATGATCTCCGCGATGACTCTTCCGCCACACATGCCGTAACCGATGGCGGTTCCCACTATGGCGCCTTCCGAGATTGGTGAGTTGAAGAGCCTGTGGTATGGCAGCGCCTCTGTAAGACCCCGGTATACAGCAAAAGCTCCTCCCCAGTCGCGGTTCTCTTCGCCCCATGCAGCAAGTGTGGGATCCCTGTAAAAGCGGTCTATCACTGCCTCAAAGATACCGTCGCGCAGCTGGAACAACCTGGCTTTTGACACAGGGTTGCCGTCGTGGTCCCTGTAGAACCTTTCCTTTGTCCTGATCGACTTCACCCGCGGGTTATCCTCCAGTGGGATAAGAACCTCCGGGGTCCTGTCTTCCATACAGTCGGTTGATCCGTTCGAGAACATCATCCTGCCTATCATGTCGCGATCTGAATTGAGGTCCAGGCGTGGTGAGATGTCATCGTTTATGGCAAGCTGCAGCATCTCCCTGACCAGCTCAACCGTTTCATCGCGTATGTCGCCGAGCAGCGCTTCACCGGCTATGCCGGCGCTTTTAAGGCTGCTGCCAAAGGCTTCTATTGAGTCTTCCTTCTGCCAGGCTTCTATCTCTTCCTTCGACCTGTATGATGAGGCATCCGAAGGAGAATGACCGCTTATCCTGTAGGTCAGGGTGTCGAGCAGCACAGGTCCCTTCTTTTCGTCAAGTATCTTCTTCTTTCTTCTGAAAGCATCGATGACAGCCAGGGGATTATATCCGTCGACCCTTTCGGCATGCATCATCGAGGCGTTTACTCCGGCTCCGATGCGTGCAAGAATCCCGTATCCCATAGTCTCACCCATCGTCTGACCACCCATTCCGTACAGGTTGTTCATGAAGTTGAATATCAGGGGCAGCCCGCCCTTGTATTCTCCTCCCCAGAGAGTCCGGTACTGGTCCATGGTGGCAAAGGTTATTCCTTCCCAGACAGGCCCGCAACCCATGGAGGCATCCCCTATGTTACAAACGACTATGCCAGGTTTACGGTTTATCTTCTTGAAAAGCGCAGCCCCCACGGATATGTCACCCGAGCCACCTACTATGGCATTGTTGGGGTAGATGCCGAAGGGAGTGAAAAAAGCGTGCATGGAGCCTCCCAGGCCCTTGTTGAAACCGTTCTCACGCGCAAAGATCTCGGACAGGGCCCCATATAGCAGAAAACGTATGGCCAGAGCCCTGATATCTCCGGCAAATCCCTTTTCGACAACCTTAAGAGCCTTGCCTCCGAAGTAGTTCTTCATCACAGAGTACAACTCATCTTCCCCGAGTTTGCTGATTGCCGACAGACCTTTTGCCAGTATCTCGCCGTGACTGCGGTGCGATCCGAAGATGAAGTCGTCTGTCCCAAGGGTATAGGCCATACCTACTGCCGAAGCCTCCTGACCGATCGAAAGATGGGCAGGACCCGGATGATTGTAGGCAATACCCCTGTACTCATTGGTTGTCTTTATGAGGTTAAGCATGGTCTCAAACTCGCGTATGATAACCATGTCACGGAATATCCTGATAAAATCCTCCCTGCTGTAGAAAGCCTTCTCCTCTTCAATTGTTTTGCTATACTGGTTCACAGGAATCCTGTCAAACTCAATGAACTGGGCTCTCCTGACAGCTTTTGGTTCAATATACTGACTCTTGGGCATATGTTTGGGTTTTACTATAATTCCGAAGTATTAAAGAAAAAAGATAAAAGACAAAAGTCACAAGTGAAGAAAAGAGAACGTTTCAGAGTTCCAATGTTCCTTGTTCCTTGTTTGCCTTCGGCGAGCTCGGCTTTGCCTCGGTTCTTGTTCCTTGTTCCTTGTTCTACTTTAAACTTTAAACTTTAAACTTTAAACTTTTTAATCCATCTTTCATATATACTTTTCCTACCATACATACCCTCTCTACCATAGAAGCTCACGCCTCATACCTCTCAATCTCCTTACAGATCCCCTTGAGGAACAGGGTCGCCGGACCTCCGTCAACGGCCCTGTGGTCGTAGGTAAGCGAAAGCCCTATATACGGAACAAAGGCAAAGGTATTATTGTCGAGACTGACGGGACGGTTGATTATCGTACATACACCGAGTATTGCCACCTGCGGGAGGTTTACGACAGGAGTGAACATCTCGACTCCGTAGTTGCCAAGGTTTGAAACCGTGAATGAAGCAGCCGTACTCCGGATCAATCCGGGATCAATATTTCCCTTTCTGGCAGCGTCGGCAATTTTCTTCAGTTCCACCGACAATTGTTTAATATCCATATCTCCGGCATTCCTTATTGCCGGTACCATGAGCCCCCGCGGTGTGTCAACAGCCACTCCGAGGTTTACCGCGTTGAAGGTTCTTATACTGTCGCCGAGAAAATGGGCATTGAGTGCGGGGAATTTTTCAAGAGCCCTTATCACGCACCAGCATATCATATCATTGAGGGTAATGTCGATGACGCCAGGCTCTTTTGCAGCCAGCGAGGCTTTTATCTTCTTCCTGGCTTCGAGAAGCTTTCTGACATCAGCGCTCATGTGGTGCGTCAGCTGGGCGGAGTTCTGAAGTGACTCATGCATGGCTTTTGCTGTCAGCCTGCGTATCCCGGACAGGGGATGATCGCTGAATTCCTGTTGCGGCACCTCCCGGACGGTAGTTGCTGCCAGGGAGAGCGCCTTCTCTATGTCGGAGCTTACGATCCTGCCATTGGGACCCGAGCCGGTGACCGTACTTATGTCAATGCCTTTTGCCTTTGCCATGATCCTTGCCCTTGGAGATATCTTCAGCCGTACCACTTCAGAAAGAACTGTATCTGCCGTGGCAGGAGAACCAGATTCCTCATGTTCTGAACTGACGGAAGCCGTTATACCGGCTGGCTGACTGTCTTCCTTTCCAGTCTGAGAGGAGCCGAACTGCTGCGGGTCTTCACCGGGAGCCCCTATAACGGCTACATTGGCCAGGACCGGCACTTCGGCACCTTCTCTGAAGAACACTTCGAGCAGAATGCCGTCAGCCGGCGACTCCACATCAAATGCCGCCTTGTCCGTCTCGTATGAAAAAATTATGTCCCCGGCGCTTATCTTTTCACCTTTTACGTGAAACCACCGTGTTATTATGCAGGTCTCTACCGACTGTCCCTGCCTGGGCATTATTACAGGAATTGCCATTTTTTCTTTTGAGCTTTTAGTCTTTCCGTACCTTATTTCTGCCTCTTTTAAACCTTCTGAAAAAGGTCGGGCAGAAGAAATAACTTGTAATAATAAGTAAAGTAAATGTTATCACTATAACAAACCGATTATCTTTATATTCAATGGTTACAAATTTATTTAATTAAACTTGTATTTACAAGTAAACATTAATATATTTACAGGAACATTTACCCCTGCATGAAGGAAATCAGGTCCATACCTCAATACAGGAAACTATATGAGATCCTGCGAAAGCATATAGAAGGAGAGGTCTACAGTGAGGGTGACCTCCTTCCATCCGAGAATGAGCTCTGCCGTATCTATGGAATGACACGTCCCACAGTACGCCAGGCACTGGCGACCCTGGCAGGCGAAGGGTATATACGTAAGCATCAGGGGAAGGGCAGCATGGTTCACCACCTGCCAAGGGAAATTGGCATCCTGTCGGTGTCGGGAACCACCTCGGCGCTGGGCGACAGGAACCTTAAGACAAGGATAATAGTGAAACCTGAGCTCAGACCCTGGCCGGCCGACTTCATGTTCTCACTCTCGCAGCTCGAAACCGAATCGGGCTGCATATACATGGAAAGGCTGAGACTCCTCCACGATGTCCCCGTTTTCTACGACATCAGTTTTATTGCCAATATAAACCTTCCGAGGATAACAGCCCGGAGTTTCGAGAACCGTTCACTCTTCCAGATACTGCGTGACCATTATCATATCGAGATAAGGGGAGGGGAGCAGCGTCTCAGGGCCATCCCTGCTCCGGCAGAGTATGCCGCCTTCCTTGATATTGGAAGGGGAAAACCTTTGCTGCATCTCGAAAGGAAGATCGAGACCAGTGTGTTCGGTCTCTTCCTGTATTCATCGATCTATTGCAATACAAAACGATACTCAATATTCGGACGCTTCTGA
>CAZBQM010000075.1:0-11925 GCA_964494045.1 uncultured Rikenellaceae bacterium
GGAGGTATAAATCTTTTTAAAAGATTCATGCTCTTTTTTCTGCAATATATATAAAATATTCCTGATAACTCCATGACATCCAGCATACAGCTCCGGAAACCACGTTACAGGAAGCCTGATGCCTGTTTTTAGCCCTGTCTTTGAAAAGCCGTCATACGGTTAATTTATTCTAAAAATGTAAACTATAAGGTCTTTTTGCTAAATTTGGCTAAATAAAGCCTGCGGGTTAAACATATTCATGAGTTTCCTTAAACAATCATATCTGAAGATGTACCTGCTGTATGCCATAATTTATTTATGGGCAGCAGGAGATATTTATGCTTCCGACTATATCATTTCCGGCACTGTGACTGACATAAATGGGGGGATGGTCTCAGGAGCCAGAATCTCAATGACTGCCGGCTTAACAGAATATGCAGCCATTTCGGGCAACGACGGATCTTATTCACTGAGGATCTCAGGGATCTATGATGATATGTCCGGCTCTTTTGAAGCCGGGATCCCATTCCCGAATCCTTTTTCCAGGTCCGTTTACGTCCCCTTCATAATAGATGTTTCGGGCGATATCCGTTTTACTGTTTACAATTTATCGGGGCAGAAGGTTACGGAGTTATATTTCCCGTCGGTTGTACCCGGAAGCTACAGGATCATATGGGATGGCTGCAATCAGAGCGGGGCTGCACAGAAGCCGGGATTTTATATTTATGCCATTACCTTCAAAGGCAAAACTTTTTCCGGAAGGCTTGTCAGGGCTGAAGGATTCACAACATTCTCAGCCGGTTCCTCTCTTGAACCGGTGATGGTGGAACCTGTGCTGACAAAATCTTCGGGGAAAAGACACTTTCCCGTAATCACTTCTGTTAACCACGACAGTTACTATCCGGTCAGGCTGACAGATATTACAGTCTCGCGTGATACGCTTATTGATTTCACACTGACACCCCGTCAGGAAGTACCATTCAGGACCCTGGGCGACCATATTGCGATGCACGACGGTTCAGATTACAGATCCCTGATGCTCAAGGGAATAAACCTGGGATCCTGTCCTCCCGGCACCTTTCCCGGAGAGATTGCCTATGCCATTAGCGGAGATACCTATGAGGAATGGATAAGAATGATGGGGGAAGCCGGGTTCAATTCAATCAGGATCTATACCCTTCATCCTCCGGTGTTTTATGAGAAGCTGGCAGAATACAACTACAGGCATCCTGATAATCCCCTGTTACTCTTTCAGGGGATATGGCTTGAAGAGATCGAAGACAGTAACGATCCCTGGTGTTATGACCTCGTAAACCGCCGGTCTGCCTTTCTGAAGGAGATCAGGGAAGTGATCGACTGTGTCCACGGGAAGGGAGACCTTCCTTTCCGCTATGGAAAGTCATATGGGAGGTATCTTACCGATGTATCGCAGTGGACTGCCGGGTATATCCTGGGGAGGGAGATCAGTCCCCAGGAGGTTAACTCAACGGACCTGAATAATCCCTTGCTTACCTCCTACAATGGCACCCGGTTCAGTATAAGTTCTGCCACTGCTACTGAAGTGTTCGTTACCGGGATGATGGATGAAACGGTTAAATATGAGGATGGGAAGTACTCGGCAGAAAGGCCGGTGAGCTTCACCAGCTGGCCAACCCTTGATCCGATTGAACACCCGACCGAGATTTATACTGACGAGGATGTTGCCGGTTTCGATATTACACGTATCAGCTGCATGACACCTGAACCCGGGATCTTCGCCAGTTACCATGCTTATCCATATTACCCGAATTTTATAAGTAAGGAGCCGGGATATTTGTCTTTCAGCGATACCTCCGGGCCCAACAGTTACCTTGGTTATCTTAATGCCCTGAAAGAGCATTACAGTGACATTCCTCTTGTCATTGCCGAGTTTGGGGTTCCTTCAAGCTGGGGAAGCGCTCACCAGTCGTACAGTGAAATGAATCATGGTGGATATTCGGAGATACAACAGGGAGAAAAGAATATGCGGATGATGCATAACATAGCCGATGCCGGGTGTGCGGGCGGGTTTATGTTCGCATGGATGGACGAATGGTTCAAACCTGCATGGATAGTGTCGTACCTGGAAGCCCTGGGTATCAATGCCGGAGAAGGATTGATACCTACACGCCAGCTCTGGCACAACATGACATCTCCTGAGCAGAATTTCGGTCTGGTCAGTTTCGACCAGACCAATATCCTTCCCTATGTTGCCTATCGCTCCGACAGGCCTTCGGGTCCGGTTAGCAGGATAGAAGCCACACACAGTAACAGCTGGTTTATGGTCGACCTTGAGAGCATCAATGCTTTCTCGGCCGGAGACACTGTGATGATAGCCTTTGACACCTACCGGGCATCCACCGGTGAGTCAGCCCTTCCAAACGGGAAGAAGCTTAGCAACAGATCGGAGTTCCTGCTTCAGATCGTTCTGGGCAATGACAGCAGCCTGTTTTATGTTACAGAGCCTTATAATATGGAGGGACTCACATCCAGATTTGACCTTGCCGATCATTCGGTTCAGAAATTCATGACCTTAAACAGCGACATCGCTGCCTGGAGGGTTATGGAATGGATCAATGACAACTATGAGCATACCAGCCAGGAGATTGGCAGACTGCCTGTCGAAAACTCCGTATCCTTTTCTCCCGGCGAAAGAAGTGCAGTGGCATGGTCGGGAAGCACCATGAAGATCCGTATCCCCTGGACCATGCTTTACTTTTACGATCCGACACAGATGGAGATCATTAACGGAGCTGAAAGCTATGATGGCGGATACAACTATGAGATTTTTACAGCACCCTCGGATGGGATAGCCCTGTCGGTTTACCACAGGAGAACAGTCACCTCAACCCTCGACAGGTATAACTGGGACCCATGGCTTATCGTGCCTCCTACGATAGCCAGGGAGAAAAGATCTCTTCAGGTTGTGTCTGAGGGTCTGGCAACTATTCCGGACTTTGCCGACTAGGCTTTTGCGGTCGATGGAAAGACCGGCGCAGGCTTTTTCTTTTTCTCAAATCCGTTTCTTTCAGCTTTACCCCAGCCCTTTTTCCCCCTGAGGGCCTCAATATTTCCCCTGACGGCAAAATAGGTATGGATGGGATAAACAAAAGGTTCAAGCAGCGACGATGCAAGCAGCTTAAGGATATCCCTCTTTTTCCGGTATTTATGGAAGGTTATCTCCTCGAAAAGGACTGCCCATGTCGACAGGCTCACGGCAAAGGTATATACAAAGATGAACAGAAGCAGATAAAAGGGCCAGAAGAGCGAGTGTGTGAGTATAAGAAAAATAGTATAGACAAACCCACCGAAGGCAATAAGAGGTGAAGCCCATTCAAAGAAAAGCCAGTATGGGTAACCCAATAAGCCCAGTCTTCCGTATTTAGGATTCATGAACATCTTCCTGTGGGTCTTAAGTGATTCAACCAGCCCTCTGGTCCACCGTGTACGCTGCTTCCTCAGCGATTTTATGTCAGACGGCACCTCGGTCCAGCAAAGAGGGTCGGGTATATATGTCACCTCATAGGGCTGGTCATTCTCAGCCATATATCTTCTCATGCGCAGCACAAGTTCCATATCCTCACCAACGGTCTTGACACTGTAGCCGCCGCATTTGATAACCGTTTCCTTGTCGAAGATCCCCATAGCCCCGGATATCAGCATAAGTCCGTCGAGATGGCTCCATGCCATTCTTCCAAGCAGAAAAGCCCGGGTATATTCAAGAACCTGCAGGCGCGGCAGTATCTTTTTAGGGATATGGACCTCCCTAATATGGCCCCTTTCAACATCGCATGAATTGACTATCCTTATAACCCCGCCAGTGCCGATGACCTTTTTCTCCTTCTCTTCCAGGAAGGGTTTGACCAGTTTGAGGATGGAATCGGGTTCAATAACAGAATCGGCGTCGATCGAAACAAAAAGATTGCTCTGGCATATGTTTATTCCTGCATTAAGTGAGTCGGCCTTACCCCCGTTGTTTTTATCAATAACGGTAAGCCTGTTGTACGAAGGGTTCTTTGACCTGTAAACGCCCCTGATCCTTTCACATGGGATCCTGTAGTCGAAAAAATAATTAACCTTTATTAGTTCATAGGCATCCTTGACCTTGAGGAAAGTATCGTCGGTCGATCCGTCATTCACAAGTATCACCTCGTAGTTGTTGTAATACAGTGACAAAAGTGTCCTCACATTATCAATGATCGTTTTGTTTTCATTGAAGGCAGGAGCAATGATTGTGATCTTGGGGCTAAGTGGTGACAGCACAAGTGAATTATAGTTGATATAGCTGTTTTTCCTGAGATATTTTCTCAGAGCCACGGCTGAAAAGATCCCGAGCAGGAGATACGACCCGAAAATTATCAGGGTGATAATGAAGATTATATTTGCAAATACAAATGCCATATCAGTTCTTAATATATCCTTCTGTCAAGCACATGCCTGACTATGATGTTATAGTTCTTATATTCCGACTTCATAAGTTTCACAAGGGAGCGGACTCCTTCTTCTCCATTGTTCTCAATGGCTTTTGTCGCCTCGATCTGAAGCTGGACGTCATCTTCCTTGTCGAGAACAAGCTTCAGGAATCCAAGCATCGATTTATCGGGCATCTTACCCATTGATCTTACAATCTCAAGACAGACCTTGTACTCCTGATCCTTGTACATCTTTTTCATGGGTTCAAGGGTGGACCTCATGTCCAGATCACCTGCCACCTGAATGGCAAGTTGCTTTATCTCCGGGGATGGATGTTTAAACAGGTCTCTTATTGAATCCTCGGCATCCTTCTGCTTAAACTCCCTTATCATCCTGAGGCAGAACATCACCACTGTCTGATTTGTTGAACCCAGCCACTGGCGGAAGGGGGGAACAGGGATATCATGCTGTATGATAAGTTCATGCAGGGTTATCTGTTCCCACAGGGAGAAGGGTCTTTTCAGATCTGAAAGGAAAGAGAAATGATTATCATCACTTAGCCGTACAAGGGCTATCTGGGCCTCCATCCTCAGTATCTCATTCTTTGAATCAAGTGCCTTGTAAATTGCGTCATTGGCATCCTTAATATTCATAAAGGCCAGTTCCCTGAAGCCTTTTATCTTCTTGTGCCAGCGTCTGTCATAGGCTCTCCTCACAGAATCCTTGTCGAGGCCAAGCTGCTTGTATAGTGTGAACAGTTTTTTCTCATCGTCACCCTTAAGGTTCTCGCTTACATCAATCATCTGGTCGATAAGCACCTGCCTCCTGTAGTTATCTGATGCAATAGGCTTGAAATCATCAGGTTTGGCATTTCCAAAGAGATAATCGATTATAAGGCCCTGGTATTTTTCCTTCAGGTACTGAATAAGAGTCTCCTGTTTCTCAAGTCTTTTTCTGTTAAGCAGGATGAACACGAGAAGAACCAGCATGGTAACCAGGCAGATGCTTATTGTAATGATGAGGGCATTTACAAGAGCCATCGACTTGCCCATATAGGTTATCCTTCTGAGCCACGGGCTGTTACCTTTCAGGAAGAGGATATTCTTTACTGCTTCCCCGGCCATGTCAGATACTTCAGTCAGTTTAGTATTCTCCGATAATGAATCAGCAGCTGACTCCGGCGAAGCAACGGCCGAATCAGTCACAGGTATAACCACTGCCTGTTCCCGGGCAGAGGATGATGATGATGATGGAGAATCAATGATGTCAGATGCTTCAGGCTGACTTCCTCCTCCACGGGTAACCATTGCATAGCTCTCAGGCATTCTGCTTACCCTTACCTTATAATAGCCATCCTCATCAACCAGTATTGCATCTCCGTCGATATACTTTTTAGCCATGTTAAGAATGGCTTCGGCGTTGGATTTGAACCTGAAGGCTCCAAGCTGATAGGTGTAGTTGTCGGCTGAATAACGGTCAAAGGTATTTGTAATAATATCCTTAATGGCTTCTGCCACTTCAGGATCGGACTCCCCGGCGATGATCTCTTCAATAGTTGAGGTATCAGAGATCTGAACAGATGGTCTTACCGTGGTTATCGGGATCAGAAGAAGGAATAATATGATAATCTTTTGCTTCATCATTTCATCTTAAGTGCATAAGACAGGGAAATCCCTCCTTCGAATCTGTTTCTCCACTCATCTTCAGCATATTCTTCAATGGAATATCCGCCGCCAAGACGTACCATCAGCCTCGGGGCAACTGAAAAGTTCCATGCGATTCTCACACTGTGGGCACTTAGTCTCATAAGGTCGGCCTGTATATCGAATGGCTCATCGGGTGCCGTACCGGTTCCAAGTGTAAGCTGCAGGTAATCGTTGTCGTTGAAATATCTTCTGGCATTGAAATAAACCGAGGTTGTAGGCCCTTCATCCTTGAAGTACATGAATCCCTTCAATGACAGCCAGTATTTCCCGGCATACTTTTCAACAGATGCAAGGGCAATAAAGGAGTTACGATCAAAATAATAGTAGTTGACTCCGGCAGATAGTGCCCAGCCGGAAGGCAGGACCTGCCACAACTCAGCTGCGGCACGGTGAGTCGGGAAATAGGTTCCCGGACTATAGGCATATGAAAGAAAGGCATAGTTCTTCTTCCCGAGTGTTGGCCAGGCTTCAGCTTCGAACTGCAGTTCGGTGGCATTATCCGTAACCGGGCTACCGATACTTATGTTCCCGACGTTTACACCTCCTGCCAGCTGGCCCCATCCGAACCTGTGACCTGCCCCGGCCTTATAGACCTGCCAGAAACGGTTGTAAGGCTCGTTGAAGGTGTCGAAAAGATAGCCAAGCCTCAGGTCGGTTGCAACCGGGGTACTCTCTTTCGACCAAAGGGTGATGTCGCTCCTGGCTGAAAGGGCATCGGCATTATCAGGATCTGTAAGGAGCAGAGTATCAATAACCGCTCCAGCCTCTTCATATTTCTTCTGCCAGCCAAGTACCCGGCCCAGCAGTATCCTGGCATCACCATAGTCAGGAAAAGCTTTGACAAGCTTTCTGGCAGAAGCGACAGCCTCTTCATAATTTCCGGCGAAAGCCACTTCCCTGATCCGTGAATACTCGGCTTCAGGATCAGTTATCTCCTGTGAGAATGCCTGGGTTGTGCCGGCAACAAGACAAAATAAAAGTAAAAGATGTACTATTGAATGACGCATAAGCTATACCTTGAGAATTGATCTGATCCTTGCGATCAGATCGGCAGGATCAAAAGGTTTGACCATATATCCCTGTATCCCCAGTTCCTTGGCCTGCCTTTGCATCTGGGGATCACTGAAGGCTGTCAGGATAAGAGCAGGAGTATCCTTTTCCTGTTCTGACCTGACGAATTTAACAAGTTCCAGGCCGCTTCTGTAAGGAAGATGAATATCTACAACAAGAAGATCATAGTCACTCTTCTGAAGGTATTCGATCGCTTCATTACCATCACAGGCAGTGTCTGTCTGAAATCCTTCACGCTCGAGGACCACTGAAAGTGTTCTCATTGCCAGCGGATTATCCTCACAAATCAGAATTTTCATTTTTACCGGATATTTAAACAGATAAAAATCGCATCAGGCTTTGATTAAAAGGCTGTAAAATCTGCAACACAAAAATGTGAATTTTCGTCAGCGAATCCAAGTATAAAGGTCTTTATTTGATTGTCAGGCATATTTGCGGGACGAACACCACAAAAAAATATGACCAGTATCGGTTTCAGGCATTCTGCCTGAGCCTTCTTCCTGAAGATTTATGCCGGTTCGGTGAGATTTTTGCCGTCAGAAACTGTTGTCCCCGCTTTTGACAATCTTATTCTGACCGGATCAAAGGTCACCAGGCATCCTTTAGGCATCTTCATCAATTCAGGTTCCAGGATTCCATAGAAATCCTCAAGGACAACAGTACTGTCAACGATCTCTATTACTACAGGAAGTTTCTCAGTCAGCTCCCAGAACTTTGAAGAACTGATCCTGCTGCTCTGGCCATAACCCATAATACCCCTGTAGACCGTCACCCCGGCAATACCCTTAAGGCGTGCAAGGTTCACAACATATTCATAAAGCAGTCTCATCCCGATCTTATCGGTCGTACTGGCATAGATCTTCATAATGCTGTTGACAGAGCTCTCCATATTAAAAAAGATTAGTCATTGAAAATCCCAGGAATACAGCAGCCAGACCAAGAAAAAGGCTCAGACCGGCGTATAAAAGAAATGACAGCATCTGTCCGTTATGCAAAAGGACCATGCTTTCATTTGTGAACGAAGAGAAAGTGGTAAAACCTCCGCACAGACCCGTCATAAGGAAAAGCCTCCATTCTCCCGGAAGGATGTTTGTTTTGTCAGATATACCAGCAAGAAACCCGATAAGAAAACTGCCGGCAACATTCACCAGGAGTGTTCCGGCCGGTATTGAAAGTATATCAATAAGAAGGTTAAGTCGTGAGACATAGTATCTTGCCATGCTTCCCAGGAAACCTCCCGAACCGACAAGGAGTAAATTTTTTATCATCCCCGCTCCTTCTGCCGAATGTGCCATCTGCTACTCTTTACAATAAGATCTTTACACTTTAATTAAATCCATTTCTGGCCTTTACCAGGAAAAGATTCTTCAGAGTGAGAACCAGTAGTTTAGTTTGATAAGAAAAACATTATCCGGGAACACATTCCGGAGCTGACGGTACGACTCACCCACAGAAGCGCCCGAATCGGCCGATCTTCCCGACCGGTCGCTTGACCATACCAGGTAGAGAAATGATCCTGGCCTGAACTCCCATTTTGCAACAAGGTTAGATCTGAACTCATGAAAATTGAAATCAGGGTTGGCGATTGTATAGTCAACAATCATATCATTGTTCTCATCGAGTGCGTATGAGTTGTCGGACTGCAGGACCGGATCACTGAAGACTTTGAAACGGTCATTATAGTCTGAGGCTTTCGGATCGGTTATCCTCTTGAAATCAGAGTATGTTCCCCTTGAAATAAAGGGGCTGCCATAGTACTGAACAGATACCTCGGGAGTAATATTCAGGTCGACCCGTAATGTAAGTCCCAGGGTAGTCTGGTCGATCCTGCCAAGGATATACCTGGAGTCGTCGAGATAGTTCCTTGCCCCGACATACTGGAGATCGTTGGTGTTTTTTTCATATGTTCCGCTAAGTACAACCTTCAGCATATCAAAAGGTCTCACAGTGATCGATGGCTCAATGGAATAACCCGATTCGGAGTTATTTCCTGATTTTTCAAAGGAAGTACCCAGACGGCCGATGACATTTTTTGATCCATCGGTACTGAGCGATCCTGAAGCCAGAAATGAAGAAGGAATGAGCATGTCGTAACCTCCGCGGAGTATCTTTATATCGGTGCCCCTGCCGTTAAATATGAGATTAGCGCGGAAGTTCCACTGGTTCGTGAATCCGGATGAAAAAGAAAGTCTTGCACCTGAACCAAGGTAGGTCCCGTTGAAGTTCCACTTATTGAACTGTTCCAGTGAGACATTGTACGATCTGAAGATTGAAACAGGCTGGTTGACGAAATAGGTAAGTTCGTTCTCCTGGTCGATCTCATCAGCTGTCCTCATATAACCAAGGTCATTCAGCTCAAGTCCGGGAGACAACCAGTTGACTCCTGTTGAATACCTCCAGAATCCCTTTGAACCTTTGCCGATTCTGATCTTACCACCGTGACCACCCAGACTGGTCCTGGAAGTATCATAATCAAGATACCCGGCACCCGGTCTTTGGTAATACCGTGCCGATGACCTTTGAAGGAGATCCATTGCTTCTTTACTTCCCTTTACATAACTTCCGACAAGCTTTGCGTCAACAAAAAACTCCTTATCCCTGAAACGGTGAATAAGATCGACGCCTCCTGTAAAGGCATCTGAAGGAAGAAACGTGAGGTGTTCATCATTCAATACACGGTTGGTTGATGTCAGCATACCTCCGATAACAGTGGTTCCGGCCTTATATCCCTTCTGGATCCTTGCTACGGTGTAGTTTGTCAGAGGTTCCACCTTTACCGAACTCCTGTTGCCATCCTGATCACTGACCCTCGCAAACTCGTTGCCGGTAATGCTTTCGACGACCCCAACAGAAAGGCCGCCCGAGGTAGTCCCGCTGAATTTCAATGAACTGAGGATGGTAGTCATATCGGGAGACTTTACAAAAAGATCATCTGTGCCTCTGACCTGGTAGGAAGGAGTATGACCTATTCTTCTTGAATAGAAAAGGCTCTCCTGGTCGAAATCAAAATCGAAGATTGTAAGTCCTTCCAGGAAGAAGGGTCGCTTCTCATCATAGAAAGTCTCAAAAGCTGTAAGGTTCATCACTGAAGGATCCGATTCAACCTGTCCGAAGTCGGGATTGACAGTAAGGTCGATGGTGAAATTGCTTGAAACGCCTATCTTGGCATCAAGACCGATATTTCCACCCCATATCCTTCCGTTATTCATGAAAGGATTGCCCGGTTGTTTCTCCACAGTCTCCAGGCTTCCCAGAGCAAAAGGCATTATCTCAAGCCGCCTTGACTTCTTAAGTCCGCTTATACCTCTCAGTTCTCCAAAGGTGTACATCACACCCGGACCAGTCTTGGTCTGTTTCTCCCAGTTGCTTTCCTCCTGGAGCCTGTCAATATATCTCCATGTATGCATACCCCATACCTGTTCTTCCTTATTGCTGTAGCGCAACTGGCTTAAAGGAATCTCCATCTCGGCGACCCAGGCTGAATCTTCCATCCCTACCTTCCCCTTCCACACTGCATTCCAGTTGTAATCCCAGTCTTCGGGATTAAACAGTACAAGGTCAATCTTCTGGCCCCAGGCAGTCAGGTTAAACTCAAAGCCGGTCCTGTAGTCACGGTAGCTGTCAAAGTTAACTCCCATAATATCTCCTTCAAACTCATCACGCGGACCCGATTTCCTGCTGATCTTGTCAGGCTCGCCTTCGTATGCCCTGAAGGCTACGTAAATATTTTTATCGTCGTACTGGATATTCAGCTCAGTAGGATATGTAGGCTTTGCCCCTTCCCTTGGCACATACTGCGTATAATCTCCTGCCCAGGTTCCCTTCGTCCAGCATTCATCATCCAGCTTCCCGTCAATAACAGGCTTGGGAGTGGTGAGCCTTGTAGTAACGTAAACAGGCTGATTATTTGCAGTTCTGGCAGGCGCAGCAGTGGTGTCCTGCTGAAATAACTCCGATCCGGAAGCCTGAATCCCTGAAATAATGAAAGCAGCAAATATTGACAGAAACAGATTAAAAGTGCATCTCAACATCATGAAAGATTATAAGTAATTAAAGGTTCTAAGTGAATAAAAATTCAATGCTTCAAAAATAAAACAATAACTCATTCAAATAAACCCCAAAAAGAAATAATATTATGATAATTATGATTATAAACATCAGCACTGACCCCGGATCAGTATTACATATAAGCTCCGGCCGGTAATACCCATCAGTTGCCCGGCCGGTTAAACCAGCTCAGAGTATGCCCGAAATGAATGCAATAAAGATGGCAATTATGGTAAGGGATGAAACACCGACTGGTAGCCAGACAGGAGCTATCCATGGTTTTGGAATCAGGAAGAGCACATCGGTTGACTTAAGCGAAAGTGGCCATCTGATAAGGATATAAAGCGATACATAGTAAAACAGATCCCAGAAGGCAAAAGTCCACAGGAATAAAACAGCCCGCTCAGACCATGTTGCTCCTGTAAGGATTCCGATGGCAATAAGCATGACAATGGTGGCTGCTTCCCTTGTCTTTTCGGTTCTGAGGATGGTACGGGCTGCCTGTTCATTGTATTCATGGTTCGATCCGCTATCGGGAATGCCAAGAACCTTCCTCAGGTAAACCACAACGACACCTTCAAGATGAGCCATTGCCACCCCGAAAATGGCTGTAATCAGCAATCTTGTCGCAATACTTTCCATGACTATCCTGTTTTTATCTGTTCAATCCGGATTTGAAATTATTATCGTG
>CAZBQM010000076.1:0-11854 GCA_964494045.1 uncultured Rikenellaceae bacterium
TATCTTGTCTGAAGGTAGTCGATGATCATCGACGTATTCTCGGCTTTCACCGCACCGGTAAGATCCAGCTTGTTAAGCTCTCCCGACAACCTTAGTTTTCCTGATGCTTTTCCCCTTATGTCTGAAGCAAAAAAATCGAGAAGGGGATTGAGAGCATCAATTGGCAATCCGTTGGTTTCAATACCGATGTCAATCTTCTTTGTTACCGGATCATAAGTACCTCCGGCATTGAACATCCTTGTTCCCTGGAAAATATTCCCGGCCTTCAGATCAAGTACCCTGTTTGTGGTATCCCATACAGATTCAGCCTGTATGTCGCCGTACTCGCTCCCGAGAATCCTGAATCCTCCGATATTCAGGTTTGTCTCAAACATCGGATTGTCGTAAATACCGGTAACCAGGAAGTTGCCTTTCAGAATTCCTCCTATATCGAGCGCCATTCCCCCATTTCCGTTTTTCTTTTTTGACTCCAGCTTGTTCAGAAATGACAGGTTTATACCCGACATCTCAAGGCGGAGAGTATCAAGTGGATCTTCCGACAGTTTCCCGTTGACCATATAGAAGTTATCTTCATTGCTAAGCCTGAATTTTTCAATTTTTACCGACGTGGTATCGAGGCTGATTGCAGAATTGGCCAGTATCCAGAGCTTATTCGCAGAGTAGATTCCTGAAGAGTCTATTGCTATCCTGAGGACCGGATTGGCTTCGGGAGTGACCTTTTGTTCAAAGATCCCCCTGGCAGTGATATGGCCGTTGTTAAGTATCTTTTCCCTGTTGTCCCAGTCGATGTCAACCCTGAAATTGTCGGGCAGGGTGTTTATTTCTATCCTGAAATCCCTGAGATCCGATTGGCCAAGTACTGAAAGAGATCCTGCCAGTAAATCAGCTTTAAGCACATTGTCTTTTACACTGGCATTGAGCGACATATCATTTAGAGTATTGGATTTGAAATCCAGTTTGTCAGTTAAAAGGGAGAAGGAAATCAGACTATCCGAGATGACAGAGCCATCTATCCTGGTGTTTTCAGCTATTGAAAGGCCTGTGTTGAAATAACTGTTGAGCTTGTCACTGTTCCTGAAGACAATGTTGAACCTGAAATTATTCAACCTCTGGTTTTTTACCGGAGGTGGAGAGTTGAAACGTGATGGCATCATGGTAGCCATAGTTGCCTTGAACCTGTTTCCCAGCCTGGCAAAATTATAGTATCCTTTAAGCTCGGCAGTCAGAAAATCGGTCTTCAGGCTGATGAGGGGTTGGCTCCCTTCACTCGAAGCCTTCAGGGAAAGGTCAAACAGTTCAAGCTTATTGTCTGATTTTCTGAGGGTAGAATTCAACACTCTTATTTCTCCGTTAAGATTGTCAATATTCGATCCTTTGAAATTGGCAGTCATCAACATCGAAAGACCCGAAAGTGAATCTGCCTTGTCAATATTAAGCCTGTGAAGGTTGGCATTGGCCAGGTTGAGAGTAAAATTGAACTCAGGAAGATCGTTTCTGAAGTCGAACATCCCGAGCAGGTCCATGCTGATATTCCTCTCATCAATTTTTACACTTCCATCCCAGGTCTTCTCGGTAAAAGTACCGTTTAGCACTGCATTCCTGTATGTATAACTGTTTAGTTCGATACTGTCGACATTAGCCGTCAGGTTTCCCGAAAATCTGTTATGCGATGCTGCGGTGCCGTCAACCTCCGCATCCATGGTAATCCTTCCCAGTAAGTCCCTTTTGCCTGTAAGCTCTCCCAGATCAATACTCTGACCTGCAATCAGTCCCTTGATCCTGAACGTGTTTTTCCCTTCAGGCCGAAACGATACATCGGTCCGGACGCTACCAAGGTCAGTTCTTATCGAACCATAGGTGACAAAGTCGGTTGTAAAACCAGTAAAATTGCCATCGAAGGAGATCTTTCCAAGCCTGGCCAGCATCTCAGGCATGACAATCCTCTTGCCCGAAGGCAGCCTGATCTTCTCAATATCACTTATGCTTGCATTGAGATCGTTGACTCCCAGGTATATGAAGGCATCTTCAATATCAGACAGGCCCGACAGATCAAAATCAATATCGGCATTTGTCTCGTCCCTGTATGAGATCTGAATGTTTCTGCCCTTAAGCTCGTCAATATATCCCGAGACTTTTCCTGACACTGCGACAGCTTCATCATAATCTTTAAGAACAGGGACAAAGTATTTCAGATCCCTGCTGCTCACAAGTGATTCTCCCAGTTTTATATCGAGCCTGACTTCTCTTGTGAATTTTCCGAAAGAGCCGCTTGTGTCAGGATAAAGCCCAATGATGTCAGCATTTATAATACTGCTGTCGCACATCAGGCTTACATCTTTGAAAACTATATCGCGACCGGCCAGGATCATTCTGGTATCGATATTGTTAACGACAAATCCGTTTGATTCCCTGAAGTTCAATCCATTGATTGTCATGCATACACTGTCGTCTTCAACCCTGAAATCATAAACAGTTCCTGTTATACCGCCCAGCTTCAGATCATCGAAATCGATTATCATCCTGCTGCTGTCGCCCCTCCGGTCTATAAGTGAAAATCCTGCGCTGTCGAGGTTGATGCGGTTAATTGATAAACTGATTTTTTCAGGACTTTTTAAACTGTCCTTATCACTGCTTAAAAGATCGAGGTACCATGAAAGGTTTTGTACTCCTGCAGAATCGGTTATCAGGGCGAACGAAGGCTTTGTGAGATTCACATTCCCGAACCTGAACACATTATTCCTGATATCTATCTTTCTTATTCCTGCAGACAGCCTTTCGGCATAGATCATCGTATCGCGGTTTTTATCCTCGATCAGAATATCATGGACGACAATACGATTGAAAAACGAATATTCAATTCTTCCTGTCTTTATTGTTGCACCTGCTTCCCTTGAGATGTGACCGGCAACCCGGCTCACCATATAGGTCTGGATTTCAGGGATTCTGATAAGAAGGAAGACAGCTGTCGGGATCGCCAGGAGGATCCCTGCGATTATTACAAAGTACTTAAATGATTTTTTAATACTTTTGAGCATTGAACGGTTTCAGTAATCCGGATTCAAAATAACCGAAATTATACGGAAAATCAAAGTTTTAATGGCCATCACCATTCTTGCAATTGAGTCGTCGTGCGACGACACCTCGGCAGCTGTCATCAGAGACGGGTACATACTTTCCAATCTGATTGCAGGACAGGATATTCACCGCTCTTATGGAGGTGTGGTTCCTGAACTGGCATCAAGAGCACATCAGGCAAACATCGTGCCGGTTACTGATCAGGCTCTTGCCAGAGGGGGAGTCAGACCCGAAGAAATTGATGCGATCGCCTTTACCCGCGGACCAGGATTGCTTGGGTCTCTGCTGGTGGGAACATCATTTGCAAAAGGATTTGCTCTGGCCAGGCAGATCCCCCTTATTGAAGTCAATCATCTTCAGGCACATGTACTGGCTCATTTTATTAAGGATGAACGCAACAGGATACCTTCTTTCCCCTTCCTCTGCCTTCTTGTATCGGGTGGACACACCAGGATCATCGTGGTGAAAAGCCATCTGGAAATGGATACAATAGGTAATACCATTGATGATGCCGCTGGTGAGGCCTTTGATAAATGCGGAAAAGTAATAGGTCTTCCATATCCGGCAGGTCCCCATATTGACAGGCTGGCTCGTGAAGGCAACAGAAACGCCTTCAAATTTACGAAACCGCGAATCAGGGATCTCGATTTTAGTTTCAGCGGACTGAAGACAGCTTTTCTTTATTTTCTCCGCGACAGGCTTAAGGAAGATCCTTCCTTCATTGAAAACAACAGGCCCGACCTGTGTGCATCACTTCAGTATACGATCATCTCGATCCTCATGCAGAAGCTGGTCAGGGCTGCTGCCCGTACAGGTATAAAGGAAATAGGAATAGCCGGTGGAGTATCGGCCAACACAGGTCTCAGGGAAGCTCTTGGGGAAGAGGGAGAGACCAGGGGATGGAATATTTATGTACCTCCGTTCAGCTATACCACCGATAATGCTGCCATGATTGGAATTACCGGTTATTATAAATATCTTGACGGTCAGTTTACAGGGCAGGATGTCATTCCCCTTGCCAGAATCTGATCAAAAACCAAATACTTATGCCTGAAAAAAATCTCACCTTCCTGGTTTTAGGTGCAGGTGCCATAGGTGGCATTACTGCAGCCTTTTTAAAGAAAAGCGGATTCGATGTTGAAATAATCTGCCGCGACGAAAGGAATGCTTCCATGATTCGTGAACATGGCATAGAAGTAAGCGGTGTCAGTGGAAGTTTCATGGCTTCAATGCCGGCATGGACCTCTGTTTCGCAGGTTAAAGAGAAGAAGGATATTATCCTTCACGCTACAAAAGCCACGGATATGCTTCAGATAGCCCGGGAGGCTGCCGGAGTCATGAAGCCCGATGGATATATGGTATCCATGCAGAATGGCATCTGTGAAGAGGCCCTCGGGGAAATAGCCGGACAAAACCGTATAATCGGATGTGTCACAGGTTGGGGTGCCACCATGACTGAACCCGGCAGAATGATAATGACATCGACCGGTGATTTCATACTTGGTTATCCCGGCAGGGAACCCGACGCTGACCTGGAGGCTGTCGCACGAGCACTTAATGCTGTTGTCCCTGTGATTACCTCGGGTAACATTATGGGACATCTTTATTCCAAACTTATTATAAACTCATGCATAACATCTCTTGGGGCGATCTGCGGCCTTTACCTTGGAGAGATGCTGTCAAAAAAGAAAGTAAGGAATATCTTTATAACAATAATCAGGGAAGCTGTAAGTGTGGCTGAAAAGATGCAGCTTAAGACAGAGGTCTTCGGAGGTTCACTCGATTTCAACCGCTTTGTGGCCGGCTCTTCCTTTACTGATAACTTCAGAAGACACCTTATGATAAGGATAATAGGACTGAAGTACAGAAGGCTCAAGTCGTCGAGCCTTCAGTCGCTTGAAAGAGGGCGGCCGACAGAGGTGAATTACCTCAACGGCTACATCACTGGTAAAGCTGCTGAGCATGGGGTTGATGTACCTGTGAACAGGGCCATCGTGGATATGATCCATGAGATCGAAAACAAGGCCCGGCCAATAGATGTCAGCAATTTTGACGATCCTGTTTTCAGCAGTTGTCTGCCATAGCTTTAATTAAGTCTTTATTGACTTCTTACTTATTCAGTCAGGAACAGAAAAGCAAATCAGTTTGCAAGCGGATCTGATACCCTGCCCATGAACAGTATGGCGTTTGTGGTTGTCTCCCTTATCATGAAGAGAAAAGGATGATCGAGTTTTAAAACCAGGGGGGTTGAGGGTTGTGCAGAAGTAAGTTCAAACTGAACAACGGTTGCTGCTGCTGCTTCGGTTCCCTCTTCATTGGTTTCGATGAATGCCTGGTGCAGGACTTCACTCACCCGCAGACTGAGCTCTGAGATTCTTGAGAAATCAGCCTGGTCTGTAAATGCAACAGCCATTCCCATGTCGGCCAGTATGTCTTTAAGCTTTGCTTTGAATCCGAATTTAAACCTTGGCATTGAGAAATCCACTTCACGGGGGCCTGATCCGGCTACAAGTGAATTGAACTGATCATCATCAAGCAGGGGAAGGAGGGAAGAGGTTCCGGCATCGGAGTCGGGAAGAAGGATATCCATCACATAGTTACCCTGTCCGTATGGTATTTCAGCGAAGACAAAACCATTCCCCTGGACAACTTTGAGTATTTCCTCCTGGCTCATCATGGGAACATTTGCTGAAGTCCCTGACTGTTTATAGAAAGGTGCAGGTTTCGTCAGCGACTTGTCGAACTCTGCCTGCCATTTGGCCTTGAAGTATATGGCGTTAATAAGCAGCATAACCGTATTGTCACTGAACCCGTCGATCATGTTTTTTATCAGTCCGTTGGTATTGTCCTCAATCCACCTGTTGACCATCGCGGGGGCACCGGGATCCGTTGCATCAAACTCACCGGTAGTTGCATTATAGTATTCCTTAAGTACATCGATAAATGGTTTCTCCGGCGAGAAGTCCTGCTCAATCCATACCGAATTGGCGATTTTCATGGTCACACGCCTGTCAACTTCGAGCAGGGCTCCGACGAGATTTTTGTATGCCTGATTGATCTCGGTATCTGATAAACCGCTTATCCCCAGGGTTGCCAGTATGTCTTCGCGTGTCTGTCCCGAAGCTCCGTTCAGAGTCATCGAGAGGGCTACTGAGACACTCAGGGGTGAGATAATTATATTCTTGTCTTCAGAACTTGCTTGCAGCACCGATCTGAAAAGATCAAAGGCAAAAGTGTTTTCTGAATTTATCAGGGAGATCTGACCGGATGTTACTTCGATTGGTACTGGTTCGCCTGGCAATTTCTCATCGTTTTCCTTGCTGCATGATGAAGAGATCAGAATAATGATGCATATCATTATTAAGGTCCTCTGTTTTTGAAATAAGTCTCTCATGGTAGTGTCGTTTAGGGTATAGTCATCATAACAGACTGATCATTCAAGGTAAAAGCCTGTTGGTAAACTATAAAACATCAAAAAACATGCCAGTCAGCTGCATTTTTTCCTTTTCTTCCCTGAGCTTTCAAGATAGGATCTCATATAGATGACTGAACCTGTGAGCATAATTGCGCTGAGGAGCAGGAGGATAATGAATGAAAAGACCGGAGGTTTTTCGTTTAGTTCGTATGGAAACTTAAGCCTGAACAGAAAACCATAGATGGTATAAACCAGAACGAGTAACGATATTACGAAGTTAAAGATAACCGTTGTTCCGTTAAGTATCCTGGTTGAGCGGTAGAATTTAGTATTTCTGAAGCGGCTGTATGATGAGTGGGCATAAAAGGCTGCTCTTTTTCTTGCCATCTCCTGCCTGTACCGTATCCATTCCTCCATCAGCCTGGTGAATTCTTCCTCGCCTTTATTCTTCCTGGCATCTATTGAAAGAAGAAACTCATAGGCTTCAGTTGCCTTTATAAACATATCCCTGGCGTCAGGCGACTGGTTAAGGTCAGGATGGTACTGTCGTGCTTTTTTCCTGTAGGCTTTTTTTATTTCATCAGCCGAAGCGCCTGCCTGCAGTCCGAGGATATTATAGTAATCGGTAAGTGACATGGTCCGGTAAAGTATTATTTTCTGCAAGTAACAGAAAAAACCAAGGCAATACCGGTATATCCCGAATAATAATCCGGTAAAACAACACTCCGGTCAGCCTAAACGATGCCTGTAAATCCCATAAATGCCAGGGCAAGGATCCCGGCTATGACAAGCGAGATCGGTACCCCTTTCATACCTTCGGGGATGTCGGCAAGTTCAAGTTGTTCCCTGATGCCTGCAAGTATCACCAGGGCAAGACCGAAGCCCAGTGCTGTTGATGCTGCGAAAATAACACCCTCAAGCAGGTTGTAGTTCTTTTGGATAACCATGATTGCAACGCCCAGTACCGCACAGTTGGTTGTAATAAGGGGAAGAAAGATACCAAGAGCCTGGTAAAGGGGCTGACTTATCTTTTTCAGGATTATCTCGACCATCTGGACCAGTGCTGCAATCACAAGGATGAAAGTGATTGTCTGCATGAACCCGATGCCCAGTTTTTCGAGGACATAGGTTTGAACAAGATAGGTCACCATGGTGGCCAGGACTATTACAAACGTGACAGCTCCTGCCATTCCCAGGGCCGTGTTTACTTTCCCGGATACACCAAGGAAGGGGCACACACCCAGAAACTGTGCCAGAACAACGTTGTTTACAATTAAAGCGGATATTATTAAAAGTATGTATTCCATGGAGGCAGTATGTTAGGTCTTTTTGATCCGGTTAATAAGAGCTATCAGATAGCCAAGTGCAATAAAGGCACCGGGAGCAAGAATGAAAACGAGTATCCCGTCGCCGGGTATGAATTTATATCCGAATATTGATCCACTCCCCAGTATTTCACGGAAGGCACCGAGGATACCCAGGGCAAGGGTAAAGCCCAGTCCCATCCCCAGTCCGTCGATAAGCGATGAAAACACTCCGTTTTTACTTGCAAAGGCTTCAGCCCGGCCAAGGACAATACAGTTGACAACAATCAGGGGGATGAAGATCCCAAGAGTCTTGTAAAGGTCGGGAACGTATGCCTGCATTACCAGGTCGACTAGGGTTACAAATGAGGCAATAATTACTATAAACGCAGGGATCCTGACTTTATCGGGTATAAGTCCTGATAACAGTGAGATCACTGTATTCGATCCTACAAGCACAAAGGTTGTGGCCAGACCCATACCCATCCCGTTCAGTGAGGAGGATGTGGTTGCAAGCGTGGGACAGGTCCCCAGTACGAGGACAAGAATGGGATTTTCCCTGATAAGACCTTTTGTTAAGTTCTGAAATTGATTCATTTTAAACCTCCTTTTTCAAGTGTGTTCCAGGCACGGCTGACAGCATCACAGAAAGCTCTGGAGCTTATGGTGGCTGCGGTTATGGCATCAACCTGCCCTCTGTCCTTCTTAACTTTAAGAGTGAATTCAGAAGGATTCCTGTCCTTGAACTGGTCCTTGAATGAAGGCTCCTTCATCTTGGTCCCCAGTCCGGGTGTTTCTTTCTGCTCAAGAACCGAAATATTTATTATGGTCCCGTCGGGCCGGAATCCTGCCATCAGTCTGATTTCACCGCTGAATCCTTTCATGGAGTAGGTATTTACGGCGTATCCGACAATGGTATCATCTTTTTTTGCAGGATATACATCAAGGCTGTCACCGTCGCCTGTCGGCAGACGGAACATCTCGGCATCCGGATTGTTTGTGAATTCAGGAACCACCTCTTTTATTGCTGAAAGTTTCTTGTTCAGGTTTGAAGCTTCAATGGGAGCCTTGGTGAGTTCGTAAACAAATCCCAGGCAGGTCGCCGCAACCAATGATATAAGGGTAAGCGACAACGTCATATTTCTAAAAGTTGATTCAGTCTTAGCCATTTTTAACCTCCTCTCCGAACCTCCTGGGTTTGATATAGGTATTCATCAGCGGAACAAAAGCATTCATTATAAGTATTGCAAAGGATACTCCTTCCGGATATACCCCGAAAACCCTGATAAGCACAGTTATAATCCCTATCCCGCAACCATAGATTATCATTGCTTTCGGAACCATTGGGGATGTGACATAATCGGTAGCCATATATATTGCACCCAGGAGCACTCCTCCGGTAAGAACATGAAACAGAGGATCAGCATTTGTTTCGGGGTTCACCATCCACAATATACCTGTAAATAAAGCTACTGTTCCTATTATTGACACCGGAATGTGCCAGGTGATGACTTTCCTGATCAGCAGGTAAGCAAATCCGATAAGGAGGGCGATTGCCGAGATCTCACCCAGCGATCCCCCCATATTACCCGTTAACATATCCGTATGGGAAGGCATAGTCTGCATCAGGTTGACAAGAGGCTCCCCGTTTTTAATGCCTTCCTTTATTATCGCCAGGGGAGTGGCACCGGTCACGGCATCCGTATAACCGGTACTGAGACCTTCAGGCACGGGCCAGCTTGTCATCTGAACAGGAAATGAAATCAGCATGAACACCCTTCCAACCAGGGCTGGATTAAAGGGGTTGTTCCCCAGGCCTCCGAAAGTCATCTTGGCAATCGCTATAGAAACAAAGCTGCCAATGACAATGATAAGGGGGGGAAGGTTCGATGGCACATTAAAAGCCAGAAGCAACCCTGTAACCAACGCAGATCCGTCAGTAACCGAAACAGGCTTCTTTAGCACGAATCGCTGAAAGAGATATTCAAAGACAATGCATGAGGTTATAGAAATTGCAGTGACAATAATTGCCCCGTTACCGAAAAATAAAACTGAGGCAAGGAATGCCGGCAGAAGGGCAAGCGCCACATTGAACATCAGCTTGCGGGTGGTCTCTGTGCCGTGAATATGCGGCGAAGGAGATATGTTTATCAAATTACTCATAGTATTCTGCTATCATTTATTTCAATACCTTTTCCCGGGCCATCCTGATCACAGTGGCTTTTCCAAGCCTGATATAATCGAGCAGAGGTCTTCCGGCCGGGCATGCAAAGCTGCATGAACCGCATTCCATGCAATCCGTTATCTTCCGTGCTTCAGCCTTTTCAAAAAGACCTCTTTCTGCCATCATCATAAGAAGGTAAGGCTCAAGGCCCATCGGGCATGACGATACACATTTAGCACATCTGATACAGGGCCCGGAGATCATCCTTGTGGATTCATCTTCAGGAAAAAGAACAAGACCCGACATGCCTTTAACCACAGGGACGGAGGTATTTACCAGGGACCGGCCCATCATTGGTCCCCCGTTGACTATCTTGCCGGTATTGTCGGGCATGCCTCCCGCAGCTTCGATAAGAAAGCTGACAGGGGTTCCCAGCCTTACCAGGAAATTCCCAAGCCTGGTAAGCGACTTCCCGGTAACAGTAACTACTCTTTCAATAAGTGGTTTGTTCTTCTGAACAGCTTCATATACTGCAAAGGAGGTACCGATATTATGAACCACAACCCCGACGTCAACCGGGAGTTTTCCCGAGGGTACCTCACGGCCTGTAAGCGCTTTTATCAGTTGTTTTTCTCCGCCCTGCGGATACTTAACCTTAAGCGATTGAACTGTGATGCCTTTAAAGGAGTGAGCCATACCCGTCAGCGATTCTATTGCATCCGGCTTGTTGGCTTCAATGCCTATTATAGCTTTTTCCACCTTCAGGGCTTTCATAAGAATACTGATACCTGTAAGTATCTCTTCACCCTTTTCAAGCATGAGACTGTGATCTGAAGTAAGGAAGGGTTCACATTCCACACCGTTGATGATGAGGAGATCACATCTCTTGCCCGAGGGTATGGTCATCTTAACATGTGAAGGGAAGGTGGCTCCGCCAAGTCCCACAATACCACAATCGAGACACCTTTTTACAATCTCTTCAGCCGACAGGCTTATCCCGCGTACAATATCGGAACTCCGGTCGATGGTGTCAGTCCATTCATCACCTTCGGTATCAATAAATATGGCAGTCTGTTTGTATCCGCTGCTGTCGGTCACGCTATCGATCCTGTTTACTTTCCCTGAGACAGGGGAGTGGATATTTGCAGATACAAAACCTTTTGCTGAGGCTATCAGCTGACCTGTCTTTACAGAATCTCCCTTGTTGACGACAGGGGTTGCAGGAGCACCGATATGCTGGGCTAATGGTACGACAACACCGGGAGGGACGGGGAGGACTGTAATCGGAATACCGGCTGTCAGCTTGTTTTCAGGCGGGTGAACCCCACCTGCAGGAAATGATTTCGGCACAATATTGTATTTTAAAAATTAGTATAGGTTAACTTGTAACAGTCTCAGTAATTACTTCTGATTTCGGTTTTCTGGGGGGAAAGTTCAGTTCGATGATGGCTCCGGTCGGGCACTCTGCAACACATTTTCTGCAAAATGTGCATTTTTTTGCATCGATATAAGCCAGGTTGTTCTTTATCGTAATAGCATCGAATTCGCATACCTTAAAGCATTTGCTGCATCCGATACAGGCCACCTTGCAGCCTTTTCTTGCGGGACCTCCCTTGTCGCAGTTTGAACATGCAACATATATTTTTCTGTCTTTCTTTGCCTTGCGGCGGAGTTCAATAAGGTTCCTCGGACAAGCTTTTACACAGGCACCGCAGGCTACGCACTTTAAATCATCAACCACAGGCAGCTGTGTAGTCTGGTCCATATGGATGGCATCGAAAGTACAGGTGTCGACGCAGTCA
The DNA here is from genome assembly GCA_964494045.1 of uncultured Rikenellaceae bacterium. Classification (GTDB taxonomy): domain Bacteria; phylum Bacteroidota; class Bacteroidia; order Bacteroidales; family VadinHA17; genus LD21. The sequence continues at coordinate 11,761 of CAZBQM010000076.1, forward strand.
CCATACCCCATACATCCATAGCTGCAGTCGGTTTCCCCGAGGTAAAGGCTGTGAGACATGCGGCAGTCGCGGACCCCGTCATATCGGTTGGTCC
>CAZBQM010000077.1:0-11798 GCA_964494045.1 uncultured Rikenellaceae bacterium
CTGGACGCTAACAAGGTTTTTGCCTATGACCACTTTGGTCATGAGGGTCGAATCTTCAACAGGGGTGGTCTTATTTTCCTGTAAGGCAGGAACCTCAAATCCCTGCAAAGGAGCAAACTGTAAAAGGAAGGCAGGTATCAGAATTGTGATTATGCTTTTCATGGCTTTCTGTTTTTGTTTTCTCCGCTGAGACGGATATCGTGGTATGAAAGTTACAGTGACTGTCAGTCGCGTTTAACAGGGGCATTGAATTTCAGGGCCTGAGAACCGAAATATACAGAGATCATTTCGCCGTTTTCATTTGTATTCTTAACGAAGACCATTGCCGTTCCCAGGAGCTTGTTAATACCCATTATCCCGGCCTCTGCCAGATCAACCGCTTTCACAGGGGTATCGCCTGACTCTTTGTCGTTCATGATCTTCTCGTGGAAAAAACGGGCAGCAAACCTTTCGACATTGCTTCTCAGATCCGGATCCTCCGGCGAGGGAAGTTCACCGCTGAAGGACAGCAGTGCCGGATCATCATTAAGTGATATTACAGGAATGGTCATTGAAGGATGGAACTCTGCAAGGTAAGCCTGTACCCGGCCGGTCTCCACAGCTTCTACAGGAGAAGTGTCAGGCGGAGAAACCAGGCTTTCAGTGTCGTTGCCTGTTATTATCATTACTGTTTCGCTGGGGGCTGCCACAGTCTGTCTTTCGGTCTGTCTTACAGATGGTCTGTGAAGATCATCAGTGACCCCTGTGACAGGGATCTCAGCAATCTGTTTCTCTCCGGCGCTTTCAACCGAAGCTTCAGCCATTGCCGGAGCAGCAATATAAGGTGTTGTGTCGGGTCCTTTTCTGAAAAGGGTGAGAAGGATAATGATAATCGCGGCTGCTGACAGGGCTTCTGCAACAAAGGCAAAGATCCTCTGACCTGCAGGTCTCCTCCTGAGAGAAGCCTTATGGGGATAGGTCACTGAGGGAGGGATCAGCACGGGGAAGCCCGGATCAGAGATGTCATCAAGAGCTTCGTCTTTCATGAGGGTCTCCTTCCTGCCGAAAGTCACATTCAAAGGCTTAAGGGCAGGCAGGTCATCGTCAGTTTCATCTCCCGCGATGCCGTCAAAGGAGGAAGCGGAATGCTGCTTATAAGCGCGATCCCCGGGCACCTGTGGTCCGGGTAATCCATCAGCAAAATCTTCGTTATCTGGTTTTACCGACTTCATGATTAAATTACCGTTTCCAATTTTCCAATAAAACTTCTTAACGCGTATCGGCCCCTGTGTATGTTTATTTTTACCTGGGCTTCAGTACTGCCTGTTATTTCAGCTATCTCGCGGTAGCTGTATCCTTCATAGTCGCGCAACAGGATCACAGTTTTCTGGTTCCCGGGCAGTCGTTCAAGAGCCATGTGTAAAATCGCATTCAGGTCGGAAGCTCCTTGTTCATACATGTAATCACAGGGTTCGGCTTCCTCCAGCGATTTCATCCTTTTTTCCTTCCGGATGATGTCAATCATGGTATGATAGGCTGTTGAGAACAGCCACGACTTAACCACTGCATAGTCAATGTCAGAGACATTCCTCCAGAGTTTTTCATAGCTCTCCTGAACTACATCGCTGGCTCTGTCCTCATCCTTCATACTGGCCAGGATAAAGCGATAAACAGAATCCGAAAACTCTTCAACTGATCTGTTATATTCCTTAACCGTCATAAAAATATCTTCAGCTAAAAGACGGATTAGTAGGCGATTTGTTACAAGGAAAATGCCATTAAGGCAAATAACGCCGTAAAGTAATAAGAAATCAGCTACTTAAAAGGCTGGTTCCGGGTGGTGAGGGAGTTCTGGTCTTATTTTGGCTGATAGATCCTTACCCAGTCGATCTCCATCACTGACATACCGTTGATCGGTTTATCGAGGCCACCGGCAAGAGATATATACATCGGATCCTGCGGAATATTAGTAGTCTGCGAAAATACCTCTTCCCCATTGATTTTCCAGACCAGCTTATTGCTTGTCCATTCAAGGGAATAGATGTAGAATCCGGAGGCAAATTTTGCTCCGACAGACGATTTGAATACTCTGTCAACCGAAGGGAAGAGGTCGAACCAGACCTTACCTTCAGAGGTACGGCAGATGTCGACATGAGGTGTTATCCTGTCGGAAAGGAGCCAGAAAGCATTTTTTGCAGCCGGGTTGCCAAGTTTTATTTTTGCAGTGAAGATCCCGTATCTCTGCCTGAAGCTGGCCCCTGTATTGATGATTCCCGAGGAATACCCGAACTCTTTCGTGGTGAATCCCTTGTCGGCCTGCCATACTTTGCCGCTGGTCTTTCCGGGTTTGGTTGTGATCCGCAGAACGCTGTTCCTGGTTTCAAAGTTACCTTCAGAAGTGAATGCCTGGAGGTCGGATTCAACAGAATAATTATCTTTAATCAGTTTATCTCCCCAGTAATAGCGGGTCAGCCATTTTGAACGGTCGATGGCATTTCCTTCAAATTCTTCGCTGAAAGTAAGTTCCCTGTTTTTAATGATGTCAAACCTGTCTGAATCCCTGTTTTTAAAGTACCAGGCCAGATCTTCATTTTTCTTCAGGTTTTCATATTCCTTCAGCTCCTTGAACATGCCGGTTTTTTCAAACCTCTTTGTATCGAGCAGGTAATTCTTTCTCTCATTGAATCCGGGAGAGGCGACATATTCTTTCAGTTCGTAATAGCGTGCGAGCCTTTGTGAGCCTTCAATATTAAGGTAGTTGGCGTATTCCTTCGAATTCCTGAATTCGTAGTATTCCTTTATCTCTGTGCTATTCTTCTGTCTTTTATAGTCGAGAAACCTGGTGTATTCTTCAGTATCCTTGAAGGTAAGCGGTTTCATATTCTTCTTTGCCAGGAATTCCTGGCTCCTGACATATGCATTCAGTTCCTCAAACCTCAGAACACTTTTTGATTTCTGTGCTTCCCCCTTTGACGCTGCCTTCAGGTAAGATTTGATTTCGGGATCCGAACTGAGAGCCTTGTATTCAAGAAACTTTCTGTATTCATCAGTATCTTTGAACCTGATGGGTTTCATTTTTTGTTTCTGTTTGAACTCAAAGGAGTTAATCAACGATTCAAGGGCTTCAAAGTCCTTGATCTTCTGCGATCCGTCCATATCCCTGAATCTCCTGAGAGCGTTGCCACCTGTTGTTTTGAAATAGAGAACGATGTCTCTGGCTTTCTGAAGTGACAATAGTTCTTTTTCCTTTTTAAACTCATCCGAATCGCTATACCTTAATGATTCGATTTCTTTTTTCTTGTTTAGGAAAGCGGAGGAGTTTACCAGATCGTTAAGATCATTGTACCGGGCCAAAAGGTCTGATCCGGATATTGAATTGAGTTTTTCAAATTCATTTATAAGGGTTTTCTCCGCCATTTCAATTTTAGAAGTTGAAGGGATTAAACCCAGTAGAAGCCTGAGACTTGCCATTGTCAAACAGTTTTATTATTGCATGTTAAAGATAGAAAATCTTTTCTAAATACATTATTTATGGTTTTATTAATTGGTAATTACAGGATAACGCGGAGTGAGCATGTGTAAATACGGTTCATGAGAGATGGTTGCCACGGTCGTTCAGAATCATTTGGGAATAATTCTTCAGGAATTTTCATACTTTTACTCCCTCACTTATAATTATCAGAATGGCTCTTGTTCATGAATTTGAGAAAAGCGGTAACTGGCTGTTTAAAAGAAGGAGCTGGCTCCCGGTGTTTTTCCTCATTGCAGGTGTTGTGGCAATGTACCTTGGAAACAGGCAGATTATTCTTTTTGACCGGCCGGCAGAACTTGTTTTTCTTTCAGTTAGTCTTTTGGGCGAGCTTGTAAGGATACTGACTGTCGGGTATGCTCCACGGAATACCTCAGGAAGGAACACTGTAAAGGGACAGATTGCCGATCAGCTCAATGTGTCGGGAATGTATTCGCAACTCAGGCACCCGCTTTACCTGGGCAATTTCCTGATGTGGCTGGGCCCGGTTCTCTTCCTTCGATCTGTTGTCTTTGTTATCTGCTTTATCATGGCATACTGGCTTTACTACGAAAGGATCATGTTTTCGGAGGAGCAGTTTCTCAGGAGAAAGTTCGGAGAAGCATATGACCTGTGGTCGGAAAAGGTTAAAGCCTTCATTCCGCGTTTCAGCGGTTACATAAAACCCTCCCTGCCATTCTCTGTACGGAATGTACTAAAGCGTGAATACAACAGTTTTGTCAACATATTCCTCACCTTCATAGCTCTCGATCTCTTCAGGAATTACTTCCTGGCCGAAAGAATTTTTATAACCCCCATGTGGTTATGGATATCAATACCGGCGGGTCTGATCTGGCTGGCAATCTGGCTTATTCATAAGAAAACCAAAATGCTGGAGGTTCAGGGGCGTTAGTCTTCCCTTGCCCCGGCAAAGATCATCACGTAATACAGCAGTGTAGCAAGCGATCCGAGAGCAGCTACCACGTATGTATAGGCAGCCCATTTAAGTGCATTGCGGGCCTTGTCGTGATTCTCGTATGAGGTTATTCCGGCATTTGACAACCATGCAAGTGCACGGCTGCTTGCGTTTATCTCAACAGGAAGTGTGATGAAGCTGAACAGGGTTGTAAGGGCAAAAAGTACAATACCTGCAAGCAGTAATGCCGGGAAGGTATTTATCATCAGGACACCCAGCAAGAGGATCCACTGAACGTATCTTGATGAGAAACTCACGGCAGGGACCATCCTGGACCTGAAGCCCAGCCATGCATAGGCGGTCGCATGCTGAACGGCATGGCCACATTCATGGGCAGCAACGGCGGCTGATGAGACATTTCTTCCGTTATATACTTCCTGGCTGAGGTTTATTGTTTTTGTCTCGGGATTATAATGGTCGGTAAGGTGCCCCTGGACACTCTCAACCCTTACATCATATATACCATTATCGCGCAGCATCCTCTCGGCAACATCCTTACCTGACATACCATTGTCAACAGGAATCCGTGAGTATTTTTTGAATTTTGATTTGAGAGTCATACTAACGATCCAGCTAAGGATCATGAAGCCAATGAAAATAACCCAGATATTCATTTCTCTTTACTTTAATTCATTATTTGTTATCTGCCAGCAAAATCTTTGCCACGTCCTTTTTCAGTTCTTTACGCGTCATTTTGGCAGTGGGCAAAGGTAGTCAATTGTCTTTTTCTATAACAAAAAAGCTGTCTGATTGTTATATTTGCCTTATGTTAAGTTACCCCACGAAACTGCTGTCATTTCTTCTGGCAATACCTGTTCATTTTTACCGGTATGCCATATCTCCGTTACTCAGGCCATCGTGCAGGCATGTACCGACCTGCTCCGGTTATGCCCTTGATGCACTCGGCAGGCACGGGCCTTTCAGGGGTTCTTATCTGACTGCCGGCAGAATCCTGAGATGCCGGCCGGGTGGTACTCATGGATATGATCCGGTGCCTCTGATATGGATCAGGCACTACAGGCCTCTTTACTTCTTTTTCAGAAGATATCCTTCGGGAAACAGGCTCAAGAGGTAAAGATATCTGAAGTGGTTATTTTCAGAAGTTAAGCTCTTTTCTCAGTTGCTGGTAACCCGAACGGCTCACCGGAAGTCTCTCGCCCGATTTGAGGATGGCCACATGGTTATCCTTGCTGTAAGGTTCAATCCTTGCAATTTCCAGCACCCTTACAATATAAGAACGGTGTATCCTTACAAACTCCGACTTTGGAAGATTATCCTCGTAGAACTTCATGGTCTGCTGTTTCAGTGCTTTGCCGGTGCTGTGATGGATCATGACATAATCGTCGGATGCTTCCACAAATCTCAGCTGATCGACCGGGATAAGGTTTATGGCATTACCTTTTCTGACAACAACCCTGTTCAGGGGGCTTGAAGATGCGGGTCTTTTTTCCAGCATGCTGCCCGGATTTTTCTCATTGCCGGTATCTGTTTTAAGTCTGTCAAGGGCTTTTTTCAAGGCTTCGTCGAAGCGTTCCCTTGAAAAGGGTTTCAGCAGGTAATCGACTGCATTGAGCTCAAAGGCCCTTATTGCATACTGATCGTAAGCTGTGGTAAAGATGATCCCGGGTTTCTCTTCAAGGACCTCAAGAAGTTCGAAGCCCGTCAGCCTTGGCATCTGGATATCAAGAAAAATAAGATCGGGCTTCAGTTCTGAGATAGCTTTAAGCCCGGCATAACCATCCTGGCATTCATCAACTATCCCGATCTCTTCATTGCCTCTGAGGTAATGTTTAATAATCTCCCTGGCGGGAGCCTCATCATCGATTATTATAGTTTTTATTTTCTCCATGGCTATAACTGAGCTGCAGCATTGATATCTTAATTCTGTTCCTGATCCGGGAGCCAGCAGCCGCGGATTGTCTTCACCCTCTCAAACTGCATGATCTTCCGGCATATGTGTGGTTCGCCTATACAGGGATGAAAAGCTTTACAGTAAAGATACCGTTTTCCCTTTTGGTGACAAGGTTACCTTTGGTTCCGTAAAACAGTTCAAGCCTGCGCGACACATTTATCAATCCGGTGGCGGTCCCCTTCACAGGCGCCGTACCTTCTTCGTAGTTATTGCTTATTGAAATTCCGAGGAGACCGTCTGACAGGCTGGCTTCTGTGGTTATTGTGACATTGTTGGTGCTTTCATAGACGCCATGCTTTACAGCATTCTCATAAAGTGGCTGCAGGAGCATTACCGGCATCCTGACGTCGAGGGTATTGCTGTCGATTCTCTCTACGGTCGAAAGCTTGTCGCCGAATCTTACTTTTTCAATTTCGAGGTAAGCACGCAGGTTTTCGAGTTCGCTTCTGAATGAGACAGGCTGTTCGTCCTTTCTTGAGAGAGAATATCTCATGAAGTCCGACAGTCTGATAACCATATCTCTTGCCTTTTCAGGATCTGTCAGGGTAAGGGAACTTATTGAGTTGAGGCTGTTAAAAAGAAAATGCGGGTTGATCTGCGATCTGAGCATCTTCAGTTCAGTATCCCTGACAAGCGACTCGAGCCGGACTTCTCTTGCATTTTTCTCAGAAAGACGTGAAAGGCTCTCGAAAAGGTAATAGGTAAGGACGAAAAGGCTGTAGATGAACACTCCGATACTGAGCCTGTAAGGCATGGTTATCCTCCAGTATTCCTGGTAACCTGCTGTATCCCTTATCACTGCAAATACCAGCAGCCTTGTAAGGAACGACCAAAGGATAACAGAAATTGCACCGCTTGCCATAATATTAAGAATATTGGCGGTAACCGATGTATTTCCCGTATTGAAGTATTTGAAGGGATACCAGAGTGAAAGTCCGATGCCTGAGATTAATATATATGAGACTATGGAGTCGGGGATGCTTACCGGGGTATAACCACCGTAAGCTATATAATAAAGTATAAACTGGCCCGCTGAAAGAATCAGCAGGACCAGCCACCATACGACCAGACGTACCCTGTCGGATAATACAGGATGTTTCATCAGTATACTATTCTGATTTTAAAGTCTGATAAAACCCACATGTATAAAGGCATATAAATATGTGTTTGCATATGAAATACATGTGGGTTTTATCAGGGGATCTGTCAGTAACTTTTTATTTCACCGCCGCCGAATACCACGGCACCTGTGATAATCAGCTGCCTGTTCGAATCAATGGTACGCCCCGGAAGCAGTTTCCTCGAATCGCCGAAGCCGCCGAGAACAGGGGTTACCTCTATTTTAACGTACCAGTCATCGGGGACAATGATTGTTGCTCCACCGAATACACAGGCCAGTTCGATCTCGGCGACACCGGGAGCCAGCTGGGCCTTGGTAAGGTCGAGTTCGATCCCTCCAAAGACTGCCGTGATCTTACCACCTTTGAAATTCTGTGAGACAACCTGACGCTCACCTCCGCTGAAGACATTGACATAATCAACAAAGTCATCACCGGCTGATATGGTGCTGTTAAAACGGGGATGGCGCCGGCTGATTATGAAGATGATACCGACAATAATAAATATTGAGGGCCAGAACATATTATATATATGGAATGTCTCACTGAAGATCCTTGGGATCAGAAAGAATCCTCCGACGGCCATTACTATGATACCGGCTGTTTTCTCTGAAGCACCGATGCTCATAACGGCACCGATGGCAACAAGCAGCATAGGCCAGCTGAATATTATGTCATCAATGAAAGGAGGAAAGAAGCCGGCGTTCCTGATAACAAGGAAGAGCCCTGCCAGTACAAGGATTACACCTATTATGACCCTGTTGCTTTGCCCGGGTCTGTATTCACGGATTGGTTTGTCATGCGTTTCCATAACAGTAAATTTATATGTTTTAAAACTACTTTATCCTGTCTCTTTTAAAAACAGATGAAATAATATATCCGAGGCCGATAAGTATAATCACCGAAGGCCAGTAAATTTTATCGAAATATTCGGGAAGCTCCAGTGACAGTTTATCCACCATGAACCAGAAGCCTCCTGCAATAAATAGAATCCCTCCTGTGAAATTGAGATTCAGTAAAAGCAGAACACCAATAAAAATCAATACAGTCTGCCAGGTAAAATAGTCGCTGACCCCGCCCAATCCGAGAAGGTCGTTGGTGGCAACCAGCAGGGCCACACCGAGAAGGATCAGAAACAAACCAAAACTTACAAGAGGATGAAGTTCACCGTGATGTTTTAAATAATGTCGGCTTTCAATGTGCTGTTTCATTGCTTTTGGTCTTTAATTCATACCAAAAATACATAAGAAAAAAAGCCATGGTAACAGAAAACCGGTAAACGGCGTTTTAATGCCGGTAAATGGTCTTTTATTCCTTTTATGTTACTTTTTTGTTCATAATTTTTTTAATTGCCGAAGGATTTATATTTTTGCACACCAAATTTTAAAGAGATGTCCCGGTTATATACGATACCACTTAATGGATTAAAAGAAGGGCATCATACCTTTAGGTTTGAGGTTGATAATGAGTACTTTGAAAATTTTATAGAGTCGGAAATAAAGGAAGGCAATCTGACTGTTATTGCGGAGGTGGAAAAGCGTTCTTCACATCTTGAACTTGAAATAATCATCTCCGGACAGGTAAAAATATGCTGCGACAGGTGTCTGGAAATGTTCGCTTTCCCTATTGAATGCAGGAATTCCGTTATAATAAAGAATGGTTCAGGGCACGACGAAAGTGACCCGGATATAATAATTCTTGCATTGAATGAACAGGAACTTGATCTGAAGCAATATATTTACGAATTTATTTACCTTGCATTACCGATTAAGAGGGTACATCCCCGGGGTTCTGACGGTAAAAGCACGTGTGACCCGGAAATGATCCGGAAGCTCAATGAGCATATTGTTGATGAAGAGCGGATTAATGATCCCACATGGGATGAGTTGAAAAAGCTGATTAATGATAATTAATAAAGATTAAAATGGCACATCCGAAACGAAAACATTCAAAGACCAGAAGAGATAAACGCAGAACACACTACAAGGCAACGCCTCCCACAGTGGTCGCCTGCTCTAACTGCGGTTCTTCAGTTCAGTATCACAGGGTTTGCCCTGAATGTGGTTACTACAGAGGCAAACTGGCCATCGAGAAAAAGGCAACTGCCTGAAAAAGTATAACTTAATCGTTAGAATATGAAGATTGGCCTGGATGTCATGGGTGGCGATTTCGCTCCCGCGGCTGCCATTGAAGGTGCTGTTGATTCACTTCAACATCTTGCAGCCGGAGAGAAAATTGTCCTTCTGGGGAATGAGTCTGTTATTCTGTCGAAACTGGAAGAGATGGGTGTTGATCCATCATCCTTCGAGATAAAAGGTACTACCCAGGTTATTGAAATGGGTGATCATCCTGCAAAGGCTTTTTCGCAGAAACCAGACTCAAGTATTGCGGTTGGATTCCGTATGCTTAGCAACAACCAACTTGGCGGATTCTGCAGCGCCGGTAGTACCGGGGCCATGCTTGTTGGTGCAAGTTATACGGTCAATGTAATACCGGGAGTATTCCGACCGGCGCTTGTTACAATTCTTCCGTGTATTGACGGCCGTGATTCGGTTATTCTGGATGTCGGCCTTAATCCCGACTGTAAACCAGATGTCCTGCTTCAGTACGGTCTCCTTGGCTCTCTCTATTCCAGATTTGTACATCATGTGAATAATCCGACAGTCGGACTTCTTAATATCGGACAGGAAGCATCAAAAGGTACTCCGGCCATCAGGGCTGCATATGAACTGATGAAGGCAGATAAGAATATCAACTTTATCGGTAACGTGGAGGGCCATGCATTCTTCCATGAGAAGATGCCCGATGTTGTTGTCTGCGACGGCTTTGTCGGGAATGTTATACTGAAACAGGCTGAAGCGGTGTATTTCCTTATGAAGAAGAGGAATATAAATGACAGCTTTATTGACCGCCTGAATTTCGAGAATGTCGGAGGTACACCAATTGTCGGTATAAATGCCAACGTTGTTATTGGGCACGGCATCTCAAAGAGAAAAGCCATAATGAATATGATCCTTCAGACCAGAAACGTGGTTTCTGCCAACCTGGCACAGAAGATCATCGAAGCAATCTAGATCATATGGACAAAATAAGGGCTGCTATTACCGGAATCCATGCCTGGGTTCCGGAATATATTCTTACAAACAGCGAACTTTCCCGCATGGTCGACACATCCGATGAGTGGATCATGCAACGGGTTGGCATAAGTGAACGGAGGATACTTAAAGGAGAGGGACTTGGAACTTCCGATCTGGGGCAAATGGCGGTCAAAGGTTTACTTGAAAAGACAGGTACATCACCTGAGGAAGTGGATCTCCTTATCTGTGCCACCGTAACACCCGACATGGCTTTTCCTGCCACTGCCAACATAATATCAGAAAAAGCCGGAATAAAGAACGCATTCAGTTTTGACCTTAACGCGGCCTGTTCAGGCTTTCTTTTTGCTCTTCAGACCGGGTCCACATTTGTTGAATCGGGAAGATATAAAAAGGTGATAGTCGTAGGTGCAGATAAGATGTCATCGATAACCGACTATACAGACCGCACAACCTGTACCCTCTTCGGGGATGCCGCCGGAGCAGTTCTGCTCGAGCCTTCGGCAGGAGATGATGGTATTATCGACCATCTATTCCATACCGACGGATCAGGTATGAAATATCTCCATATGAAAGCAGGTGGTTCGGTAAAGCCAGCTTCACATGAGACGGTCGATGCCCGTGAACATTTTGTATACCAGGAAGGACAAAGCGTTTTTAAGTTTGCCGTTGTATATATGGCTGAGGTTGCCGCCGCAATCATGGAAAGGAATAACCTTAAGCCGGAGGATATCGCCTGGCTGGTTCCCCATCAGGCCAATCTCAGGATAATAGACGCCACTGGAAGAAGAATGGGACTGCCTCCTGAAAAGGTGATGATCAATATTGAGAAATACGGAAATACCACGGCTGCCACCATACCACTCTGCATGTGGGAAAATGAAAAGAAACTAAGAAAAGGCGACAGAATAGTTCTTGCTTCTTTCGGAGGAGGATTTACCTGGGGATCAATGTATATCAGATGGGCCTACGACAGTAAGTAATACAGCCGGTGATAATGCCCGCCCGGCAGCAATCCCTGACAGACACTACGGCTGAATCTACAATACCATATCGCCTACGGCGAAAAATTGCATTAAGATTTTGCTCAGGATCCTCATTTATAGCCCGTAGGGCTTAAGGTATTGTAGCATGCGGTTTCCATCAGGTTTTTTTACCTCGTAGAGGTTAAAGAAAATTCTCACACAGTTCTACAATAGTTTATCGCCTA
>CAZBQM010000078.1:0-11692 GCA_964494045.1 uncultured Rikenellaceae bacterium
AAAGGTATGAAAAGGGAGTTGCCTATGAACTCAATACGGTTCATAAGGGCTGATGAGTGGGGTATGAGCTTGTTAAGGGCAAGACCGGCAACAAAAGCACCGATTATAGGTTCCACACCGGCAATCTCAGCCAGGAAAGCTGCAAAAAAGACCACTGAAAGAACATATATGTAGTGGGAGTGTTTTTCACTCTCAAGTTTTCTGAAGAACCATCGCGATATCCCTGGAATTACAAAGAACATTATTGCAGAAAACAGGATCAGTGAAACGATGAGCCTGATCAGGAAGCGGCCATCAAGGTTCCCCTGGTTGTTTCCCATGATCACCGCCAGTATCAGCAACACGGCTGTATCTGTCAGTATGGTTCCGCCCACGGTAACTGCAACTGCCTGGTTTTTTGATACCCCAAGCCTGCTGACTATGGGATACGAGACAAGGGTGTGGGTCGCAAACATACTCGATGTAAGAAAGCTGGCGTTGAGGTCATAACCCAGCAGGTAGTAACAGACGGGAAAGCCGATGCCAAGCGGAATGATAAAGGTAAAAAAGCCAAAGAGGAGACTCCTGTTCCTGGTTGCCCTGAATTCATTCATGTCAAGCTCAAGCCCGGCAATAAACATGATGTATATCAGTCCGATAGTCGAGAAAAGTTCAACTGCGGAGTTTTGTTCTATGATATTCAGTCCGTAGGGACCTATTATCACTCCCGAGATAATAAGTCCAATTATCCCCGGTATTTTAAGTCTTCGCAGAAGTATAGGAGAGAGAAGGATTATAAAGAGGATAAGTGAAAATACCAGAACGGGATTCTGCAACGGGAACTTGAATTCATGCATTATGTAGCTCAGGGTTCCTTCCATGTTTCCTTATTCAGGCTTGTTTGTTCAATACGGCAAAACGCAAAATAACAAGATTATTTGAAAAATCGTTATTCCGCTTAAGACCCCGTTCAATAAAATTATGGTGTAATCCGGAATACCTGAAAAGGAATGGGACTGAACCGTTAATGATCATTTACGATCCATGCCTGAGCATCTCGATCATCTCAGTTATTGCCCTGGCATCTGCAGCATCCCTGACCGGCGATAGATCCATTATCTCCCTTGCCCTGTTAAGGTCGCCGGCTGTTATATAGTCTTTCCCGATATATATAAAGTATACAATTGCCGAACGGAGGGTATTGGCCTTAACCCTGAAGGTAAATGGACTCAGTCGTGCAGGAAAAATATGGACAAAACGCCTGTTGTCGTTGTGATATTTCAGTGTCCAGACAGATCCGTCATTCAGGGTCATCAGTCTGAATGAATCATGTGAAATGCCGGTCCAACCAGCAAAGCTGTCCCGGGTGGTGTGGTTGTCTTCAATCAGTAATGTGTTTATTTCAGTGCAGATTTTTTCAACAGTCAGGCTACCGTAATAGACATCCATGACTGAACCGCCAAGGTGGCGGAGCCGTGAAGCAAGCTCAATATTGATTGCGCGGGAGCTGTCAGGAATCATGCCTGTGACGAATCCTCTGATATATTCCAGGTGGTGTTTGAGAGGATTGAATCTGAATGGTTCAGGTATGGTGTTTTCAGGATACATCTGTTATCACCTGCCGGCCGGTCCTTCAAACCAGATCACATGATTCAGGCGGCATCCAGTGTGCATCCATGCCGTCCCATTTTACATTACATCCTATCGGATTGGTCAGGGGTACCGATATTGGTTTCCCTGAAGTAAGTTCCGACAATGCGAGATCAAGATTATTGACAGTCATTCTTGAGACATCTCTTGGAGAGTCAACACCGCGACCGGTGTAAACGAGTTTCCTGTTTTCATCAAAGACATAAAAGTGAGGAGTCCTGAGGGCTCCGTATGCCAGGGCCGTTTTCTGGTCACGGTCGTAAAGGTAAAGCCAGGGGAACCTGTATTTTTCCATCCTTGAAACCATAAAGTCAAAGCTGTCTTCGGGATAGGTCCGCTCACTGTTCGAGTTGATTCCCACGAAGCGGACCTGAGATCTGAATTTCTCTGCAGTGTTCCGTGTTACTTCATCGGAGCCGATCACATAGGGGCAATGGTTGCAGGTAAAGAATATCACCAGGTACCTGTCGCCTGTAAAATCGGCCAGTGAATATTCCCTGCCGTCTGTTGAGGGAAGCCTGAAATCCGGAGCTTTTTCTCCAATCTGTAGTGTGAAAGACATGGTATAGCATTTATTAATTTTCAACTGAAAGATAGGAATATTTTCGTATCCCGGACACCCGGGATCACTGCGAAAGAGTTACAGGAAGCCTGAATTTTCTTTTGTCACGGCTTAAGCAGCGTTCGTCAAAAATACAGAATATGACCTGTCAGCCCTTTCTTCTCCGTAATAAAAAGAGAACCAGGGGGAAGACGTTGATCAGTCGTTTTGGCAGGACAGAAACAGCAAAAAAACACCCGGAATTTGACCAACATCCTGATTTTACTGATGAAGTGATCACAGCGGTTAACGATCAGCCGGTATCCATAAGCCGGCATGAGGCTCAGTCGCCACAAAAGCGCGATAATTGGCCTTCTTCTGTTTGATTCACTGATAAGGGACGTATAATTTTATTAGGAGCAAATAATATCTGAAAGGCTTATGAAAAGGGCAGTATTGAGAACATTCATGATCATTGTACTTGGAGGTATGGCAGTGTCGTGTAGCATGCAAAAGAAGTCCGACCTGTTTATAAAGGAGGATCAGTTGATCCAGTCGAGAAAATACCTTGGCAATTTTATTGACTACTGTGGTACTGAAACTGATACGTATGAACATATGAACCTTATCTGGATCAAGACTACCATTTTCAATGAATATGGTCAGTTGTCAGCATTTGCCCGTGACTGCAAGTTTAAGCCAGGAGACAGGATCTATCTGAAGAGTTTTTTTCATTCGGACGGTAAGTTCGGCAACTGGGAACACCGCATAGAAAATGAGTCGTCAGTGTCGTACAGGGTCAACGAATGTATCTATGACAACAGGATGCTGGTTCAGAATATTTCAGAAAACTAAAACCCTGTGCTGAATTTTATCCTCTGAAATCCCGATAAGACGGGAAAACAAGATAAAAGATACAAGACAAAAGTCACAAGTGAGGAAAAGACAAAAGTCACAAGTGAAGAAAAGTCACAAGTGAAGAAAAGACAGTAGTTGTGTTGAATTTCAACGCAATTGCATATAATTTAAAGCGTTTCAACGTTCCAGCGTTCCAACGTTACAGAGAAAACCCATTTGACAAGCCTTAGTCCTCACGCCTCACGCCTCACATCTTTTTCACGCCTCAGGCCTTCCCGGGTTATCGGGATAAACTCGCTTTACTCGTCGATTGTTACTCTGATTTCAGTTTCTGCAGGTTAATTGTGTTTACAAACACATTGTACGCGGCCTGCAAAAAACTTTGATAGGAGTTGCGGCATCTTGCCTGCTCTTCAAGATAATCCTTTTCCTGTATATGAGCTCTGTCGAGTCGTGCCCTGAATGTATTAAGGTTTTCGTTGCCTAGCTCATAATTCTGCCTGAGCATTTCATATTCTTTAACTGAAACAGTTAGCAGGTTCATGGCATCCAACCACTCCTTGCTTTTCTGGTTCTGCATGTCGTGAAGATTTTCCCTTTCAATACGTTCCTGCAATTTAAGCCGGGCTGTTTCGCTGGATGTTGTAAAAGCCTGTGTAAGAGGCACCCTGAGAGACATAGCAACATAACTGTTCCCGTGCCAGAGATCTCCGTTGCCCGGATTGAAATTATTGCTATAGTAATTGGTACCGTAATAGCCGTTAAGTGAAAGTGAAGGAGCGATTTTCAGCCGTGATGACTTTACCCTCGCCTGGGCCAAAGATATTACTTCGGACTGTCTTGCCAGACCCGATCCTGTCATTTCAGCGCCTGAGATCTGATTGCCAGAGTAAAATCCCAGTACCGAAGGAACCATCTTTGCGTACAGAGTTGGAATATCTTCAGATAGACGTAAAGAATCCAGTTTAGCGGCAGTTACTTCTTCTCCCAGCAAATAGAGCAGATTTGATTTTGTCTCATCGAAAACCCTTTCAGCATTAATATATTGCATTATTGACGTGTTGTAGGCAATAATGATATTGTTCCTGTCGGCAAGTGATATTTTATTTTGATTATAAAGCACTTCCGCCTCCATAAGCGATTCGTTGTAAAAAAGAGTATCGCTCTTCACGGATTCCAGCTGGTCCTGTGAAATAACGCACGCTGCGTATGCTTTGGCAATTTCAGAGCGTTTCTCTGTCTCAGAGATTTGCAAATTGTAGTCGCTGATCCTTATCTGCAGCTTCTGCTCCAAAGACTGGTTGTATGAAGCGGGATTAAAAACATCAAATGAAAAATTTACCCCGGCGCCTGAATTCCAACCAGTATTGAATTTCATATAAAGCATCTGGCTGGGATCAGCATCCGGGTTCATAATGGAAGCAGGGATGGGTGTGGTTGGAATTATCAGGTTGCGCCTGAAATCGCCTGAGAGATAAATGTCAGGTATCCTGCTGCGCTGTATCCTTGAAAGCTCCTGGCCATCCTCCTGTAGCTTCAACCTGTTGGCGGTCAGTGTGGGTGAATGATTCAACGACCATGTGACAGCCTCATCAAGCGTTAGATGACCCAGCTGAAGACTGCCACCTTGATCCTGTGCCGACAGGGTCATCAGCCAGGGCAAAAAGACAAGAAGGATAACACAAATTATTTTGTTTCGCATGACTGTCGAAATTTTATCTGAATACTGATGAAGGTTCTACTTTTTTCAGTTTCCCGGTCGAGAAAAATGAGCTACCGACGGCAATGATCAGGGTAACCATAAAAAGGAACAGCAGGAATAGCGGGCTCAGATTGATTATTAATCCTGCTTTAGCCATGCCATACTTGGTCCCGATCAGCATAATCAGGGAAACAGTATATCCGGCTATCGAGTATAGGAATGACTGTGTTACTACAAGACGGGTAATATATGAGCTTGTGGCGCCTATGGCTTTCAGGGTACCGTAGTCCTTAATCCGGTCATACGTCGCGGAATACATCGTGAGTCCGATAATAAAGAACCCGCTTACTATTGCAAAAATTACGAGGGTTCCGAAGCTCATGCCCATATTATTGGCAGTCATTACGTTAATTACCGTTGACTTATCCAGGTCTTCAGTTCGCCAGGCTTTGAGATGGGGTGCTATGCTGTTGATGTTTTCCACAACCTGGTCTATCTTCATGGGATCATGAACAGTTACAATTACTCCGTTCACAAGGTTCCCTGAAAATCCTGAAAAAAACCGTGCTTTTGAAGTAGTGGTGTACAAAAGCGGACTGGAGAAACCCTTAGCGTTTTTTGTGGTGACACCTACGACGGCAGCCTTTCCATTGATCTCAAAGGTTGTTCCTTTCTTAACATCGTAATGGAAAGCCCGGTTATCATAATAATCAGCTGAGACGGTACCCGGATCCAGCAGGTTCTGCATCGACCCCGAGTTCAGCAGACTGGCCGAAGGGCCGGCTGCCATCTCAGGATAATCGCTTCCGACAATTATGGCAGGCGCATTGTCTCCATTTGGAAAACGAATGCTGACGTTGGTAATTACTATACCATGGGTACCATCAACCCCTGGTATGCTGGTCAGCTGGTTCACCCACCGCGAATCGAAAGGGGCAAGCTGATTGGCATTTTCTGTCCGCCTGTTAACTACAAAAACCTGTGCATACTCAGGATTGGAATTTACAACTATACCGCTGATGAGCGAGGAGAGATAGAAAAAAATACCCAGCTCCAGCCCGATCAGGTAAATACTGATTATAATTGCCATAAGGATCCCGAGACTCTTGGCTTTCTCGAAACGAATGAATTTAAATGCTGTGGCAAACATGGTGGTTTAATTGATCTGTACAATGCATTCCACTTTTGTGTTGATCAGAAGCTCATCCGGAACTTTATCGAGTGAGATTTCTGCTTCTCTTACCCTTCTGTCTTCCAGGTCGTCGCCACTTTCCGAGAAGAGTGATTTTTTCTTCAGATCGGCAGAAATCCTGATAATACTGCCCTCAATAGTGGATATGGTTTCACCTGTAAAACGCACCTGGCATTTCTGTCCGGGTGCCAGCTTTGAAGCAAACATCTCATCGAATTCGGCAACTACAATAAGTCTGCTGTCGGGAGCCATCCTGCCATAGGTCTGGAACTGACTGACAGACTCTCCCTTTTTCGGAAGGATATCCAGAACAACTCCGTCCATAGGAGCCCTCAGGGCAGTCTGTTCAAGGTCATTAACCCTTGCAGCCTTCTGCATAAATGCTTCTTCCATCTGCGACTGCTGTACAGCCAGATCGCTTTCTGCCTTCTTCAATTCATTGCCCGCCATATCCAGGTCGTTCTGAAGGGTGCGGACATTCTCACCGCTTGTCGCTCCCGATTTCAGAAGTTCCTGAGCATCGGTCAGCTTCCTCTGTTTATCGGAAAGGGCGTTCTTCTTTTGCTCAATAAGCCATTTTTGTGATTCAACTGTTTTCTGTTGAGTAATGATCTTGCTGTTTATTTCATTTAATGCAAGCGACTGGTCGGTATTGTCGAGCTGAACAAGGATCTCTCCTTTCTTCACCCTGCTGCCCTCGTTTACAGGCAGATCTGTGACTATTCCGGATACGGGAGCTGCCAGCCCGCTTATTCCTCCTTCAGGGATTACCTTTCCGATACCTGTTATTTGTGTGAGGGTAAAAGGGCCCGTTTCGGCAGTCTGGCTGTTTTTATTAGAACAGCCGGTAAGGGTTGCAACAACCAGAAAAAAGGCAATTGTTTTATTCAGGTAAGCATATTTCATAGCTGTAAAGATTTTATTAACCGGAACATTCATTGATGCTTCCGTCAGTAACATAAATGGTGCGGTCGGCATATTTCCTGAGCCTGACGTCATGGGTGACAATAACCACTGCACAATCCTTCTGCTTCAGAATGCTCAGGTTCTCCATTACCTGAACAGTACTGTCGTGATCAAGTGATGCAGTCGGTTCGTCGCACAGGATCAGGCCAGGATTGGTAACCAAAGCCCTTGCTACTGCAATCCTCTGTTGCTGTCCTCCGCTCAGGTTTCTCGGGAGATTCTTCATCCTGTTGCCAAGGCCAAGATCATCAAGCAGCTTCTGTGCCTTGTCTTTTGCCTCTTTATGAGAATGCCCCTGCATAAGCAGAGGCTGCATAACATTCTCAAGTCCGTTTAGCGGGGCCAACAGGTTAAACCCCTGAAATACAAAACCGATCTTGTTAAGCCTGATCGCAGCCAGCTCGTTTTCCGTCATTTTGCTTACACAGACATCATCAAGCCAGACATCTCCTGTGGTTGGATATATTACACATCCCAAAAGAGAGAGCAGTGTTGTTTTTCCTGAGCCCGACGGACCGACAAGAAGAGTGAGTTCTTTTTTGCGGAACTCAACATCTGTAGGCTGCAGGGCTACTATTGTACTGTCGCCCGATACGTATGTCTTGCCTGCTCCTGAAAGCCGTGCCGCTGCCGTCATTTTCTTTTCTGTTTGATGCTGCAAAAATAGTACATAATTGGTCTAAAAACAAAATAATATTGCGTATATTTCGAAAATATTATCATTATTAATACATTTATGCCATAATATTTTATTTTAAAGGTTCATGCGAACAAAGAATCTCTTACAGGAGTTAATAGGGCTTACAGATGAATATGATGCATCGGTGCCTGAAAACAAAAGTCTGTCACTGGATGATTTTATTTCCTTTCTGTACAAGCATCATTCACGGCCGGCAGACGACAGGGTGCTCATAAATATTGCAAAGAATGTGAGCCTTCTTCACCGCTATACAAAATTCTACCTCAAGAAAGTGCTGAAAGACACTAAGCTTCAGACCGTTGATGAATATTCATATCTTATTTGTCTATATTACAATAAGAGTTATACCAAAACGGAGCTCAATAACATGAACGCTATGGAAAAGACCTCCGGGAATGAGGTTATCAGGCGTTTGCTGAAATCGAACCTGGTAAGGCAGAAAAAGGATCCGTCAGACAAACGGAGTATGCGTATTTCCATCACAGAAGAAGGGAAGGCTGAAATAGAGAAAATATTCCCGGGATTAAACAAGGTCGCGGTAATATTGTCGGGAACGCTTGCTGATGGCGAGAAAGCAGGTCTCGACAGCTCACTGGATTCCCTGTGCAATTATCATCAGAAAATTTTTTCTGAACATAAGTGCAGTTCAGTTGACGATATTATGAATGAGATGGGAAAATGATCCGGAGTTACGGGGAAGAAAAGATAAAAGACAAAAGACAAAAGTCACAAGTGAAGAAAAACCGAAGTTCCAGAGTTTCAGAGTTCCAAAGTTCCAGGGTTTCAGAGTTCAGCGTTCCAGAGAAAAACCCATTTATATATCTTATATAAGCTTAATAATCAATAGAATATCTCACTTTTTACTTTTATCTTTTGTCTTTTGTCTTCCCATTGGGGGATTCCTGCAACCACGGATCAGTCCCAATGCGCTGTGCTGGATATGTAATAATTATGTATATCAATCAGGCGTATCTACTTTAAACTTTTTCCTTTAAACTTCCACCTCATCTCTCATATATACTCATGCTATCATCCAGATACTCTCTCCCGTAGAGCCTCACGCCTCATGCCTCATGCCTCAACGGGATTACGTCTTTCCCGTGTCACGGGAAAGACGTGATCCCCGGGGGGAGTCCCAGCAACCACGGATCAGTCCCAATGCGCTGTGCGCATTGGGTTTTTGTTTTCAGGACGGTTTCGCTCAGGCAAGCCTGGCTCAACCTTCCTGAAAACAAAAATCCCGCAGTAAACTGCGGGACTGATCCGTGGTTGCGGAGAGAGGGGGATTCGAACCCCCGGTACCCTTTTGAGGTACACACGCTTTCCAGGCGTGCCAGTTAAACCACTCCTGCATCTCTCCAGAGGAAAAACCATGTTGGTTCCGGCTGCGAAAATAACCAAAAAAAATCAAACGCCGCTTCAATTACGAAATTTCTCCGGCAAGGGATGTCCCCAGACACCTGATGATATCATCCTTTTCCTTACAACAGCCCAGAAGGTGCATAAACTTGGTAACAGAAGCCTCGGAAGTGATATCCTTTCCGCTGACCACACCTGCCGAAAGCATCCCCCTGCTGGTTTCGTAAAGACCCATCTCCACACTTCCGCCATGGCATTGGGTGACATTGAAAATGATACCACCGGCTTCAATGAAAGTCCTGATCTCGTCGAGAAACCATTTGTAGGTGGGAGCATTACCCGATCCGAAAGTTTCAATGATAAGCCCCTTCAGATCCTTTGTGTTCATAACTGCCCTGACAAGGTTTCTTCCTATTCCGGGGAACAGCTTGAGAATGGCCACGTTGGTGTCGAAGTGCCTGTGGAACTTCAGCCCTGATTCTCCCGAAGGATATCTGATGTTGGCAGTGTTGAATTTTATATGAAGTCCGACTTCAGCAAGTGGGGGATAGTTTGGTGAGTTGAAGGCATCAAAATGTTCGGCGCTGAATTTGCTTGTCCTGTTACCCCGTGTAAGCTCGTTGTCGAAATAGATACACACCTCGGGCACCAAGGGAAGTCCGTTGTTGTACGATGATGCTATCTCGATTGCAGTTATAAGGTTTTCCCTTCCGTCGGTCCTGAGCAGTCCGATGGGCAGTTGCGATCCGGTGAAGACCACGGGTTTGGAAAGATTCTCAAGCATGAAACTGAGCGCCGAGGCTGAGTAAGCCATGGTATCGGTGCCGTGCAGAACAACAAAACCATCGTAGCTGTCGTAGTTGTCGTGTATGATCTCAGCCATCCTTACCCAGAGGGAGGGGTCTATATTGGACGAGTCCCTGACGGGTTCAAGAGAGACCGAATGGAAGGTATGGCCGAATTTGCCCAGAACGGGAACATGGTCGGTGATATGATCAAAGTCAATGGGGACAAGGGAGCCGGTAAGCGGGTCATGAACCATCCCTATTGTACCCCCGGTGTAGATTATAAGTACAGAGGCTTCTTTCTTTGATTTCATAATCTGCTACAGGAGATTAAAAAGCCGCCTGGTATTATCCTTGGCAAGGGAGGCCATTTCTTCCTCACTCATGCCAAACAGACCGGCAAGTCTCCTGTTTATAATGCAAATATATGAACTTTCATTTCTTTTTCCCCTGTATGGAGTTGGTGCAAGATAGGGGGAGTCGGTCTCAAGTATTATATTGTCAGGTCCTGATTCCAGGAGCACGGAACCAAGACCTGAATTTTTAAATGTCACAATACCTCCTATACCAAGCATGAATCCCATCCTGATTGCCCTTCTTGCATCGTCAGCATCGCCGGAGAAGGCATGAAAGACACCCTTCAGCCCGGCACCTGAAAACTCCTCAAGAACGCTGAATACTTCGGGGAACGAATCCCTGGCATGGACAGCAACGGGAAGCCCGGAATCTATTGCAAAGGCAAGCTGATGGCGGAATGCATCTGTCTGTTCCCTTAAATGTGACTTATCGTGAAACAGGTCGATGCCTATTTCCCCGACGGCTATAAAACGACGTTGCCGTGCAATATCTTCAATTGATTTAAGCTGATCCCGGTAATCGTCACCGACAGATGTCGGATGAAGACCTATCATGGGATGACAGACACCGGGATGCATATCGGCAACGGCAAGCATGGGCCCCACCGACTCAAGGTCAATATTGGGCATCAGTAACATGCATATGCCGTTGCCAACAGCTTTTTTTATGACTTCCTCCCTATCGTCGTCAAACTCGGGCAGGTAGATATGTGTATGGGTATCAACAAACTGCATTAAACGACTCCATGAGCTATCATGGCATTGGCTACTTTTACAAAGCCACCGATGTTTGCTCCGTCAACATAATTAATAAATCCGTCTTTCTGTGTGCCGTATTTAACGCAGGTTGCATGAATGTTCTTCATTATCGTGTGGAGTTTTTCATCAACTTCCTCCCTCGACCATGGCAGCCTCATTGAGTTCTGTGTCATTTCGAGTCCGGATGTTGCAACACCACCTGCATTTGCTGCCTTGCCGGGTCCATAGAGTATTCTGGCGTTGAGAAATACCTCTACTGCTTCGGGAGTAGAAGGCATGTTGGCTCCTTCGCAAACACAGATACAACCATTTTTCACAAGCATTTTTGCTTCCTCCTCGTTGATCTCATTCTGAGTCGCGTTAGGCATTGCAATGTCGCATTTTATTATCCAGGGTTTCTGGCCCTCGAAATACTGAACGCCATATTTGTCAGCATATTCCTTTATCCTGCCTCTTTTGACGTTCTTCAGTTCCATGATGAAACCAAGTTTTTCGGCATCAATTCCCTTCGGGTCGTATATAAAGCCATTGGAATCGGAAAGTGTAACTACTTTTCCTCCAAACTGTGTAACTTTTTCAGTGGCATACTGGGCAACGTTGCCGGATCCTGATATACAAACCGTTTTGCCACTTAGTGTCTCACCCCTTGTTGAAAGCATCTCCTGTGCAAAATATGTACAGCCATAACCTGTGGCCTCAGGACGGACAAGGGAGCCTCCCCATTCAATACCTTTTCCGGTAAGCACTCCAGTGAATTCGTTTTTAAGACGCTTGTACTGTCCGAAAAGGAAACCTATCTCACGGCCGCCTACACCTATATCACCGGCCGGAACGTCAGTGTCGGC
>CAZBQM010000079.1:0-11061 GCA_964494045.1 uncultured Rikenellaceae bacterium
TGGACCTCGGGTCTGACAGAAAGAATCTTATTCGTGGTTTCCAGGTTCACCACCTGTTCGTCATCTATCCAGGCTTCAATTTTCCCGGGAGTGACCTTTGTCCTTATAGTGTACCATCTGTCAGTCTGGAAAGACCTGAGCAGTGTGGTCTCATTCTGAGAGGCATCTTTTTTGTCGATACAGCTGATACCCACAGTGTTGCCTGCCCATCCCCCGACTATAAGTGAACAGAAGCTATCGTTGACCGGGAAGGTCATTCCGCAGAAGAAGTCAACGCCCGACACTCTTTTGGCTTCGAGGCTTACCTCGTAGTTCATAACCGGGAAATATTCCTTCCATGTGACTCCGGTACAGCCGTCGCCCATGTTCAGCATTATATTTCCTCCCGAGACGTAAACAGGTCCCTGCGGGCCAAAGTTAGTTATCTCCCATCCGTCGAGTGTTTGTCCGTCGAAAAGCAGACTTGTATCCTTTTGTACCTGTGTCTCTTCAACTACATCAGGTATGCTGTCGGAAGTTGCCTGGTTGCCTGTCCTGTTCTGCCCGCACGAACCATGCAGGGCCATCACGAGTAACAGTCCGGCCGGAAGCAAAAATCCATTTCTAAAACTGGCAGTTATCTTTCTCATCTGTAAATAATTTAAAGTAACGACATTCAGGAACCATATAAAACCGGCTATATCCCGGATAGTTACATCGCGAAGACAGACACCAGTCACAAGTCATTTCTTTTCTCATTTTTTTAAAGTTAGAAACTTTCGTCCGATAAAGGTTCATCTTTTGGCAAATAATGGCGTATAGAATTCATTGTTCATTCCTGGCGCAAATAACCCCGTATATTATAATTGTTTATAAGTAAATATTGGTTTAAATTTGGTTTAATAAACCCTGTACCATGCAATATTCGTGGGCACTTGAATATAAGATAAAGATCAACCGGTCGGGTCTCTGCTGACCGGTAAACATCCCTGAGGTCAGATATGCTTTTTCACGGAGCCTGTCCCGGCAGGTATCCTGTATTTACTATTATCCGGCCTTCTCTTCCCGGGAAGTATTATCAATCAGGTAAAAACAGACACGATGGAAAAGCTTATTATAAAAGGAACGGGGCTCACATGTGATGATGTGGTCAACGTGGCCAGGTACGGGCAGCAGATTGAACTTCATCCCGAAGCCTGCCGAAGGATTGTTGAATGCAGGGAGATGCTTGAGCGAAAGATCAACTCCCATGAGATAATGTATGGTGTTAATACCGGCATCGGAGAGTTCTCTGAGCTTGTTCTTAACGACGACCAGATAAAGGATTTTCAGAAGTACCTGGTATACAACCATGCTGCCGGGATCGGGGACCCGGCTTCAGTGGAGACTGTGAGGGCTGCGATGCTGGGAAGGATCAACGTCCATGCCCACGGTAATTCAGGCAACAGGCTTGTGATAACGGAGACTCTTGTCGGGATGCTTAACAGGGGGGTTACACCTTATGTATGCCAGAAGGGTTCTGTGGGGGCTTCAGGAGACCTGGCACCCATGTCGCAGATAGCCCTTCTGTTGCTTGGTGAGGGGAAGGCCTGGTACAGGGGGGAGCTTCTCGACGGAGCTGAAGCCATGAGAAGAGCGGGCATCGCGGTTCCAGGACTTCAGGCACGTGATGGTCTTGCCACAATCAACGGATCAAACGTGCTTACGGCCATGAGTGCCATCTGGCTTGTCGATGCCAACAACTGGCTCAAACAGGCTGAGATTGCCGCTTCGATGTCGCTCGAAGCTCTTAAGGCAAACATGAAGCCATACACACCGCTTCTGCATGAGGTAAGAGGCTTCAGGGGAGCGGTAAGGAGCGCAGTTGCGATAAACAAATGTATTGCAGGTGGCGACCTTGTTGAAGGCAGGGTCAGGTCAAAGGTTCAGGATGCCTATTCGATGCGTTCGACACCCCAGGTTATAGGGACGGCCCATGACATGCTGGCCTTTGCCCGGTCGCAGGTAGAGATTGAGCTGAATGGTGTGGGAGACAATCCGATCTTCTTTCCCGACAGGAATATCCAGCTGTCGGGCGCCAACTTCCAGGGAACCCCTGTATGCGTCCCGATGGATATGGCCGGGGCCTGCATCACCATGGTAAGCGTGATGTCTGAAAGAAGGATGAACAGGCTTAATAACCAGGCGCTGAGTGTGGGACTGCCGGACTTTCTTACAAAGGGAGCCGGTATGTTCTCCGGGATGATGCTGAGCCAGTACACGGCCGACACTCTTATCGTTGAACAAAGGATACTCTCAGCCCCGGCATCCATACAGTCGATACCTGCTGCTGCCGACCAGGAGGACTTTGTGTCGATGGGTATGAACACGGCCATAAAAAACAACCAGATCCTCGACTGTGCCTGGGGAATTCTTGGAATAGAGTTTATGGCAGCCGCACAGGCCCTCGATTTCAGAAAAGAGGAATACAGCTTCGGGGAAGGAGTCACTGTCGCAAAGGATGTGATTAGAAAGCATGTAAGCTTCCTCGATGTTGACAGACCGCTGTATCCCGATCATACGATCATGAAAGAACTTGTCAGGTCGTGTGAAATTCTGAGAGAGGTTGAAAGGGTGATTGGCAGCCTTGAATAAAAATCAGCGTATATTTGTAACATAAACCCTATGAACATGAAAAAAAGATCCATACTATTTATTACCGTCATGACCGCCGCACTTGTCTGGTCATGCACTTCACAACAGGAAAAAACAGAAAACCGTATGAGAGAATTCATTTCAGCCTATGAGGCGAAAGTTATTCCGCTCTACAAAGAGGCCGGACTGGCGAGCTGGAACGCAGAGATATCAGGAACCGATGAGGCCTGGGCAAAGAGTGAAAAGGCATCCTTCGAGCTCGAGAAGATGTTTTCTGATAGTGTGGCTTTCGCTGAACTAAAACAGATGAAGGAATCGGGCCTGGTAAAGGATTCTATTCTGGCAAGGCAGCTCGACATACTGTACAATTCCTACCTCGAGGGACAGGTCGACACTGCACTGACTGCCAAGAGGATAAGTATGGAGACAGCCATCAGTAAAAAATATTCAAACTTCAGGGCAACCATTGACAACAAAGAGGTATCAGACAATGAGATAGAAGAAATTCTCAAAACCTCGACCGACAGCAGGAAACTGCAGACCGCATGGGAGGCTCACAAGCAAATAGGACCTCTTGTGGCAGACGATGTCATCGAACTTGTCAAGCACCGTAACCTCATTGCCAGGGAACTGGGATTCAACAACTACCATGAGATGAGCCTGAAACTGTCGGATCAGGATCCGGCCGAGGTAACAGCCATCTTCGATGAGCTTGATGAGCTTACAAGAGGGTCGTTCGCGGAACTGAAAAGCGACATTGACAATTTCCTCTCAAAGAGAGATGGGATAAAGCCCGAAGAGATGATGCCATGGCATTACCAGAACCGGTTTTTCCAGGAAGCTCCAAGGATCTATTCCGTGGATTTTGACTCCTATTATGCCAGTCAGGATCCTGTAAAACTGGCAGCCACCTTCTATGACGGTATTGGCCTTAATGTTGATCCAATACTTGCCAAAAGCGATCTTTATGAAAAGCCCGGCAAGAACCAGCATGCCTTCTGTACCGACATAGACCGTTCAGGTGATGTCCGTACCCTTGACAACATAAAACCAGATCACAATTGGACCAACACCATTCTTCATGAACTCGGACATGGCGTTTACTCATACTATAATGATATGAACCTGCCCTTTACCTTAAGGGATGCAGCTCACACCTTCACCACGGAGGCAGTGGCCAATCTCTTCGGTTTCCTGGCCAGCGACCCGGTATGGATGAAGGATATGGGAATAATTAATGAGGAAGAAAGCAAGAAGATAGCCGACGACTCCAGGAAATCGCTCAGGCTCGAGATGCTTGTCTTCAGCCGCTGGGCTCAGGTGATGTACCGTTTTGAAAAATCGATGTATGAGAATCCCGACCAGGATCTTAACAAGCTCTGGTGGGATATGGTTGAGAAATACCAGATGATGGCACCCCCCGAAGGAAGGAATATGCCTGACTGGGCCACAAAGATCCATGTTGCCCTCTACCCCTGCTATTATCACAATTACCTCCTGGGCTACCTCCTCTCATCACAGTGGCTGGCATATATACAGACCAATATTGCAGGAGGGGAATCATTTGTAAATAACAAAGCCATTGGAGATTATTTCAGGGAGAAGGTTTTCCTTCCAGGTGCACGCTACTACTGGAATGAGATGATCCAGAAATCGACAGGAGAAAAGCTTACGGCAAAATACTATGCTGCGCAGTTTGTGAACTGAAAACAGAGAAGTCCGGGTCAAAAAAGGTACGGACTGTATTAATCATAACAATACTACTAAAATGAAGAAGACTATTTTTCTCCTGTTACTGGCATTATGCTCATGCTCTGCTCCCGTGAAAAAGGAGGCCGGTAAAACAGAAGCTGCTTTCATAGCAGAGAGTATTACCCTGGCTGCGGTCGACACTATCCGTTCGGTTTTTCCTTCAGCTGATCCGGCGCTTACTGAAAAAGGCGTCAGACATGCGGCATCGCTATGGAGGGCCGAAGATGGTTCTCCCGATGAATTCCTACAGTTTGTGAAGGAGAACTATATAGATCCTTCAAAACGGATGGAGGTTTTCAACAAGATAAGCGGCTATTTTGAATCGATGGCCGGTAACTTCAACGAGATCACCCTTGACCTGAGAAAGGTACTCGATCTTTCAACCGGGGAGATTGACGCTACCGACAGGATGTTTGGCAACTACGCCGTCGATTCTCATGTTCAGGAAGATTTCTACAACAACAAGATAGCTTTTGCCATTGCCCTTAACTTTCCCTACTACACCCTTGCCGAGAAGGAAGAGCTGGGTGGAAAATGGTCGCGTGAAGAATGGGCCATGGCCCGGCTTGGCGATATGTTTGTGACACGTATACCTGCACAGCTGACCCAGGCTCTTGTTGAAGCAACCGGTAATGCGGAGATGTATATTGCTGAATACAACATATACATGGGGAAACTCAGGACTGAAGACGGACGGCAGATCTTTCCCGACGGGATGGTTCTCCTCTCCCACTGGAATCTGAGGGATGAGCTGAAAGCTGACTATGCTGACACTGAGAATGGTGCAGAGAAACAGCAGATGATATACAAGGTGATGGAAAGGATCATACGGCAGGAGATCCCTGCTGAAGTCATAAACAATGGCTCCTGTGAATGGTATCCTTTCTCGAACAAGGTAGTTAAGGAAGGTTCGGAGATTGTGGCTGAAGGGGAGAAAGATATCAGGTACGGACATGTGGTAAATATCTTCCGGGCCCAGAAGGACATTGATCCTTATTGTCCTGAGATGAATACAGCCATTCTCCGTAAGTTCTCATCTGAGATGGAGATCTCGCAGGAAGAAGTTGAAAACCTGTTTGATTCATATCTCAGATCACCCCTCCTCGCAAAAGTCGGAACCCTCATAAGCCAGAGACTTGGAAGGGAACTGCAGCCCTACGATATCTGGTATGACGGATTCAAGACCAGAAGCACCATTTCGGAGGACCTGCTTACTTCAAAGACCTCGGCTCTCTATCCCAACCCTGAAGCTTTCAGGGCAGGAATGCCTGACATACTTAAGAAACTCGGCTGGACGCCTGAACGGGCAGCATATCTTTCCGACAAGATCGTTGTCGATCCTGCAAGAGGATCAGGTCATGCATGGGGAGCAGCCATGAAAGGTTCCGTTTCACATCTCAGGACCAGGATACCTGAAAAAGGTATGGACTACAAAGGATATAATATAGCTGTCCATGAGTTCGGCCACAATGTTGAACAGACAATCTCACTCTACGATGTGGATCACTTCATGCTTTCAGGGGTACCCAACACTGCCTTTACCGAAGCCCTGGCCTTTATCTTCCAGAGCCGCGACCTGTCACTGCTTGGGATTAATGATGACAATCCGGCCGCTGAGAAAATGCAGAACCTCGACCAGGCATGGTCGCTGATGGAGATCATGGGAGTCGGAATGACCGAGATGAAGGTATGGAAATGGCTGTATGAGAATCCTGAAGCCACTCCTGTCATGCTGAAGGAAAAAACCATTGAGATAGCCACAGAGGTCTGGAACACCTACTTCGCACCTGTATTTAAGGTCAGCGACTCTCCCATTCTTGCCGTCTACTCACACAGTGTCGAAGTGCCTCTTTATCTTCCCAACTATGCATACGGACAGATAATTGAGTACCAGATTGAAGAGTATCTCAGGGGGAAGAAGTTCTCTGACGAAGTGGACAGGATTTTTAAACAGGGGATGCTTACCCCTCAACACTGGATGATGGGTGCAGTTGGTAGCAAAGTGTCGGCCGAGCCCATACTGCGTTCACTGGAAAAGGCATTGGAACAATAAACCGGAATAACCATGAAGATAAAAATCAAGGACCATCCCACTTTCGTAAAAGAGTGGGACAAGGACAAGACTGTTGAGAAGACAAAAAAGATCCTGAAGAAGATTGGAAAGCTTCAGAATAAGATGTATGCTCAGAACAAATTCAGCCTCCTGGTTATTCTTCAGGGGACCGACGCATCAGGGAAGGACGGCCTTACAAAAGGTCTGCTTAAATACTGTAATCCTGTAGGGGTAAAGGTATACAGTTTCCGCAAGCCTTCAGAGATTGAATATGCCCATGATTTTCTCTGGAGAATCCACCAGAATGTTCCACGGAAAGGTGATTTTCAGGTCTTTATACGATCACACTATGAAGACATACTGGTTCCCTCGGTTGAAAAGTTCATTCCCGGGGAGATCATTGAAGAACGCTATGAGATGATCAACAACTTCGAAAAGGTTCTTGAACAAAACGACACGGTGATCCTCAAGTTTTTCATGAATGTCTCAAAGGAGGCCCAGGAAGAGAGGCTGAGGGAACGTATAGAGCTCGAAGAGAAACACTGGAAGCACAAGGATGGGGATTGGGATACCCGGGAGAAATTTGATGAATACATGGCAGTCTATGAAAAAATACTCAACCGCTGCAATGACATCCCGTGGCATATTGTGCCATCTGACAAGAACTGGCAGAAGCTTTATTCTGCTTCAGAGATCATACTAAAGACTCTTGAAAAGCTTGATCTTCAGTGGCCGGCACTTGTTTCGGAAAAATTTAAACCACCGGTGAAGAAATAGACAGAATATCGGGTAAAACAAACTGCCATATCTGGCATAACACATGCAGACGGCCGTATCCTCTCTTTTCAGATGATACGGCCGTTCTTCAATCGAGCCGTGAGTAAAGGATCTCATAAAGATCATCCTCAGACAGGGTCACCGGGTTGTTCTTGATGTCTGTCTGACGGCAGATGACACGCAGGTCATCTGCCCTGATGCCGTATTTCCCCAGAGCCGGCATCCCGAGCTCCGTGGAAAGTGACCTGAGATGATCGGCAAATCCGTCGATATACCAGTCGGCGCTCTTTCCCTTTTCCCTGAGAAACAGTTCTCCCAGCGTTGCATACTTTGCAAGAGCCGGATGGTCTCTTTTCTGTTTCCTCAACTCCCTTATATTAACCTCGTTGGCTTTTGCCATAAGGGTTCCGCATACAACACCATGAGGTATATCAAACATACCTCCTATGGTTCCTGCCAGGCCGTGTACAGCTCCCAGTCCGGCATTGGCAAGACAGATGCCCGAGGTAAGAGCGGCAAATGACATATCAGACCTTTTTTCTTCATCGCGGCCATCGCGAAAGCATCCGGCAAGAGAACGGCTCACTGCCCTGAGTCCTTCAAAGGCGAGGGCATCGGTATATGGCAATGCCTTAACTGAAAGGAAGGCTTCGGCAAGCTGGGTAAAAGCATCCATCCCTGCCGCGGCAGTCACGGCCGGCGGGGCATCAAGAGTAAGAAGAGGATCAATAAGGGCTATATCAGGGACGAAGTTATCGTGTCGGAGGGATTTCTTGAAACCGTTGATACCGGTCTCGGAGATCACTGCGTTCTTTGTGGCCTCGCTTCCTGTACCAGAGGTGGTCGGGACTGCAATAAAGGGAACCTTCGTTCCCGGATGTTCCCTGTCTCCCACTCCTTCGAGAAAGGTCCTCACCGATTCCTTTCTGTTCAGCATGGCCGATATTGCCTTACCAGCATCCAGGGAACTGCCTCCTCCTATTGACACCACAACATCTGTCGGGCTGCCATAACACTCCTTCACTGCATTGTCGACAAGGGCCGGAGAAGGCTCTCCTCCAACCTTTATTATCCTGAAAGAGATATTCATGCTGCTTAATGTCTCCAGAAAGCGGTCAGCCCGTTCAGTCCCCAAAAAGGAACTGCGACCTGTCACCAGGCAGACTGAAGTACCGTACTTACCGATGAGTGACGGAAGCATGCTGAATTTTCCGTTGCCGAAGATGACAAGCGGAAGACGCGAAAAACTGAAAGAAGCTGTCATCTGGTTCGCTCCGGAGGTTCAATAACATTATATCTCACTCCTGACCTGGGCGACGCCATCATATCACCAACAGCCTGTCTCCACCTGAGGTACTGGGGAGTATTCTTATGGGCGGCAGCTGCCGCTTCGTCGACATAGGCTTCATAAAGCAAAAAGCGACAGGGATCGTCCTGTTGCTGCGAGAGGTCAAAGCGGAAGTTACCCTCCTCTTTTGATGATTCCCTGCAGTTCATGACAGACGCTTCTATGAACTTATCAATAAACTCAGGTTTTACATGAACGTAGATACAGGTGACTATCATAACTTTTTTCAGTAAAGATACTTTTTAGGCGGCAAACATGCAAACCGAAGCCTGATGGTACTATCAGAAACATCCTGAGCAGACAGGGCTGTTATCTGACTGGTTGCACATTCATCTTATCTTCATCTTTATTGCTTATTTTTGTTTCCGGTAATATTCCGGAGATGCCCTGTGATTATCAGGTCATTTTACAGGCGATCAAATTAAAAACATTCATATTAAGATTCCATGAAGACTGTAATAACATCCATGCTCATAGTCACACTGATCCTTCTCGGAGGGAAGACCCTTTCGGGACAGGCAGGAGATAACCGGGCTCAGGACACACTTTCTGTACAGGCTTCCGGTAATAATCAGGATATTCAGCAAAAAAATGGAAATCAGGTTCAGGAAAGATCAAGGAATCAGAACCAGAATGCTGATCAGGCTAAACCCGGTACCGGTAACGGCAATTCGGCAAAGGCACCGGGTAACGGCAGTAGCGGAGCTGCAGAGGTTAAAAAGATAAAGGGTGGACGTCCGGATATGTCGAAGGCCCGCGGAGCAAGGCCTCCTTCAATAGTCAGACCATCTGGCTCAGGCATACCTAAAGGGATAGGAAAACCTGCTGGTGCAGGCAACAGAGGCGGAAGATAAACCTTACACCCGATGATGATGAAAAATGTGATTCTCTCCTGTCTTGTATTATTCTTTCTGCTGATGCTCCCGGTACAGGTAGTCACGGCAACACTTTCTCAGGTTGAACCACTGACGGCTGCCGATACGGCTGACGCTTCACCGGATCACTCATTGTTTGCCGGAACAGGCATAGGAAGTAACATGACCTACCTCGGATCGACTATCTCAGGTGATAATCCATATGGTTATGCTTCACTGACCTACGGCTTCAAAAATGAACTTTACCTGTCACTATCGGGTGTGCATCTGACAGAGTTCGATCCATTTATGGCTTTTTATACAGCTTCACTAAGCTATACACACGTATTCAACTCGTGGTTCGACATGAGTGCCGGTATCCACAGGTACAATGTAGCCTCATCACTGACCGATACCTTGTTTGGCAGTTTTACCTATGCTGATCTGACCCTTGGCTTTGACTGGAAGATACTCTATACTAAAATATCCGGAGGAGGTCTTATTTCTGATCAGACTACAGCTTATTTTCAGATCAGGAACTCACGATATTTCGAAACAGCGGCTTTCTCCCGTGACAGGTTCACTTTTTCATTTGATCCATATGCCAATATGCTTTTGGGTACGCTGACAACTATTGAAACGACACAGGGAGGCGGAGGATCAGCCGGACGTCATTACGGGCGCTGGAATACCGACTGGCGATCGGGGGGGACAACCACATATTCGCAGAAATTCGGAGTTTTGGAGTTGGACCTGGGGCTTCCGGTCGCGTTCAATACTGACAGGATGACCATAGAAGCCGAAGCCGGCTATATAATACCGTTCAACTACGAGCCCGGATACCAGATACCCAAAGGATTCGTTTTTCTATTAAGCGCCTTCTTCAGGATTTTCTAAACTGCCACAGATGAATGTACTGATAGTTGAAGATGAAAAAAGTCTGGCCAGGGAGATCGCTTCGTTCCTGACAAGGGAAAATTTCATCTGCGATCTGGCCTTTACCGGAATGGATGCATCTGAAAAGATTGCAGTTAACCTCTACGATTTTATCCTTCTCGATCTCGGGCTGCCCGACTATAACGGGCTCGATCTGATCAGAGAGGCCAGAGAGCTTAAAAGCGAAGCGTCATTCATCATCATCACGGCCAGGGGTGCAGTCGAAGATAAGGTCTTAGGTCTCAATCTGGGCGCCGACGACTACCTTGCCAAACCATTTGCCCTTGTTGAACTTCTTTCAAGGATCAATGCCGTTGCCCGTAGAAAATTCAGTATAGTCAGTCAGGATGTTGTCCTCGGAGAATTTGTCATGCAGGTTCAATCCAGGAAACTATTCTGCAAGGGGAACGAAGTCGACCTTACAAAGAAGGAGTTTGACCTTCTTCAGTACCTCATTCTGAACAGGGGAAAAGTGCTGACACGCATGCAGCTGTATGAACATATATGGGGAAACCTGCTTGATGATCAGTACGACAGCAATTTCATTGATGTACACATTAAGAATCTCCGGAAAAAACTTAATTCCCATGCACCCACGCCGTGGCTTGAGACTGTCAGGGGAGTTGGTTACAGGATAAGTATTGACAGGTCAGACAAAAAAGAAACCTGATGGTCAGACTCAGAAGCAAACTGGCGATCTTCAACCTTTTATCCAAACTGGTATTCAC
>CAZBQM010000080.1:0-10978 GCA_964494045.1 uncultured Rikenellaceae bacterium
TGAATAATACCTTCCTGCTTTCCATTTACCTGCCTGGATTCCATTTCGTAATAAGATGCAAAGATAGGAAAAAATTATGACATTATAAATAAGGAACATTAAGCTCGTGGATATGCAATTTATACCAACCTGCTTTCAATTTAAGCCCTGATTCCTGCCACAATACAATAATTTACCTTAGGTTTGTATCTCAAAAAAAAGATCATGAGAATTTACTCGACTGTTGCAGGGTTAAGGAGGAGAATTAAAAGCAGTTGTGAAGGTACTCTTGCCCTGGTTCCGACAATGGGAGCCCTGCATACCGGACATGTTTCTCTTGTCAGAAATGCTGTCAGGGATTCTGAAACTGTTATAGTATCGATCTTTGTTAACCCCACCCAGTTTAACGATAAAGATGATCTTAAAAACTATCCCAGGACTATCGCGAAGGATAAGGAGATGCTTAAAGGAATCCTGAGGAAGGATGATATATTGTTTACCCCGTCAGTAAAAGAGATCTATCCGGTTGAGGATAAAAGGATTTTTGACTTCGGCGATCTCGACAAGGTGATGGAGGGAGCTCACAGGCCCGGTCATTTTAACGGAGTGGCCCAGGTTGTAAGCCGCCTGTTTGAAATCACAGAGCCCGATACTGCCTATTTCGGGCAGAAGGATTTTCAACAGGTTACCATAATAAAGGAAATGGTCAGGCTCGGGGGATACCATGTCAGGATCTGTGTCAATCCAATAATCAGGGAATACGACGGCCTGGCAATGAGCAGCAGGAATGCACTCCTTGAGCCGGAAATAAGGGCTGCCGCTCCTGTGATCTTCAGAACCATCAGCCAGGCCGGTAAAATGATAAAAAGAAATGACATTGCTGATATAAGGAAATTTATAACCGACTCAATAAACAAGGTAAATGGGTTCAGTGTTGAGTATTTTGAGATTGCCGATGATGTAACACTCAAACCCGTTGAATCGGTCAGGGAAATACAGGAAGGGAAAAGGTACTATGCCTGTATAGCCGTAAAGGCAGGAAAGATAAGACTTATAGATAATGTAGAAATACCGGCAGTGTAAATCAAAAGGTTAATTAACTTTGCAGCAAATAAAAAGGAACAGGCTTTTATGTTTATTGAAGTATTAAAATCCAAGATCCATCAGGTGTCGGTCACCGAGGCAAACCTTCATTATATTGGCAGCATCTCGATTGATGAAGACCTGATGGAAGCCGCTAATTTAATTGCGAACGAGAAGGTGCAGGTTCTGAACCTCAGTAACGGAGAAAGACTCGAGACCTATGTGATTAAAGGCAAAAGGGGATCGGGTGAGATCTGTCTGAACGGGGCAGCCGCAAGAAAAGTAGTGTTAGGAGACGTTTTGATAATTATGTCATTTGCTTGTATGGATTTTGAAGAGGCCAAAACCTTCAAACCGACTATTATTTTCCCCGATACAAAAACAAACAGGCTGATTTGAGTTTCGGAAAACGTTTAATACAGGCTCTGAAGTTTCTTGCCTTCCTTCTGGTGGGTGTCGTTCTTTTATGGCTTGCTTTCCGAAACATCAACTTCAGGAGTCTTTCCGACGGATTAAAGGAAGCCCGGTATTCATGGCTTCTGCTCTCACTTTTCTTCGGATTCCTGGCTTACCTTATACGGTCACGACGCTGGATACTTCTTATCCATGCGCTTGGTTTCAGGCCTTCCTTCAGGAATACCTATCATTCGCTCATGACTGGCTATCTGGCAAATATAGCACTCCCCCGGCTCGGAGAAATTACCCGTTGCGTTGCCCTTGGTAAAAAGGAAAAAATCCCGGTCGACCAGCTCTTCGGAACCGTTATCATCGAAAGGACCATCGACCTGATCTCTGTCCTTGTCATAATGGTGGTTATGATCTTCTTCAGCGGTGACCAGACTGGCAGTTTCCTGAATGAGAACGTCTTTATACCACTGCGTGAAAAAATACAATCGGTATTCGGTTTTGCCTGGATCATCTGGATCCTGCTCGGATCTCTTTTCGGTCTCCTGGTTATACTTATTTACATTTTCAGACATTCTCTGAGAAAAGTAAGGTTTCTTTCCAAGTTCTTCGATCTGGCAAAAGGAATCATCAATGGCCTCAAGACCATTGTGAAAATGGAACACAAGGCAGAGTTCCTTTTGTATACGGTGCTCCTGTGGTTAAGCTATGCCTTGATGACGTGGGTCGTGGTTTTCGCTGTTGAAAGCACATCTCACCTGACCTTTGGCGACGGGATATTTCTGCTCGTGATAGGCAGCCTTGCCATGTCAGCCCCGGTACAGAGCGGCCTGGGGGTTTTCCATTTTATCATTTCCAGGGGTCTTTACTTTATCGACGGGATTAAACTTGAAGACGGACTGGTATATGCCATTCTAACCCATGAGTCACAACTTATCTATGTTCTGATTGCCGGAGCAATATCATTCTTTGTAATTTCAGGGTTTCATTCTTTGAAGAATAAAGAAACTGATTAACCATGGCCAGGAATAAAACTGTTTTTGTCTGCCAGAATTGCGGAGCTGAATCGGCCCGATGGATTGGCAGATGCCCCTCGTGTAAGGAATGGAACACCTACCACGAGGAAGTGATAGCCCCTGCTCCCTCTTCCCGTGACCTGAGCCTCAGGTATGGAAATGAAAAGAGAAAACCTGAGCTTCTCGACAACATCAGATCGGACAATCAGGAAAGGATTAGCACTGGTATCAGTGAGATGGACAGGCTTCTTGGAGGCGGGCTTGTAAAAGGCTCACTGATCCTGCTCGGAGGCGAACCCGGCATAGGCAAGTCGACACTGGCCCTTCAGCTGGCCCTTGCCATGAAGGGAAATACCATACTCTACGTATCGGGTGAAGAAAGTGAAGAACAGATAAGTCTGAGGGCTGCCCGCCTGAAAAATTCAAATCCCGGTTGTTATATCCTCAGCGAGACTGAACTTGAAGCTATACTTGTTCATTCAGAAAACATTAAACCGGGTCTCGTGATAATTGATTCGATACAGACAATAACCACATCACTTCTTGAGTCTTCGGCCGGATCAGTGTCACAGGTCAGGGAGTGCGCCGCGATGCTCCTGAGATACTCAAAGCTTTCGGGTGTACCTGTTGTCCTTATCGGCCATATCACCAAGGACGGCAGCCTGGCCGGACCAAAGGTGCTGGAACATATTGTCGATGCGGTTCTCTATTTCGAAGGTGACAACAATTATATATACAGAATCCTCAGGTCGATAAAAAACAGGTTCGGATCAACATCCGAGCTTGGTATCTTCGAGATGCTCGACAATGGACTGAGGGAAGTGTCAAATCCGTCGGAACTGTTTATTAACCAGCATGATGAAAACCTGAGCGGGATAGCCATTGCTGCCACTGTCGACGGCATCAGACCATTTCTCATTGAAACCCAGGGACTTGTAAGCAGCGCCGTTTACGGGACACCGCAGCGCAGCTCGACCGGGTTCGACATACGAAGACTTAACATGCTGCTTGCCGTACTCGAAAAAAGAGCAGGGTTCAGACTTGGTCAGAAAGATGTCTTTCTGAATATCGCGGGCGGGCTCAAGGTCGACGATCCTGCAATCGACCTGGCTATAATAACCTCGGTGCTCTCTTCGAGCCTCGACATACCAATCGACAGATCCATATGTTTTACCGGGGAAACGGGCCTCTCGGGAGAAATAAGACCTGTATCGAGAATTGACCAGAGGATCAGGGAAGCATCGAAGATGGGCTTTAAAAAGATCTATATCTCAAAGTTCCACCGCTATAAACCTGGCAGGGAAAACCAGATCGAAGTTATCCAGGTTGGTAAAACTGAAGATCTTGTCAGGTCACTTTTCACCTGACAGGCTGGTAATCTTTGAAGCTGTTGAGCTAAAACCTCTCCCTCAGGTAAGAACTCTGACCCGAACTTTCTCTTTTAACTTTATCGCAGTCGAGTTCAACATTGAAATCTGCAGGCCTCTCAAACTCATCGGTCTCCATTATCCCGAATTCAGGATCGTTATAGACTTTCCTGAGGAAGATGGCAAAGACCGGAAGGGCCATATTGGCTCCCTGACCTTCGGACAGAGTCTCGAAATGGATTGCCTGATCCTCCCATCCGCTCCATACGCCTCCCACCAGATTCGGGGTTACTCCCATAAACCATCCGTTTGAATTATTCTGGGTTGTCCCCGTCTTGCCGCCTATCTGGTTGTTAAGAAGATAAGGCTCACGTCTCATCCTCCCTGCTGTTCCTCCCTGGACGACGCCCTGAAGAAGGTTGACCATCAGAAAAGCCTGTTCTTCGCTCAGCACTTCTTCTATCCTCGGGGTAAAACTTGAGATGACATTCCCGTTCTTGTCTTCGATCCGGGTCACATACATGGGCCTGGAGTAAACACCCTTGTTTGCAAAGGTACCATAGGCTCCGACCATTTCCTCAAGTTTGATGTCGGAGGTGCCAAGGAAGATGGAATATACCGGATCAATAAAACTTCTTATTCCCATCTTTTTCATGAGATCGGTTACTGCAGTCGGGGTGAACTGTTGCATCAGCCAGGCCGAGATGTAATTCTCCGACTGGGCAAGTCCCCATTTCAGTGTAACCATCTTGCCATGATATTCCCTCGGACCGGAGCTTCTGGGTGTCCAGGGTATTGAATCGCCCACATCAAACGATCGTGGTATGTTCTCAACCTCATGGCAGGGGGATAATCCATTTTGCATTGCCACAGTGTACAGGAAGGGTTTAATGGTACTTCCTACCTGTTTTTTCTGCTGGGTAACCGCATCCCATTTGAAATATCTGAAGTCGGGTCCGCCGACATATGCCTTCACATACCCTGTGTGAGGATCCTCGACAAGGAATGAGGACCTGACAAAATACTTATAATAACGGACCGAATCATATGGTGTCATTACTGTGTCAACCTCTCCCTTCCATGAGAAAACCCTCATCCTGGCAGGAGTATTGAATGCAAGCATTATTGAGTCTTCAGGGATACCTTTTGCCCTCATTGTATAATACCTGTCGCTCTCCTTCACCGACCTCATTATCAGTTCATCAACCTGCTTCTTTGGCAGGTCGTTTGAATAAGGAGGATTTCTGAAACCTCTTGCTCTTTTATAGAAATCAGGCTGAACTTCTTTTGACAGGTGTTCCCTTACAGCTTCTTCAGCATATTGCTGCATCTTCGAATTGATGGTTGTATAAATCTTGAGACCATCCTTATATACATCATAGGGTGAACCATCGGGTTTTGTGTTCTTGAGGCACCAGCCGTAAAGGGGATTGTTCTCCCACTCCCACAAAGCATCGTTGTATGATGTTTCAGTGACATAGGCCGACCTGTCGGGCTCAGGCTTTCTCATGGTACTCCTTATATATTCGCGGAGATAGGTTGCCAGACCGGTATTGTGATCTTCAATCCTGAAGTCGAGTTCGATGGGAAGGGTCCTGACAGAATCAGCTACATCCGGGGCTATATACCCGTATTTTGACATCTGCGACAATACAACATTCCGGCGCTGAAGCATCAGGTCATAGTTTCTGACGGGGTTGTAGCGTGCCGAGTTCTTGAGCATCCCTACCAGCAAGGCGGCCTGCTGAAGATTCAGGGAATCAGGCGTGGTGTTGAAATATACCTTTGCAGCCGATCTGATGCCAATTGCCTGGTAAAGGAAGTCAAACTTATTGAGATACATTGTTATTATCTCCTCCTTCGTATAACTCTTTTCAATCTTGACTGCCGTCTGCCATTCCTTGAACTTTGATACACCGAGTCTCATTTTTCTAGCAAATTCCGAGATCCTTGCCGTATCACGCGGATAAAGCTGTTTTGCCAGCTGTTGTGTGATGGTGCTGCCTCCCCCGGTGTTCTGCCCGAGAAGAATTGTCCTTATAACAGCACGTCCCAATCCCCTGACATCGATCCCTGAATGCCTGTAAAACCTTATATCTTCTGTTGCAACAAGTGCATCAACCAGATAGGGTGATAACTCATTGTATTCGGTCCATGTCCTGTTCTCAATACTTATTGTCCCCAGCAAAACACCATCTTCGGAGTAGACTTCTGCCGCAAGGTTATATTTGGGATTCTCAAGCTCGCTGAAGGAGGGCATCGGGCCCAGTTTTCCAAGGGAGATCAGAACGAACAGAAGCGCTATAATTATCAGTGGCAAAGCGAATAACGACCAGAACCATATAAGATATTTCCGGTTTTTAATATCTCCTTTCATCCGATACTTTTGTTTGGTCCAA
This sequence comes from uncultured Rikenellaceae bacterium, assembly GCA_964494045.1. GTDB lineage: Bacteria > Bacteroidota > Bacteroidia > Bacteroidales > VadinHA17 > LD21. The sequence continues at coordinate 6,250 of CAZBQM010000080.1, forward strand.
AAATAGTAATTAATAAAGAATCTTAAAGGTTTATTTTGAAGTTTGCTACCTAAATGATTTACTTTGCCTGTTTTTAAAAGAGTAAATTCAATCGGGTATGATCGAAAATCTAGTTATTGTAGAGTCTCCGGCAAAGGCAAAGACCATTGAGAAATTTCTTGGACAGGATTTCCATGTTGTCAGCAGCTTCGGGCATATCCGGGATCTCTGCAAGAAAAATCTGGGGATTGATATTGCCAACAATTTCACACCCGACTACGAGGTCCCGAAAGAAAAGGCCAAGGTTGTTGCCGAGCTCAGGAAAGCCGCAGCTTCGGCAAAAGACATTTGGATAGCATCTGATGAGGACCGTGAAGGGGAGGCAATTGCCTGGCATCTTGCAAATGTTCTTAAGCTCGATCTGGCTGCTACAAAACGAATAGTATTCCACGAGATAACAAAAGAGGCAATAACAGATGCAGTAAAGAATCCCAGGCATATTGACATGAACCTTGTCAATTCACAGCAGGCACGCAGAATACTTGACAGGCTTGTTGGATTTGAAATATCGCCTGTTCTCTGGAAAAAAGTCCAGCCATCCCTCTCTGCCGGCCGTGTACAGTCAGTGGCAGTAAGGCTGATAGTAGAACGCGAAAGGGAGATCATTGCATTCCGGTCCGAATCATCTTTCAGGGTAATTGCCAGATTTACAACCGGACCTGATGCCGGGGAAAACAGTTTCATAAAGGCAGAGGCATCAAAAAGATTTCAGGGAGAATCAGAGGCACAGGCTTTTCTTAATCTCTGCAGCAGTTCTGAATTTAAGGTCGGCTCGATCAGTGTAAAGCCCGGAACCAGGTCCCCTGCTCCTCCCTTTACTACATCAACCCTGCAGCAGGAAGCCTACAGGAAGCTGGGGTTCTCTGTCTCGCAGACAATGACTGTGGCCCAGAAACTTTATGAAGCAGGAAAGATAACCTATATGAGGACAGATTCGACCAACCTGTCGAAGCTTGCCCTTGCAAAGTCAAAGGAGGTCATCACAGGAGTCTTTGGAGAAAGCTATTCCAAAACCCGGCAGTTCAAAACAAAAACAAAAGGTGCCCAGGAGGCCCACGAAGCCATAAGGCCCGCTTATCTTGAAAACGAAACAGTACCGGGGAGCCAGAATGAAAAGAGGCTCTACGAGCTGATCTGGAAAAGAACCATTGCTTCACAGATGGCCGATGCCCTTGTTGAAAAGACTGTCATCACCATCAACATGGACAACTCACCTGTTCTTTTCAATGCCACCGGTGAGGTTATAAAGTTTGACGGGTTCCTGAAGCTTTACTCCGAATCGACGGATCATGAGAATGGCGAGGATGAGAAATCACTTATCCCTCCGGTAAAAAAAGACATGCTGCTTTTTTATGACACTGTATCCGCGACACAGAAATACACGACAGCTCCCCCGCGCTATACCGAAGCCAGCCTTGTTAAAAAACTCGAGGAACTGGGCATTGGAAGGCCCTCTACCTACGCCCCTACCATTTCGACCATTCAGAACAGGGGTTATGTGATGAGAGAAGACCGGCCCGGGGAAAAAAGAGATATAAGGATTCTGACACTTACAAAGGGAAACCTGTCATCGCAGTCAAAACAGGAGATCTTCGGGAAGGAGAAATCAAAACTCTTCCCCCAGGACATCGGGATGATCGTGAATGACTTCCTGGTTGAAAATTTCCCTGATATCGTTGACTATCATTTTACTGCAGAAGTTGAAAAACAGTTCGACGAAATCGCTGCCGGGGATACCTTATGGACTGGAATGTTAAGTGGTTTTTATAAACCCTTTCACAAGACCGTTGAAAAAACCCTTGAAAAGAAGGACAGAAAGACAGGCATCAGGATTCTGGGCAAACATCCCGAAACAGGTGAACAGGTAAGTGTTAAAATGGGGCGTTATGGTCCTGTTGCCCAGATCGGAGAAGCTAACGGTGATGAAAAACCACGTTTTGCAAGTCTTAGCAGGAATCAGCTTATTGAGACCATTACTCTTGAAGAAGCCCTCAATCTGTTCAGACTGCCCCGTTCACTGGGCGAACATGAGGGTTCAGAAATGGTTGTCGGCATCGGCAGGTTCGGACCGTATGTGCGATACAAAAGTAAGTTCTATTCCCTGAAAAAGGGAACCGATGATCCTTACTCGGTCACGGCCGAAAGAGCTGTCAGCATCATCATGGAAAAAGATGAAAATGACAGGAATAAAAAGATAAAAGACTTCGGCGACATCATGGTGCTTAATGGCCGTTACGGACCATACCTGACCATGGAGAAAAAAAACTACAAGCTTCCAAAGGGAACAGATCCTGAAAAACTCACCAGGGAAGACTGCCTGCAGATCATCTCCAACAGTGATAAGACGAAAAAGAAATCCTGAGAACAGCTATGATTGACCTCAACGACTACTTCAACCCTGTCAGCATCGACTCTCCGGTTTTGACCAATATCTCTACCCAGTCGGGATTTCCCCATAATATTACTGTTCACACCGAAAACCAGCCCTTAAAAGATATCAGCAGGTTTCCGGTAGCGATTCTTGGTGTTCCGGATGGAAGAAACTCCTCTGATCCCGGTTCCCAGAAGGCCCCCGATGCCATCCGTTCGCAGCTCTATAGCCTGTCGCGTGTACCAGGCAAGGCAAAGCTGATCGACCTTGGCAATATGAAACAGGGTGCTTCGTTCAATGATACTATCGCCGGGCTTACGGATATACTGGTCAGACTGGTCGGCGAGAACATACTCCCGGTCATAATAGGCGGAAGCAGTGCTCTGATACCGGCCATCGACAGGGCTCTTTCCATCACGAAGACACGGTACAAACTTCTGAATGTCGATTCACGGATCGATTACTGTACTGACAGAAAATGTCCTGACTCCTGTAACTATCTGAATCATATTGTCAATAATCAGAAGAGCACCTTTGAACACTATATAAACATCGGCTACCAGACCTATCTGAACGACCAGCAGGTGCTAAACCGCTTTCACAGGAAGCAGGCCGAACTGATAAGGATAGGAGATGTAAGGCAGGCCATTCATCTCACCGAACCCTGTTTCAGGGATTCCGAAGTTAGCCTGTTTGATATCTCGGCTGTAAGGCAATCGGATGCTCCCGGGACTTTCAGGCCTTCACCAAACGGCTTCTATGGTGAGGAGATATGCCTTCTTGCCAGATATGCAGGTATCTCAGACAACTTAAAGATCTTCGGTCTTTTCGATGTCAATCCTGAGCTTGATGTCAGAATGCAGACCTCTGCCCTGGCAGCTCAGATACTGTGGTTTTTCCTTGAAGGTTTCGCCCAGAAACAACTGGAGACTCCTGCCCTGTACGGGAATAATACCGGACGATTCGTCAAATACCACGTCAGGATCACCGATCTGGATGAAGATATGGTATTCGTCAAAAGCAATTTCACCGACAGATGGTGGATTGAAATACCGGCAGGAGAAAGCGGTAACATCTATGTTGCCTGTTCACACGACGATTACCTAAAGGCTAACAGAAATGAGGTTCCCGACAGGTGGATAAACGCAACCAACAGAATAAAGCCCTGACAACTCAATTTTTCTATTAATTTACCGTTAATCTTCCTGCAGTCCTGTAAAGTAATTTTTAGAGACGGGATTAATTGAAAAACAGGTGTTAAATAAATAAAGGTAAATTTGGATGCTTGCCGTAATTTTATTTATTTTTGTCAGATTCGTTAAAATGGCTTTATTCTACTACTTAAAGAAGTGAAAAGACTAAGTATTGCATTTCTTTTTATAGTTCTTACCAACTCTCCGGGTTTCACACAACAAGACCCTCTGACAAGCCATTATATGTTCGGTACCCAGACCTATAATCCTGCATATTCAGGGATGCCTGGACTTGTCTGTGCGACAGCCCTTAACAGGCAGCAGTGGGTCGGCTTCAAAGGTTCTCCATCGACAACCGTATTTAATGTCAGTACCCCCCTGAATATTTTAGGAACAAGCGGAGGTGCCGGACTTGTGGTTGAGAGTGATAATATCGGATTTGACAAAGACATAAATCTCTCTTTATCATACTCATATATCTCATACATCGGAAACGGGAAACTGGGAATCGGCATTAATGCCGGAGTACTCAATAAAACCCTCGATCCTGAATGGATCATTCCGGGAGGTGATGCCCATACTCCTGCATCGGGCGACCCTCTCATCCCCGAGAATAAAGAGAGTTATGTGGCCTTTGATGCAGGTCTTGGAGTATATTATTCTTCAGATAAATATTATGCCGGCCTATCTGTTACTCATTTAAACCAGCCTAAAATCAGGTTCTCGAAGGGAACACCCTATATAAGCCGGCACTACTATCTGACAGCAGGATATACCCTGCAGCTGCCCGAGCCCTCACTCGAACTTCTGCCTTCGGTTTTTGCTTTCAGCGATGGGAAAGTTGCACAGTTTTCGATAACTTCTTTAGTGAGATACAATAAAAAAGTATGGGGTGGCGTTTCTTACTGGTCAGGTAATGCACTGACAGGACTTGTGGGGGTAGAGTTGTATAATGGAATCAGAATTGGATACGCTTATGATTTTCCTGTTTCAGACCTAAGGAAAAGCACAAGCGGCACACATGAATTTATGGTAAACTACTGCTTTGATATTAACATGGGAAGAAGCCCGATGAAATATAAAAGCATACGATTTTTATGAATTTTTAAAAAAAATAACTTACTTG
>CAZBQM010000081.1:0-10797 GCA_964494045.1 uncultured Rikenellaceae bacterium
GCTTCTGCTACGGAGATCCCTGTCGCTGTTTCTGATGACGCTACTACTACTATCGAACAGAACGCAACCTTTTCTATTGATAAACAGGCTGACAGAATCTCCTTCGACTCAAATGGTCAAAGTATAAACTTCAGCATCATCGTAACCAATACAGGGAATGTCACCATTACCAACATGCTTGTTGAGGATCCTTTAACCGGACTTAGCCAGACCATTGCTTCACTGGCTCCGGACGAAACCAGGACTATCAATACAAGTTATACTATAACCCAGGCTGACATCAATAACGGAGGAATTGTAAACACCGCCACGGCAAGCTTCACTTTTTCGGGAACAAACTATCAGGATGATGCAACGATTAATATTCCTGCTGACCAGAGACCTGAGCTCAATGTTGTGAAGTCAACATTATCAGAAAACTTTACCTCGCCTGGAGAAGTCATCACCTACCAGATAGAGATAAGCAACACCGGAAATGTGACCATTACTGATGTTACCCTTTCCGACCCGAATGCAGTGGTAAGCTGCCAGAATTCACCATACACCCTGAATCCGGGCGACATGATTGTCTGCTCTGCAGTCCATACAGTCGTTCAGCAGGACATCACAGCACGTTTAATAAGAAATACAGCCATAGCAACGGGTTCAGATCCCAATATGGATGATGTTACTGCAAACAGCAATGAGGTTGTGTTGCCTCTGAGGAACCTCCCACCGGAAATTACCTGTCCCGCACCTGTTGTAAACATTACTTCAGACAATAGCTGTGATACTCTTATTACATCCGGTTTGTCGGCTACCTTCTACGATGTGAATGAAAATATTGCCTCAGTGACATGGAGAATGACAGGAGCAACTGTCGATGAGTCTCCCGAATCGGGCATAAACAATATTGACCGGCATATATTCAACCTGGGAGTGACTGAAGTGACCTATACAGTGACTGACGATTATGGACTTTCAGCAACATGCAGTTTCACAGTCACAATTACGGATGAGACTGCCCCGCTTGCCATATGCCAGGATATTACTGTGTATCTTGATCTTAACGCAGGAACATATACGATCACGGCTGATGATATCAACAACGGCAGCACCGACAACTGCGGCATAGCATCAATGAGTATTGACATAACAGAATTTGACTGTACCGATCTTGGTCCGAACCCTGTTACCCTTACTGTAACCGACAATTCAGACAATACCTCAACATGCACATCGACAGTTACTGTTGTTTACGCCCTGACACCCGATCCCCAGGTAATACCCTCAAATGATGTGATATGCAACGGAGAAACAATAAATCTTGTTCTTGAGAATAACCTCCCGGTCACAACCTGGACATGGACTGCACAGGCATCAGATTTTATCAGCGGAGCATCTTCCGATCTGAGTGGCACTGCAACATCTATCTCAAATACTCTTCTGAACTCAGATGTGAATGCCCACGATGTAATATATTCAATCACACCAAGGGTTTATGGAGAATGTGACCTGGAAGAGTTAAGGGCTGAAGTCTGGGTTAACCCGGAGCCGGCAATAGAAGTATCTCTTCCGGACACGGTTATGTGCAACGGAGAAACTGTTGAGATACAGATCCATAATCCGAACCTGTCAGTGCGCGGTAACTGGGTTTATGACCTTGTAGTAATACCCGATCCAGGTATCTCAGGTTATAATGACGGTGGCCGATACACGAACGACGATGAACTTCATGAAACCATTGTCAATAACTCAAATAGACTTCAGAAAGTTGAATACAGGTTTACCCCTGTAATCATTCCTCCTGATGGCGGATCGGGTTGTACAGGTACTACACAGGTTGTTACGATCTGGGTACATCCAAAACTTGACTACAGTGTTGAGATTTCAGACTACAATGGCTTTAATGTGAGTTGTTTTGGCAAGTCAGATGGTTTCATCAACATCACTCCTTCCGAAGAGCTTGCTCCATTCAGTTTCGAATGGAGAGGTCCTTCGGGATTTACATCACAAAATGAGGATATCTCAGGATTAACGGCAGGAGAATACTCCATGTTTATTGTTGACAGGAATATGTGTCAAACCCTTGACACCTTTGAACTCAGTCAGCCAGACAGGTTGGGAATGGAAATAGTATCTTCAATCAGCCGCGATGGTAACTACAATATTGATTGTTATGGAGGTCAGACAGGCTCCGTTACCATCTCAGCACTGAATGAGGTTGGCCAGACCGACTTCCTGTGGATAGACGGGTTTATCGGAAGCAACAGAACAGGTATGATGGCAGGAACCTATAAGGTGATAATAACTGATTCAAATAACTGTCAGGCCGACTCAACTGTAACCCTTACGGATCCGGAACAGATAAAAATAACATTTGATGTAACCCAGCCTTATTGTCCGGATACTCCTGACGGAGAGATAAGAACCTCCATAACAGGTGGTATAGGCACCGGGGATTACAGCTACCTTTGGTCCGACAGTTCAACTCTGAGTGTTCTCTCCTATGTACCGGAAGGAATCTACAGTCTGACCGTGACCGACATGAATGGATGCAATGTTACCGAAGATGTGCGGCTTACTGCAGTAAACGATGTATGTCTTATCATTCCGGAAGCCATATCACCAAACGATGACCAACGAAATGACTACTGGAATATAGAAAACATAGATCTTTATCCCAACGTTATAGTGACCATTTACAACAGGTGGGGTCAGATGGTATGGAGATCAGAAAAAGGATATCCGCATCCATGGGACGGAAGAAGCCAGGGTATCAGGTTGCCTGTTGACGGATATCATTTTGTGATAGATCTTAATAACGGCTACAAGCCTGTTATAGGAGATGTAACAATAGTAAGGTAATAAACTGTATATATGATCAAAAGACTGTTCTGCATATTGATCTTTATCCTTGCTGCCTGGGTTGCCGACGCACAGCAGTTGCCCCTGTACAGCCAGTACCTTAACAACAAATTCATTATTAATCCGGCAAATGCAGGAAGTGATGGTTATACAAGCTTTAACCTTACAGCAAGGCAACAGTGGGTAGGCTATGACGGAGCTCCGAGGACCTATTCGCTAAGCTGGCAAACACGTATTTTAAAGAGGGGTTACAAGCTGGGAACCAACCTGTTCAACAAAACCGTATACAGGGCCAGGACTGAAGGAAGAATAGGTTTCGGAGGCTACATCTTCTCTGACAGAAATGCGCTTGTTAACAGGAATGGGTTCCAGGCTACCTACTCATATCATCTGTGGGTTCAGGATTATACTCAACTATCCCTGGGAATTTCTTTTACGGGGTATCAATTAAAGATAAATGCTGATGAAGACAGCTTTGAAAATCCGGATGAACCATGGCTTCTTGATAATATGCGCAGAGGTGTATTCATTCCCGATTCTGAATTCGGAATATATCTTCTGAATCCACATTTTGACCTGGGATTTTCAGCCCATCAGTTGTTTGGAGCAGCCGCCAAGATAGGTACGGAAAAGTATAAAAACTATGAGATGTACAGGCACATCAACCTTTTCGGATCATACAACATTACTGTCGGAACAAAAAATGAACTGAAGCCCTCTGCTTTTATAAGAGTATCAGAGCAATTAAAGCCGCAGGCTGATCTTGGCCTTACCTATACATACAACCAGAGTTTCTGGACAGGATTCTCCTACAGAACAGGAGGAGCAATAATTGGCAATTTCGGATTCAAATATGTAAACAGCCGGATTGATATGACATCAATCTACTTTGGCTATTCCTTTGATTTTACCCTGAATCAGATTCAAACACTTACATATGGGACCCACGAAATAACCATGGCCCTTAAGTTTGGCGATACGTCGAAAAGATTCAGGTGGATCGACAGATTCTGATCCTGATGGAACAGATTATCTTGATGAAGGAGTAAGCACAAGCGACATCAGTCTGATATCGTCTGAAAGTCCTGCAATACCCGAACCTGATTCCTGAGAAACAACCAATTCACTTATAATCTGAATTACATATTCACCAGGTTCAGGAACATAAAAAGTCCCCATATAGGAATCAGCCTGAAAATAAGGATACTGAACCTCATCAGAATCCTGGATTATCTTGTTGTATTCAGGTTTGATATCGAGCTGATTATCCTGAAGATTTACCTTTATTTTGTAGATATAGCTAAGGTTCATAGTGTCTTTTGTGGCACTCGACAACCATATCTTGTACCGGCCGGCTTTTGAGATGGCTACTTTCCATTCTGCAGTATTGCTTGATGGGTCTGTTTCATCACTGTAGCACTCAGCTTTATCCAGTTGCAGTAAAACAGTTCCGTTATCCTGTTGCATCACAAGGTTTCCGTCTTTAGCATCTCCTGAATTTTCGCCATGACTACATGAAATTCCAAGCATGGCAGCCATACCCACGACAAAAAACAATCTTTTCATACCTGTTTAAATATTTATAATTTCCTCTTTTTTTCTGATCTGAACAAGGTCTCCGGTCAGTAACAAATAACGAGATAAAAATAGAGTCATCTGTAGTCTGAAGCAAGCGATAAATGCGATAAAAGATGAAATCCTCCGGCAGGTATTATCTCTTCATCTGTAGAAAAAGTCCGTTTAAATAACAGATTCGCATTGATTGTCAATGGTTATGGCCGTTTGGTCAATATCAAGGTCTAATTGATCCTTTATTTTATTGAGTATCATAAAGAATCTCAGTAATGCCAGAATACAGTTCTGGCATTCAATTACATACATTAAAGTAACACAAAATGGTCCGGTAATCAGGGAATCTTTTGATTTTGACAAACGTAAGGTTTGTCATGACAAAGGGTTTATCAGAGGAGGATTCCGGCAAGCGAAGCCGAGATATATGAGGCCATTGTACCGCATATCATAGCCTTGAAACCCAGCCTTGCCAGGTCAGCTTTTCTTTGTGGTATCATGGTTCCTATCCCTCCGAGCTGAATGGCGATGGAGCTGAAATTTGCAAATCCGCACAGGGCGAAGCTGGCTATCACAACGGATTTTGCGCTTAATGCTCCCTGGCTGATAAGCGGAGAAAGGTCGCTGTATGCAACAAATTCGTTTATAACCATTTTTGTCCCCATAAGTGAACCTACCGTCATAGATTCTGAAGGAGTCACACCCATCACAATTGCAAAAAGGGAGAAGAAAGCTCCAAAGACATCCTTAAGCCTGAGATTCTCAAGGTCAAGCCCGATAGCATCAAGTGAAAGCCCGGTCCACGCCAGAAAGTGACCTATGTACATGAGCAGGGCATCTATGAGAGCCACAAGGGCAATGACTCCTATCAGCATGGCAATCACGTTCAGGGATATTTTCATCCCGTCGGATGCTCCGCCAGAGATGGCGTCCATTATATTTGAGTATTCTTTCTTCACTTCAAGTTTCACAGTGCCCTTTGTTTCCGATACCTCTGTCTCGGGAAAAACCATCTTGGATATTACAAGAGCTCCCGGAGCAGCCATAAGACTGGCCGCCAGCAGGTATGAAGCAGGGACACCCATGGAAATATAAACAGCCATCACTCCGCCTGCAATACATGCCATGCTACCGGTCATGGATGCAAGCAACTCAGATCTGGTCATTCCCGGGAGATAGGGTCTTATCATAATCTGTGCTTCTACCTGGCCGACAAAGGCACTGGCAACATTTGAAAGTGCTTCACTCCCGCTGACCCTCATGGCCCAATGAACAAACCTGGCAATCACTGCAACAATCCTCTGCATCAGTCCGACATGATAGGCCATGGCAACAAGGACACACACAAAGATTATGGTAGGTATAAGGACGAAGAGGAAGACACCTCCGCTGACGATTGTCGGGGGCAGGATATCAGGCACTCTCATAAGATCTCCAAAAACAAAAGATCCGCCTTCCTGTGAGAAATCGAGTAGTTTGTTTATCGCCCTCCCCAGCCATGCAAAGATAGATTGACCAAGGGGTACCTTAAGAATGAATACTGCAAGCAGAAACTGCAAACCAAGACCTGTGAGGACCAGCCGGTAATTTATTGCTTTCCTGTTATTTGACCATAAATATGCCAGCCCAAGAAGGATAACTATACCAATAATACCGGTAAATCTCCCCATAAAGCCTGAATTAGTTATTGTCTAATTCAAACCTACGTTTTTTTTTGATTTAAAAGAATGATTTTACTCAAAGAATTTATCTGAACACTGTTACCTGGCCATTGACCGGAATTGCCCTGTACAGGATTTTGGCTTCAGATTTTGGCAGTTTAATTCTGATGAAAGGATGGTAATCGGGCACTTCGAAGTGAAGAACCTTTTTGAGAGCTGCTGAGGTTGAATTCATCCTGTCGTGCAGATCGAACATGAATAATGCTGATCTTTCATCCTTTTCGTTTTCTTCTGTCTGGCTCACGTATATCCTTATTCCCCTGTCGGTATCCATAATATATTTAACAGGCTCATAATCCGAGGTATCAGGAGTAATATCAGGTAAATATTCTGAAGTATCCTTTGGAGCCACTTTTATCATGAGGGGTTCCTTCTTAATTGTTGAATAGTCTGCAACGACATTAAGGGGGACCGACAACATGGATGAGATCACATATTCATCACCGGTAGTCAGAATCCGGCTTATGCGGATTTCAGAAAATTTGGTGGAATGGACAAGTACTCCGCTTATCTCAAGATTTGCTGTACTGTCAGCAATGTTAAGGGTCAGGCAGATGGAGTCGGTCTGAGCCATTGTGATCCTCGACTGCAGGAAAGCTTTTTCTTTAATCAGGGCCAGGTAAGACGAATCGGTATAAAGTCTTTCATCGAAGTCTCCTGACTCAGGCTTCTCAGGTTGATAGAGTGCCTCGAGTTCATCCAGTTTTTTTGAAGGAGCAAGGGCTGACATCACTCCAAAGTAAATAAGGAAGACAACTATCAGTGAACACAATACTGCCAGTATCACTTTTCCGGAGTTCCCTGACTTCTCCGTCCTGTTATCAGAATAACCTTTGTCTGTTGTCATTTCAGAATATGTATACCCTGGAACCTATGTTCAGAGTCTTGTAAATTACTTCAAGATCCTCATCATTGAGCCTGATACATCCGTGTGTCACAGGCATTCCGAGAAAACGTTTATAGATGGTACCATGAATCAGGTAACCACCACCAATGCTAAGTGCATAATCGCCAAGTACGCCGTACTCCCATCTCGAAGGATCATTCCCTGAGGGAATTGGAAGTCCCTCTTCAACAAAAGCCCAGTCGGGTTTTCTCCAGACAGGAGAAGTGGTTTTTCCGAGAATCTGATATTTTCCCTTCGGAGTTTTAAATATCCAGTTTTTATCACCTTCGCCCTGAAGTTTGGTATAGCTTCCCGAGCTGCAGAATCCTTCCCTGATCAGCTTTTTATTGCTGTACAGGAAGAAACGGTTATCGGTTGTATTAATTACTATATAAGCATTTCCGGATGTAAAAGATGAATATTTCTTTGACAGCCTCTGAATATCCTTGTTCAGTGTGCTTATCTTTTTCTTATAGGCATCCTCTCCGGTCAGTTCCCTGTTACTTGTTACGATACTCTTCTTCCCTGAGAAAAGTTCCTGAATTCCAGGAGCCAGAAACAAAAAGAAGACTGCTATGAAAACAATGCATGCTATAACAGTCAGGGATACCAGAATACTTTTTATGACCACGAATAACTTTCTGTTACCAAAGATCATCTTTGTGGTATTTCTGTTATCTGATGAAGCGGTATCCTGAAAATCCTTCTGCTCCTTCAGGGGGTCGTTTTCATCGTAATCCGTTCCGGTATGACTTTCGTTGTTCATAAAGTGAAATTCAATTTTTTGCTGTTAAGATCTCCCTGAGTGGACGTATAGATCCCACGATTGTGACCGGAGTCCCGATATCTGCAACTCTGAAGATAGCATCCATTTCCCTGTCTGTAACTGAAATACAACCTTCTGTCCAGTCGATTCCCCTGCCCCCGTTACCGTGAATCTCGATCAACCCGCCGATTTTTGCATTACGACCAAGAGTACCTTCCGCAATCCTTTTTTTAAATTCCTGTTTGTCCTTATCGTTTGGATAATCAATCAACAATGCTTTATGATATTTTGTTTTTCCCCTGTCGAATTTTTTGATTATCTTATACATACCTTCGGGCGTAGCCATATCTCCCTTTTGCCGTTTATCCCCCACCCAGTTTTTCCCAAGTTCAACATCATACTCAGATTTGATGTTGCCATTCAGATAAATATAGCACTTTTTCGAATACTTATCAATGATAATGGAATAGCTGTGATTTCTTTTTGAATCTTTTATCGCTTTTTCCACCCATCCTTCCCAGGTTGAGAAGGATGAGAAATAATCCCTGAGACCAGATACAGCATTGTCATATGAAGAGGTCAGAAGATATTCTGCATCAGTCATTTTTATGTTTGACTGCAGAAACTGTTTTTTGCCGTAAGTTACTTCCGACTCCTTCAGTAGCAGTTTCCCCCTTGAGAATCTTCCGTGAAACTCCTGAGTCAGTGGATAAGACCTGAAGAGTCTGTCGAATTCAACAATAAGCTTGTTAAGGGAGTCTATTTTGTGCTTGAGTTTTATTTCGAGGTTCTGGGAATTTTTTTTGGAACTTGTTGCAGCCTGGACGGCTTTTTTCTCAGCCTGAGTAGCAAATTCTATAACCCTGTCATAATGTCTGAAATAAATAAACTTCTGATTTTCCCTTTTCCAGTTGGCCATTGCTGAATCATAGAGCACACGCGCCTCTCCATACAATTTTCCGGAATATGTGCCGGCATCCTTTGCAACAGCGTCTGCGAGGCTTTTTCTTGCATTCTCCATTTCCGTAACCGGAGGTTTTGGAGCAAACTTTACAAGTATGATAACAAACAAAAGAACAAAGGCTGCAAAAACCACCAACGAAATAATATTCTTCACTACACTCCTCATCAGCCGAATAGATAGGAAAAGTCAGGTATCTGTTAAAAAAAACCCCGGGAAAATCCCGGGGATTTTTTCTACTATGTTATGAATACTACCTTTTTACTTTGGCAATAGCGTCCTTAAGCTCGGTATTGATACCATCAGCTTGATCTTTGGCAGCTTTTACTTTGTTAAGGGCATCCATAAATGCTCCTTTATCATACATACCCTGAGCTTCAACTATAGAAGCTTCAATGGTACCCATTTCAGTTTTGATCTGTTCGAGAACAGCAGCACCTTCTTTACCCCTTGGAGCTTTGGTTATGAGGGTTTTGTTTTCTTCAACAACTGTAGCAATAGTTGTCATAATAGTTTCAACCTCTTTCTTAGCTTCTTCTTTCTTCACTCCTGCATTGGCAGTAACCTGACCGGCAAGTGCGAGAGTAGATTCAAGTTTAACTTTAACTGGACCAAACTTCTTGAAAAGTTTGCCATTCTGAGCTTCAACTTCTGCCATAATAGCATTCATTGAATCCTGGACTGCTGCAAATTCAGTAGGTACATAAACTGCTGCTTCTGCTGCTTTAGCTGCTTCAATAGCTGCATTTACTGCATCAATTTCTGCCTGCGGCACTTTGCCACAACTTGAAAGAAAAGCAACCATCATAAGTGTTGCCAGACCCATTAATACTTTGTTTTTCATTTTCCTAAACTTTTAAATACTTTGTTTGATAACATTAAACGATTATATGGAATTAATCGGTTCTCTTCAGAAAAAAATCGGGGCGAATATACACTATTTTTACAACATGGCATCGAATAATCAAAAATAATTTTTTATTTACTAACAAATTTATTAACAGCCATCTGTATACTATTGCGACGCTTCTCCGGGAGGCTATAAACTATCCTTCCTCTCAAATTTAATCAAATATTTCTGTGGGCTCTTACTGATCGGAAGAAAAAACCGAAAAAATCATCGTGAAATCTGGCTTCACCTGCTTTGTTTCCGGATCGCTTCGCTGATCTGTTCCTTGTTCCTTGTTCCGTGTTCCTTGTTCCGTATTCCAGGGAAGAAAAGATAAAAGATAAAAGACAAAAGTCACAAGTGAAGAAAAGACAAATCGACGAGTCCCGCGGATGCGGGAAAGTTGATCCCGGGAATTCTGGAAAAACAAGATAAAAGATACAAGACAAAAGTCACAAGGGAAGAAAAGACAAAGAGGCGTGAGGCGTGAGGCATGAGCCTCTATGGTAAATGGTGTAAGAATATGATAGAAGATCCATAAAACTCAGAAACCCTGCAACATCCAATATTACTGGCGTAACTACTTTAAACCTTAAACTTTAAACTTTTTCCTTTAAACTTACACCCCATCTCTCATATACCCCCCCTGCTATCATCCTGTCAATCCATTTATTAAGGCCTCATGCCTCATCACTCACGCCTCATCCCTTTTTCCTCGCCTCACGCCTCATGCCTCAGGGGGATTACGTCTTTACCGTTTCGCGGTAAAGACGTGATCCCCGAGGGAGAGTCCCTGCAACCCCGGATTACTCCCAATGCGCTTCGCGCATTGGGTTTTTGTTTTCAGGACGGTCTCGCTCAGGCAAGCCTGGCTCGCGCCTCATCACTCACGCCTTCCCGAGGTCTCGGGATTGCCTTCGCTATGCTTCGGCAACACGCCTCACTACTCACGCCTCACGCCTCAACGGGATTACGTCTTTTCCGTTTCGCGGTAAAGATGTTATCCCCTGAAGTTCCCCCTCACGCCTCATGCCTCACACCTTTCTTTCAGGGGGATTACGTTCTTTTCCGCTTCACGGAAAAGAACGTGATCCCCGGGGGGAGTCCCAGCAACCCCGGATTACTCCCAATGCGCATAGCGCATTGGATTTTTGTTTT
>CAZBQM010000082.1:0-10478 GCA_964494045.1 uncultured Rikenellaceae bacterium
TTGCCTATAATTAATATTATGTCAAATAGGAATAAAAATAATACAGGAAACACTGTAATGATTCTTAATAAAGTCATGAAATCTTCCCTATTCTCCGGATCTGCTGTGAATTAAAGTCCGAGATAGTTGCCAATATCTTCAGGTTCAGTTATATCAAGAATTGGCAGTGACGGCAATATGAAAGGATTTGTTTCTGTATTTTCAATGGCTCCGTAAATGGATGTTCTTATGAATCTGTACCCGTTTCTGGCAGCAGCTTCAATTATCGTATTATCACGGGCGCCGTTGCCATACGGTAATGAAAGAACAAAAGCAGGTTCAGAAGTATGCGCATCGATGGCAGCTTTTGACTCCCTGAGTTGATAGTCGAGATAAAGATTGTATTCTGTATCTGATTCAAAACCGGCTCTTCTGTCAAGAAGATACTGATGTGAGAATGTATGTGATCCGAAGCTGAAGGGTTTTACCCCGCCGGGCAAGGTCAGAAAGCTCATATTTTCGATCTCGTTCCATGACAGGAAGGAATCGTGGCCCATCATATCTGTCCAGAGAAAGAAAGTAGCACAGAATCCATATTGAAGAAGCAATGGTCTGGCAATAGTATACCACGAATGGTCGCCGTCATCAAATGTGATGATGGCGCAATTCTGGTGAGGCATAGTTCCTGAAGCCAGGATATCTTCAAGTTTGTTAAAGTCTATAACTTTGATATTGTGATCTTTAATATATTCAAGGTCGCTGATGAAATTGGCCCGGCTTCTTTCGTATGTATTCCCTGCTTCTCCTTCAACCAGCCGGTGGTACATCAGGATAATAATTTTTCCTTCAATGTCTGAAGGAGGATCCTGCTTTTCGGAACAGCCGAAAGCAAGAAAGGCGGTTAGCATGATAAGAATTAAGGACCGTTTCATTCGGTATATTTATGGTTAAAATGAATGAGCCCTTCCTGTGTTCAGAAAGGGCTCATTTTTCTATAAAGGAATCAAAATTTATTGGTGACCCCTATCGTCTACTACTATTGTCCCTGCTGTAATTGTTCAATTTTTGCCTTTACCTCATTGTATTTATCGGTCATTTTAAGCCTGTAATACAATTCCCTGAGACTCTGAAGGGTATATTGATCATTGGGTTTGAGTTTGTCAGCTTTTTCCATAAAAGGAAGAGCTTTTGCGAAAACAGCTGTAGCTTCATCAATGGCAGCACTGTACTTATTGACGTCCATTATGTCGTTTGCCTTTGTGAACATACCGGATGCTTTATTAATATATGCTGCACCAACACCATACTGGGTATCATACACTTCGGGATTAAGTTCTGTTGATTTTTCAAGGCTTGCAATGGCTTCATCATATTTAAACAAATTAAGGTAGATTATACCTTCGGCATAATAGAGGCTGTAGTTGCCGGGATCTTCTGCTTTGGCTTCACCAAGCAGTCTGAGAGCATCGTCGTTCTTTCCGCTCTTTATAAAGAGATCGATAAGATTGAGTTTGATATTTTTATCGCCCGGGAATTTACTTTCCAGTCCTGTCAGTATCGACTCAGCCTTAACTGTATCGCCCATTGCAAGGTAAGCTTCGCTAATCTGGAAATATGGTGTAACACCAAGGTATTTCATGTCGGCACATTTCTGGAAATATTTGATAGCTTCCTCGTTTTTGCCTGAGTTAACGGCAGCAAGTCCGGCATTGTAATACATACCTGTATCAATGGCACCAGCATATGTGTCACTTTCGGTGATCTTGATCTGGGTTTCAAATGATTTGAGGGCTGCTTCATATTCCTTGGCTTCAAACAGGGAACTTCCCTGATTATAAAGATCAAGGGCCAGTGAATTATACACCATGCCTGTGATGATTCTTTTCTTCATTCCGCCTTTAGGATCGAGCTGGATGGCTTTTTCATAGGCAGCATAGGCTGAATTAAGAGCATCAGGACACAGTGATTTGAAAGCCTGGTTGTCTGATGCATAAACAGCCTGGCACAGTTTTCCCTGAGCAAAATAGGTATTGGAATAGTCTTTAGATTTCTCGTTAACCATAGCTTCATCCAAAGCCTGTTTGGCTTTATCAAGAGCCCCCTGGTCAATCAGGCTGAGAGCACTAGTCACTTTGCCCTTCTGAGACATCGCTGATAAAGAGATGCTTATTGCTGCAAACAGCAGTAAAAACTTTTTCATGATTATCTGTTTAATTTAAATTTGTTTTTATTACCACTAAAATTTTGCCAAATGTAAAACTTTACTTGCTAAACATCAAATTCTTTGCCAAAATCCTTCATGCTAGGAATTAACATTTTCCGGATCTGTTTCAACATTCCCGGGGTTCTCTTCATCCTCGTCAACTTCGACGCATGCAACTGATGCTATTATATCGTTTTCACGAAGGTTGATAAGTCTTACTCCCTGGGTTGCCCTTCCCATTATCCTGAGGGCCGATACCGGGCTCCTGAGGATGTTGCCAAACTGTGTGATAATCATAAGATCATGATTATCTGTCACATCCTTGAGAGCTATAAGAGAGCCTGTTTTTTCGGTTATATTAATTGTTTTGACACCCTTCCCTCCCCTGTTGGTAATGCGGTAGTCCTCGATATCGGATCTTTTTCCATATCCTTTTTCCGAGACCACAAGGACATCCTTCTCCTTGTTTTCAACGGTTATCATCCCGACAACAAAGTCAGTTATCTCATCTTCGAGTTTTATCCCCCTTACACCTGAGGCAGTTCTTCCCATGGGTCTGACCGATTTCTCGGGAAATCTGATAGCACGTCCCGATTTGACAGCCAGCATTATATGATGATTTCCGTTAGTCAGTCTTGCTTCGAGCAGTTCATCCCCGTCCCTTACCGTGATGGCATTGACACCGTTGGCTCTTACCCGTGAATAGGCTTCGAGTGATGTCTTTTTAATAATTCCTTTTGTGGTACAGAGTACGATAAAATTATTATTGATGTACTCTTCATCATTCAGGTTTTTGACATTTATGAATGCCCTTACATAATCATCGGGTTCGATATTTATAAGGTTCTGCATGGCTCTTCCCTTTGATGTCCTGGAACCCTCGGGGATGTTATAGACCTTGAGCCAGTAGCATCTTCCTTTTTTGGTAAAGAACAGCATGGTATTATGCATGGTGGCAATGTAGAGGTGTTCAATGAAGTCTTCTTCCCTTGTGCTTCCTCCTTTGGAACCTGTTCCGCCCCTGTTTTGTCTTCTGAACTCAGTGAGAGGTGTTCTTTTAATATATCCCATATGGGAGATGGTAATTACCATCTCATCATCGGCATAGAAATCTTCGGGATTGAAATCTTCGGCGTTCGGCACGATCTCTGTCCGTCTTTTGTCGCCGTATTTTTCCTTTATTTCGATGAGTTCGTCCTTGATGATCTTCATCTGAAGATCAGTACTTTCCAGCACACTCCTCAGGTAATCAATAAGGTCCATAACCTCCTTGTATTCAGCTCTCAGCTTATCCTGTTCGAGTCCGGTCAGTTGTCTGAGCCTCATCTCGACAATGGCCCTCGACTGAATATCGGTCAGGGCAAACCTTTCCATGAGTCTCTCCCTTGCTTCATCAGGGGTTTTTGATGATCTTATTATTGCCACAACCTCGTCGATGTTGTCACTGGCAATAATGAGACCTTCAAGAATATGAGCCCTTTTCTCAGCCTGGTCAAGTTCGAACCTTGTTCTCCTCAATATTATTTCGTGGCGGTGCTTTACAAAATGATCGATCAGTTCCCTGGTATTCAGGGTTCTGGGTCTTCCTTTTACAAGGGCGATATTATTGACTGAAAATGATGTCTGAAGGGACGACATTTTGAAGAGATTATTGAGTACCACGTTGGCAGTGGCATCTTTTTTAAGGATTATAACAATCCTCATCCCGTTCCTGTCCGATTCATCATTAATATATGAAATACCCTCGAGTTTCTTTTCATTGATAAGATCGGCGATTTTCTTTATCATCTCCGCCTTGTTAACCATGTAGGGTATCTCTGTAACTACAATGCATTCCCTTCCGGAATGTGTAAGTTCAATTTCAGTCCTGGCTCTTATCACCACCCTTCCTCTTCCTGTGGAACAGGCATCTTTTATGCCCTGCTCGCCGTAGATTATACCTCCTGTCGGGAAGTCAGGTCCCTTGACATAATGCAGAATCTCATCGCTTGTAATTTCAGGGTTGTCGATGAATGCTATGGTGGCGTCTATTATTTCTCCCAGGTTATGTGGTGGCATGTTGGTGGCCATCCCGACTGCAATTCCCGAGGCTCCGTTAACGAGAAGCTGGGGTATCCTTGTAGGAAGCACTGTGGGCTCCTGGAGTGAATCGTCAAAGTTCGGCTGAAAATCAACAGTATCCTTTTCAATGTCCGAAAGAGTCTCTTCCGCTATCTTTTTAAGTCTTGCCTCAGTGTACCTCATTGCAGCCGGCGAATCCCCGTCAACCGATCCGAAGTTACCCTGTCCGTCGACCAGTGGGTAACGCAGCGACCAGTCCTGTGCCATCCTTACCATTGCTTCATATACAGATGAGTCGCCATGCGGATGGTATTTACCAAGGACCTCCCCTACTATCCTTGCTGATTTCTTATGTGGTTTGTTTGAAAAAACCCCAAGCTCCGACATGCCAAAAAGTACGCGTCTGTGAACCGGTTTCAATCCGTCCCTGACGTCCGGCAGAGCACGGGATACTATCACCGACATTGAATAGTCGATGTAGGCCGACTTCATTTCCTCTTCGATATTTACCTTTACAATCCTCTCTCTCTCTGACATAACTGATTAAATATTAAAAAGATACATTTATTCCTCATAAATAAGGAATTGAATTACGAAAATAGTCATAAATCGGCTAATTTTATCCATTAATAAAGGGTAATTGTTAACATTAATTGTTTATAAATGGGCATGAAAATTGCCATATTGCTTGTATGTAAGAATTAACTTTGAAATTGCAGTTTTTTGCCCTCCGTGTGGCATAACCTGACATATTGACATATGATTAAACTGGAAATTAACTGAAGCAACAATATATGGATTCACAATTTTCGCAAAGAGTTAAGGATATTCTGGGCTACAGTAAGGAAGAAGCCATCAGGCTTGGCAACAGTCATATCAGTCCCGAGCATCTTTTCCTTGGCATTTTAAGGGATGGAGAAGGTGTGGCTGTGGAGATCCTTCTGAACCAGGGTGTTGATCTTCTGGTTCTGAAGAGTTCACTTGAAAAGAGCATTAAGGTTGAAAGCCCTGTGCCTGTATCCGATAATGAAGTGATACCCCTGCTGAGAAGTACCGAAAGAGTACTGAAGCTTGTTTATCTTGAAGCAAAGTCATTAAAAAGCAACACTATAGATACAGAGCACCTGCTTCTGGCCATTCTTAAGGATGAGAATGCCCTGGTGACCCGTTTCCTGTCGGAGCTGGATGTTGACTACCAGCTTGTCAGAAGGATGGTTGAAGGCGAAGGACCTACGGCCCGTGCCGATTTTCCGAAGGACGAGGATGATGAAAGCATTCCCTATAATCCTTCAGGTAAGGGACAGCCTTCGGGGCAGTCCTCAAAACCTTCATCCGACACTCCAGTTCTCGACAATTTCGGGATCGATCTGACCAAGGCAGCTGAAGAAGGAAGGCTCGATCCTGTCGTTGGAAGAGAACGAGAGATAGAGCGCCTTGCACAGATCCTTTCGAGGCGGAAAAAGAACAATCCGGTCCTTATAGGAGAACCCGGTGTCGGGAAATCAGCCATCGCGGAAGGACTGGCCCTGAGGATAATAAAAAAGAACGTGTCGAGGGTGCTTTTCAACAAGCGGGTCGTTGCACTTGACCTGGCTTCAATCGTTGCAGGCACCAAGTACAGGGGCCAGTTCGAAGAAAGGATGAAAGCCATCCTTAACGAGTTGTCGAAGAACGACAACATCATACTGTTCATCGACGAGATACACACTATCGTTGGTGCAGGTGGGGCAACCGGTTCGCTCGATGCAGCCAATATGCTGAAACCGGCGCTGGCCAGGGGCGAGATACAATGCATTGGCGCAACCACGCTCGATGAATACCGTCAGCACATAGAAAAGGACGGTGCCCTTGAAAGAAGATTCCAGAAGGTGATAGTCGAACCCACATCAATTGATGAGACTATCCATATACTTCATAATATCAAGGAAAGATATGAGGAACACCATAATGTCATCTATACCGACGATGCCATTGATGCCTGTGTGAAACTCACAAACCGCTATATCTCCGACCGCCATCTTCCCGATAAGGCAATTGATGCGCTCGACGAATCAGGATCGAGGGTTCATATCTCAAATATCGTGGTTCCCGAAAGGATCCTTACTCTTGAGAAACAGCTTGAGGATACAAAAAAGGAGAAGATAATGGCAGTCAAGAACCAGAACTTTGAAAAGGCCGCCAGCTTTCGCGACAGGGAGAAAGATCTTCTCGACATGATTGATCTGGAAAAGAAAAAATGGGAGAAGGAACTTGCTGTTAACAGGGAGATTGTTGATGCTGAAAAAGTTGCTGAGGTTGTTGCCATGATGACAGGTGTACCGGTTCAGAGAATAGCCCAGACCGAGGGAACAAGGCTCCTCAAAATGGCTGATGAACTCAGGGGAAGCGTTATCGGGCAGGATGAAGCAATTCAGAAAGTGGTAAAATCGATACAGAGGAACAGGGCCGGACTAAAAGATCCCAACAAACCCATCGGGACCTTTATTTTCCTGGGTCCCACCGGTGTCGGAAAGACCCAGCTGGCAAAGGTGCTTGCCAGGTTCCTGTTCGACACTACCGATAACCTCATAAGGATCGACATGAGTGAGTATATGGAGAAGTTCTCCGTATCAAGACTTGTCGGAGCGCCTCCGGGATATGTAGGTTACGAGGAAGGCGGGCAACTGACCGAGAAGGTCAGGAGAAAACCATATTCGGTTGTTCTGCTCGATGAGATAGAAAAAGCTCATCCCGATGTCTTCCATATCATGCTTCAGGTCCTCGATGAAGGTCAGCTTACTGACAGTCTGGGCCGAAGAGTGGATTTCCGAAATACTATTGTAATACTGACCTCAAATATAGGAACCAGGCAGATTGCTGAATTTGGTCACGGTGTAGGTTTTGATACCTCAGCAAAAAAGGCTACACGTGATGAACAGACAAAGAGCATCCTGCAGAAAGCCCTTCAGAAGACTTTTGCGCCGGAATTTCTGAACAGGATTGACGATGTGATCATGTTCAATTCGCTTGGAAAAGAAGAGATCAACAAGATCATCGACCTTGAGCTCAAGGGGCTTTACGACAGGGTTGCTTCGCTGGGTTACATGCTTAAGATAGCCCCCGCAGCCAGGGATTTCATCGCTGAACGCGGCTTTGATGCCAACTATGGGGCAAGACCTCTGAAGAGGGCAATCCAGAAATATCTCGAGGACCCGATGGCTGAAGTACTTATAAAGGCTGAACTTACTGAGGGTGATATTATTCATGCCGGCTTTAACTCGGCAAAATCGGAGATCAGGATTAAGATCCAGAAGAAAAAGGAAAACAGGGATCAGGACCCGGGTGAGCTTTCAGAAAATGGTCAGGATGAAACAGGAACTCCATAAAGGTCAAATCCTTCGGTGTGGGTAATTCTTACCTGGCAGAAGCTACCCGTCTGAACACCATATTCAGCAGGAATGAGCACTTCCTGGTCAACTTCGGGAGAATCGTATTCGGTTCTCCCGATGTCGTATTGGCCCTCCCTCCTGTCGATGACTACCCTGAGAACCCTGCCTTTCATTGACTCATTCAGGTCAGATGCTATTTCCTGCTGGATAGCCATAAGCTCGGATACCCTGGCTTCCTTCGTTGCCTGAGGGATATCATCAGAATAGTTTTTAAATGACCAGGTGCCTTCTTCATGTGAATAAGGGAAGACGCCCAGCCTGTCAAACCTGAAAGATTTCACAAACTCAGCCAGCTCTGAATACTCCTCTTCAGTTTCACCGGGATAGCCTGCGATCAGGGTTGTCCGGATCGCTGCCCCTGGCAGCTCCTGCCTGATATGGTAAAGAAGCTCCTCAGTATCCTTCCTGCCATGCGACCTTTTCATCCGCCTGAGCATGCTGTCGGAGATATGCTGAATGGGAATGTCAATGTACTTGCAAATCGCAGGATTGTCTTTCATAAGGCTGATCACCTCACGGGGAAAATCAGCAGGATAAAGGTAATGAAGCCTTATCCATTCAAAGGACCTGGTATCCGAAAGACGTTCAATAAGCTCCGGGAGCATCCTCTTCTTGTAGAGGTCGAGTCCGTAATAGCTGAGATCCTGGGCAATAAGAATAAGTTCCTTCACTCCTTTTGACGACAGGAGCCGTGATTCATCAATAATCTCTTCAAGGGGACGAGAAACACATTTTCCCCTGATAAGCGGAATGGCGCAGAAGGCGCAACTTCTGTCGCATCCTTCCGAGACTTTCAGATAGGCGTAGTGACCTGGCCCTGTAAGTATCCTGTCGTTATACAGATCCTTTCTTACATTGCTTCCCAGTTCAGAGATTATGTCATTAAGATTGTTTACACCGAACCATCTGTTCACTTCGGGGATCTCCCCGCGGAGATCCTCCATATATCTTTCAGCCAGGCATCCCATTACATAAACACGTCCCGTGAATCCCTTTTCCTTAAGCCGGGCAAAACGAAGTATGGTATCGATGCTTTCTTCCTTTGCATCGTTAATGAACCCGCATGTATTAATGATTACAGTACCGCATGAGGTGTCATCTGAGTCATTTACAATACTGAATCCGGCTGATTCAGCCTGTTTTGACAGCTTTTCAGAATCAACCAGGTTTTTGGAACAGCCCAGCGTTACTATATTGATCTTTCTTGGATCCATCGGCGAAAACGGTTGTTTTCTTACTATTCAGCAGAGAACAGAGAATCAACGAATTCGTATTTGTTGAAGATCTGCAGGTCGTCGAGTTTTTCTCCAATACCTATATATCTGACAGGGATCCTGAACTGGTCGGATATTCCGATAACCACTCCTCCCTTAGCGGTGCCGTCAAGTTTTGTTATTGCCAGCGCTGTGACATCAGTGGCAGCCGTGAACTGGCGTGCCTGTTCAAAGGCATTCTGGCCGGTCGATCCATCAAGAACAAGAAGTACTTCATGAGGTGCATCGGGAAGCACTTTTTCCATGACCCTTTTTATCTTTGATAGTTCGGACATCAGGTTGACCTTATTGTGAAGCCGGCCTGCCGTATCAATTATTACGACATCGTATCCACCCGACACTCCTGATTTCACGGCATCGAAGGCAACTGACGCAGGATCCGATCCCATCTTCTGCTTTACTATTGACACACCTGTCCTGTCGGCCCAGATCTGCAGCTGTTCGATGGCAGCCGCCCTGAAGGTGTCGGCTGCTCCAAGCAGGACTTTCTTGCCTGCCTTGCTGAACTGATGGGCAAGTTTGGCGATGGTTGTGGTTTTCCCGGCACCATTGACCCCGACAACCATAATAACATAGGGTTTTGCAGGCAGGGTTTCAGAAAAACCTGGATTTGATTCATCCCCATCACTCTCAAGCAAAGCAGCAATTTCTTCTTTAAGTATTCTGTTTAATTCACTAGTGCTTAGATACTTATCCTTAAGAACTCTTTTTTCAATACGTTCTATAATCCTGAGAGTTGTTTCAACTCCCACATCAGAAGATACGAGGACTTCTTCCAGGTTATCAAGGACATCTTCATCGACCCTGGATTTCCCTGCCACGATCCTCGACAACCTTGAGAAAACACTCTCTTTGGTTTTTTCGAGTCCTTTATTGAGACTCTCTTTTTTCCCCTTACCGATAAAACCGAGCCAGGCCATAATTGAAATTTTCGCTTATGTTTATGTTGAAGGATAAAAAAAGCCTTCTTCTTTTGGGAAGAAAGCTCCTGATATTTTTAAGAAAAAGACTTTTACTTCTTTGTAAAAAATTCTTTAACATGATCATTATGAACAACTTCCTCTTTGAAGAGATACGAGCCGGTCTTGTCAGATTTTACCATTTTAATGCATCTGGTAAAAACCTTTCCGCTGCCGGATTTCATTGTTGCAACTACTTTCTTTGCCATCGTATAATATTTTTACTTTATTTCTCTGTGAATGGTATACTTCTTCAGAACAGGATTATACTTCCTTCTTTCCAGACGGTCGGGTGTATTCTTCCTGTTTTTTGTGGTGATATATCTTGAAGTACCCGGTAGTCCACTTTCCTTGTGCTCGGTACATTCAAGAATAACCTGCTGCCTGTTCCCTTTAGCCTTCTTTGCCATCTGTTAGTTCTTTGTTTTAATAATTCAAGATATAACCTTTTTGTTTAGCTTCTTTAATTACTGAAGATACTCCCTTTTTGCTTATAAGACGGATGCCCGAAGCTGATATTTTAAGCGTAATCCATCTCTCTTCCTCGGGAAGATAGTACTTTTTTGTGAAAAGA
>CAZBQM010000083.1:0-10285 GCA_964494045.1 uncultured Rikenellaceae bacterium
GCGATGAAACCTTGTCGATTGCAGCCTGAATGTTTGCTGAGTTGTCTCCCACAACCGGCCAAACAGTTTCTTTGTTAGCAACGTAAGGAATTGAAACGCCACCACCTTTATATCCGGCATTCGAGAAATCAGGAATCTTGTTTCCAAGGCTGTCTGCAACATAGACAAGTTTTCCGTCTGTTCCGGGATAAACCAGCGATGTTGTAGGCGCAAGATCGTGAGCAGAAAAATCTCTTTCTGAAACTTGTTGCACTTTGTTGGCAGGTCGAGGATTGTTATGTTCGCTCCCGAATCCGTTCAAAAAGAAAAGCATTGCGACAAACGAGCAAATCGTAATTTTCATAGTAGTCTGGTAAAAGGTTTAGTATTAGCTATAGCGTATCAATAAAGTGCTTACGGAGCGAGACCTACTCCAAATGACATGCAATTTGCAACCGGGGAAATTCATTGTAAAACGGGGATCTGTCATATTTTTCAGATCACTTCCAGAAACTTCATGACCGTTTCAAAAATCTGTTCAGCCTGAAGGCCATGTTGCCCGATCAGTTGCTCATAGGGTCCGTTGCCGGCAAAATGATCTTCGAGACCTATCATCTTGATTCTGACAGGATATTCCCTGCTGCATACTTCCGCTACCGCTGATCCAAGTCCTCCGGCAATATAATGTTCTTCCACCGTCACTATTCCCCGTGTTTCCCTTGCTGCAGCCAATACCAGTTCAGTGTCGAGAGGTTTTATTGTATGCATATCAATAAGACGGACGCTAATGCCTTTCTCCTGAAGGAGGCGTGCCGCGCCGGCTGCTTTTGACAGCACCGTGCCGGTCCCGATGATGGTGACATCGGAGCCTTCAGACATGACTATACCCTTTCCGAGTTTAAAGTCAACATCGGCCGGATACAGTACCGGCATGGGAGGAGCCCCGATCTTCATGTAGCACGGGCCAACATGATCGATCATGGCATGCACTGCCTTTTTTATCGTAACCGGGTCGCCGGGGTTGATCACTGTGACGCCGGGGATGGTTCGTATTATTGCAATGTCGTCGACTGAATGATGGGTAGCGCCCAGCTGATCGTATGTCAGGCCGGCGCAGCGTCCGACGATCTTAACATTCTGGTTCATATAGCCCAGGTCGTTCCTGAACATCTCAAAGTTACGTGCTGTGACAAACGGGGCTATGGCAGCGAACACCGGTATCTTTCCCGTAGTGGCAAGTCCAGCCGCAAACCCGGTAACGCCCTGTTCCATGATACCAAATTCAAAGTGACGTTCAGGGAACAGCTTATGGAAGGGGCTGAGTCCGGATCCCGAGCTGCTGTCGGCAGATAATGCAACGACGTTGGGATTTCTTTCACCGGCTTCGGCCAGTGCTTCTCCGAATGTTTTCCGTGGATCTTTCATCTCGCTCATAAGAGTGCCTCCTTCCTTTCTGAGAGTATTTTTTCAGCTTCATCGAGTTCGCGCATTGCCTGTTCCATCTCTTCCTTACCTGCTTTCCAGTAGTGGTAGCTGACTTTCCCTTCAGCGAAACTCATGCCTTTCGACTTGATTGTATCGGCTATTATCAGAGAAGGTTTTCCGGGTTCGAAGGGGGCATCCTCAACATTCCTTACTATGGATGGTATGTCGTGTCCGTTGATTACTCTCACGCTCCATCCGAAAGATCTCCAGCGTTGATCGAGAGGTTCATAGCTCATCACATCGACTGTTGGTCCGCTGATCTGGAGCCTGTTCCTGTCGACAAAGACAACCATGTTATCGAGTTTGTGCATGGAGGCGGCCGAGACTGCTTCCCAGTTTGATCCTTCAGCCAGTTCGCCGTCGCCCATCAGAACAAAGACTTTTGAATCAGACCTGTCGAGTCTGAGTCCCAATGCCATTCCGCCGGCGATAGACAGCCCGTGTCCGAGGGCACCTGTATTGGACTCTACACCGGGCAGCTTGTGCATATTCGGATGACCGGGGATACTTGAGCCAAGGTCACCATAGGTGTCGAGTACGGAGTAGTCGAAGAATCCTTTCTCAGCGAGGGCTGCATAGAGGACCAGACATTTATGTCCTGCCGACAGTACGAAGCGGTCGCGTCCCGGCCACTTAGGGTTCTGAGGATCGACCTTCATCAGCCTGAAATACAGAGCAGTGAGGATCTCGACTGATGAAAGGGCCCCTCCCACATGACCGGCCCCGGAGGCCCTGATCATCCGGAGTATGTTACGCCGGAGCTGAAGGGCAGTGCGTTCGAGACCCAATAATTCTTTATCATTCATAACTATATAACTTATGTGCCGGATATTACCAGGGATGTTAACATCAGGCCTGGTGTCTCCTTGCGTATTCAACATATGCTGCCACCTTTGGTTCGGATGGTGTACCGCTTGTCCAGCGCGATTCCATCCAGATCTTTACAATCTGACGGGCCACTTCAACGCCGGTAGTGAATGCCCCTATTGTAAGAACATTAGCGTTATTGCTTTTTATCGCCCTCTCGGCCGAATAGGTATCAGCGCACAGGGCAGCAAAGACACCAGGCACCTTGTTTGCAGCTATGCTCATTCCGATACCGGTGCCGCAGAGAAGGATACCCCTGTCACATTTTCCGGCTGCAACGGCCTCCCCTACTGTGAAAGCCACATTGGCATATACGGGATCATCGCTTCCGAAATCAGTAACACCGTATCCAAGCGATGACAGCTGTGACTTGATAATCTCCTTAAGTGCAGCTGCATTAGGGTCACACCCAATGGCTACAGTCAGATTCTTTTTCTCTGATGAAGTACTCATTTTTCAGGTATAATATGTTTAAAATAAAATTATGACTTCCGGATGTCTATTCAGCTGTTTTTGCTGCCTTGCCACTCTTCTTCTCCCCCGGAGCAGTCTCTGCTCCGGCAGGTCCTGGAGTTGCATCCTTAACGGGTTTGGCCGGTTTGGCAACCTTCTTGTCAGCCACGGCTTTTTTCGATTCCCTGGGTACCCTGGCAGCCCTGGTTTCCTTAGTCTCTTTAATCTCTTTACTCTCCTTAGTCTCTTTTTTTTCTTTCACTTCTGCCGGAGCGACAGCCGGTTTTTCAATGGCTGGTTCAGCTGTTTTCTTTCTTTCCACGGGTTTCTCTGCAGCAACTGCAGCGGAAGGACTTACTGATGAGCCTGAAGTTTTTTTTCTGGGGCGTCTTACGCCGAAAGTGCCAAGAATGATCTTACCTCTTCTTGACTTTTTATCACCTTTTCCCATAGTAAATATGTTTTGATAAAACTACTGACTTCCTGTAATGAAAGGCAAAATTAATAATAATATCCAATCCCGGTCATTAATTTCAGCCTTTGAGAAGTGGCCGGTGAAGGTGTTCATTTTTCCTGTTTGTAGTTCCTGAAGATCCTTCTTGTCATCCAGAGCACAATACCTTCAGGTACAAACAATCCAATGATAAAGAAGATATTCGTAAAGGTGCCCGGTATAATGACTTTTCTGTCTTTAAACATACCTTTTACACCAGTCAGGGCAACCTCTTCAGCGGTAAGTGCTGTTTTCCTGGCAAACCACCCGTTCCTCTCAATCCTGTCGAGAACCATGGCGTTGGTCCGGACACCTGAGGGAACCATGACACTGATATGGAGGGAAGATCCCGTGAATTCCGATTGAAGGGCCCGGGTGAAATAAAAGATATAGGATTTTGTTGCAAGGTAGATACTCTTGTATGCCGTAGGAGTATAGCAGCCAAAGCTGCTGATATTGAGGAGATACGATTTCCCGTGGCTTTTAAGTTCGGGAGCCAGGTAATAAGTCAGCATGGTGAGTGCCCTTACATTGAGAAGTATCATCCAATCGATCTGTTTCACAGTATAGGTGTCGATGGGTCCTTCGAATCCGATACCGGCGTTGTTGACAAGTATGTTGATCCTGTAGCTGTTTTCGCGGATGAAATGGAAAAGAGACTCCGGGCCTCCCTGGGAAGTAAGGTCGACCTCAAAGTACAGTACTTCGGTTCCGAACTTGTTTTTTATCTCGTTGCATAAAGCCGGCAGATCCTGTCCCGGAAGTGCAGCCAGAATCAGATTATGTCCGCGTGAGGCGAGTTCACGGGCGACAGCCCGGCCAATTCCGGTACTCGAGCCGGTGACAAGCGAAAAGCAACTCTTATCTGTTTCCATTCTTAAGTGAGTCAAGCCAGTTTAATGTATTGTTTACCCCTTCTCCAAAAGGTGTGATCGAGTAACCCAGTTCAGTCACGGCCTTATCGCTCGACATTATCCAGTTATTCATGTATTTATCGAGCCAGTCCCTGGTAATAAGCGGGGGCATGCCAGTGATTTTTGTAAGGAAGGAGTTCGTTGCGACCACTGAACACATTACGGGTAAAGGTAAAGGAAGCAAAAGTCTTTCCTTCCCTGTTGCCCTTCCGATGGCTGAAAACAGCTCCCTGAACGACAGGTTCTCCCCTCCCAGGATATACCGTTCCCCGGGTCTCCCATTCATAGCGGCAAGGATATGGCCATTGACCACATCGTCGATATACACATAATTACCCACCGACCTTCCGTCGCCCGGCATGATCCTCCATAAGCCTGAACGGTAAAGCGATATTATCCTTGTCATGGAGTTGCTCTTCGACAGGCGGCCAGGACCAAAAACGCGGGTGGGGTTAACCACGACCACGGCAAGGCCCCTGGAGGAATACTCCCTGGCAAGTTTCTCAGCTTCTGCCTTTGTCTTTTCATAAAGGGTGTTTAATACAGGCGAAGGATTGGTAGTTTCACAGGTGACACAGTTGCCGTTTGAACATCCAATGGTTCCGCCTGTGGATGTCATGACAACACGTTTCACCCCGTTTGCAAGCGCGGCTTCAAGGATGTTGATCGTACCTGTCACATTTGTCCTGTAAGCTTCGGATGGATCTTTCGACCATGGCTTGGTGAAAGCTGCCAGATGAAATACCCAGTCACAACCCTTCATGCCCTGGTCAAGCGCTTCCCTGTTGAAAATGTCACCCCTGACGTAGCTCACGTTGGATCCGGCGTCGGGAGAGGCTTTTGAAGGATTCCTCAGTAACAGGACCAGTTCGTTGTCGTCTGCCGCAAGTTTACCTGTCAGTCTGCTTCCGATGAAACCCGTTCCACCTGTAATAAATATCCTCATATCATCGGTTGTTAGTCATAAGCTTAATTTCCGGGTTGTTCCATGCCGATGCCAGCTCAGTGGTGACGGCCATGACCGCGTGGATGATAAAAGCGGCATAAAAGGAGCCCGTGTAGTAGCTGAGCAGGCAAAGAATGATGCCCATAGGGATGGAACCCAGTGCCATGAAACGTCCTTTGGGAACATGGACGGCGGCATACAGTATCAGATTGATAATCAGGGCAGGAAAGAAACCAAAGGCATCGAGACAGATGAACCAGAGGATTCCCCTGAAGAAGTATTCGTAGCCAAATATGTAGAAAAGCCATCCAAGGCCTGCAATAAGTACATGACGGAGATGCCAGACATCCATTCTGAGTTGGGGAGACCGTTGCCTGACAGTTGTGCCTTTTGATGATATAAAGGACGAGACAGCAGTAACAAGGGCCAGTATGGCAACGATATACCATACAGTGTTTCCGGAAGAAGAAAGACTGGTGTAAGCGGAAAGACGGATCCCCATGATAATCCTGAAAAGGATAAAGGGCAGGATGCCTGTAAAGATGATGCCCGTAAGCTTTTCAGAAAAGAAAGCAAGTGTAGCATCATGAAAAGCTGAGGGGAAATGCCGCCTGATAAGATTCTCCAGTACCTTCCGACCAGCCAGCCAGTAGTACAGAAAGAAAAACAGGATCAGAACACTGACCGCTGTAACTGCCAGGACTTTACTGCCGGAAAACATTTCTCTCATCAGAGTGTCTGTGATTTCATAAAAACAGATGACTAAAGTACTAAAAAATAAAAAAGAGAGAACTTTTAAAAAGCTTTACTTTAAAAAAGCTTAAATTGCAGGCTTTAAACCGATAGGACAGAAATTATATGCAGACATTGGATGATCTCAGGCTTGCCGTTCTGATAGATGCCGATAACATTCCCTTCAGTAATGTAAAGGGGATGCTTGAGGAAATTGCCAAATACGGCACACCTACCTTCAAGAGGATCTATGGAGACTGGACAAAGCCTACCGTTTCAGGATGGAAACCCGTTCTTCTTGAAAATGCCATAACGCCTGTGCAGCAGTACAGCTATACAAGGGGGAAGAACGCAACCGATTCGGCGATGATAATCGATGCGATGGATATCCTCTATTCTGGTAAGGTTGATGGTTTCTGCATAGTATCGAGCGACAGCGACTTCACTCGTCTGGCCACCAGGCTGAGGGAAGCCGGCATGAAGGTGATCGGCATAGGTGAAAGGAAAACCCCCTCTCCTTTTATAATAGCCTGCGACAAGTTCATCTACCTGGAGATAATAAATTCACCTTCGGTAATGGCGGAACAGGCTGCTGTTCCGAAGAAGAAGGAAGGTAAACCTGAGAAAAAGAAACAGAAGAATGAGGATAGCGACCAGCAGGGCCAGATAAAAAAGGCCAAACGCCTCATTGCTTCCTCCATCACCGACCTGGCCGACGAGAATGGATGGGCTTACCTGGGAGATGTCGGAAACCTCATACTTAAGAAACAGCCTGACTTCGACCCGAGGATCTATGGTTTCAGCAAACTGACGCCACTGATCCGTTCACTTGAGTTCGAGATTGACGAAAGGGAATCGGGGCAGAACAATATAAAACACATTTATATCAGGAACAAAAAACAATGACTGATTGCAATTCAGACATTCCTGGAACACACTTCAGACACTTCAGGAGCAGACCATTTGAAGCTCATCCCTGCTGAAAATATAAACACCTATATATTATCTTAAGAAATGTGTGTTCAATCAGACCATTAAATAAGTATTAAACTATGAAGAAAACTCTATTATCTCTATTGTCTAATCGGAAAACAATAATCCTGTTCATATTTATGGCTGCAATAATGCTTGACTCCTGCACTAAGGAGGAGAAATTCCCGGGATACCGGCTTGTGGAGAAGAAATTTGTAAAAGAGGTAAATGCCGAGTGTTACCTCCTGGAACATGAAAAAAGCGGTGCCCACGTTCTCAAGATTCTCTCTGACGATCAGAACAAGACGTTCAGTATATCGTTCAACACCATTCCCAACTCGGATTCGGGAACACCGCATATCCTGGAACATTCGGTACTGAACGGTTCGAAGAACTTTCCTGTCAAGAGTCCTTTTGACGTATTGCTGAAAGGTTCGTTAAATACCTTTATCAATGCGCTTACTTCAAACGACTGGACAGCCTATCCGGTGGCAAGTATGAATGAGAAGGACTATTTCAACCTGATGCACGTATACCTCGATGCTGTCTTCAATCCCCGTATCTACGATGAGCCAAGGATATTCATGCAGGAAGGCTGGCATTACGAGATGACGTCTGCCGGCGGGCCCATCGAATACAAGGGTGTAGTGTACAATGAGATGAAAGGAGCCTATTCGGATCCTGAGAGGATACTCTACGACAAGGTGCTGAAAAGCCTTTTCCCCGAGACCAGTTACAGGTTCTCTTCGGGAGGGATCCCGTCGGAGATCACGAAACTCTCGTATGATAATTTCCTTGATTTTCACAGGAAGTTCTACCATCCTTCAAACAGTTATATCTTCCTGTATGGCGATGCCGACATGGCAAAAGAACTTGAATTCATAGACAGGGAATATCTTTCGCATTACGACAGGATAGACCTTGAAAGCGAGCTTAAGGACAATCCTCCCTTTACTGAGGAACGTGAGGATACAGAATATTATCCTGTGATAGAGGAATCACAGGTTAAGGACCAGACCTACCTGTCGCTTAACTGGATCATAGGAGCCGGAAGCGACGATCTGACAGGAATGGCAATCGACATCCTTTCCGAAGTGCTTGTCAACCAGGAATCAGCGCCACTCAGGATAGCCCTCCGGGAAGCAGGGATAGGCAAGGAAGTCTCGGCCTACAAGGACAAACTTTTCCAGAATGTAATGACAATCAATGTAAAGAATGCCAATCCTGAAGATAAAGACAGGTTCCTTGAGGTCGTATCGTCGACGCTTGCAAAGGTATGCGAAGAAAAGATCGACAGGGAAGCGCTTAAGGGGACAGTCAACAGGCTTGAATTCGGCCTGCGCGAAGGAAACGACGCCCAGAAAGGTCTGATGTATAACCTCAGGTGCCTTAACAACTGGATATACACAGGAAGTCCTTTCTCTGCCCTTGAATATGAGACCTATCTGAGCAAGATAAAGGAATCGATGGAAGGAGGCTATTTCGAGGATTTCATCAGAAAGAACCTGATTGACAACCGGAATCGTGCCCTGGTGGTGCTTGCACCGAAGCCCGGACTTGAGAACGAGAACATGAAACAGGTCACGGCAGGATTGGAAGAGTACAAAAAGGGACTCAGCAAGGAAGAGGCCGACAGCCTTGTTGCCGTAACGAAGGGACTCATTGACTTTCAGCAGACCGAAGATACACCCGAAGCCCTGGCAACCATACCCATGCTTTCGATATCCGACATCAACCCCAGAGCCACGGTCTATGACTGTACTGAAGACAATATCTCAGATATTAAGCACCTGACTCACAGTGAATTCACAAACAATATCATATACACCACACAATGGTTCGACCTGCGGGTCCTTCCCCAGGAAATGCTGCCATATGCCTCAGCGCTTTCGTACCTGATTGGAAAACTGAATACTGAAAAATATGACTTCATGACTCTCGACAAGACCCTTAACATAAATACAGGAGGTTTCTCGACGGGCATAGGCATGAGGCTGTATGAGAACAATGACGACAAAGTGGCTCCGCTGCTGACTGTAAGGATGAAGACCACTACCGACAAGATTGATACATCACTGATGCTGACAGCCGAGATATTAAGGAACACTTCCTTGACCGACAAAAACAGGGTAAGGGATCTGCTGGCCAGGGACCAGGCAAACCTTGAGATATCCCTTGCACAGGATGGCCTAAACACCGGCCGGAGAAGGTTCGAGTCATACCTCACCAAAAGGGGATTACTTATTGAACAGACGGGAAACATAGAATACTACAGATTCCTGACCGCTTTACTGGCCGAGTTTGATAAAAATCCCGATGCAGTAATCTCGAAACTTCAGGAGACAGCCAGCCTGATTTTCAACCGTGGCAACATGACAGCCGGCGTGACCTGTGACGAGAGTGACTTCGCAAAATACAGTCCGGCATTCACCAAATTCGCTGCCCTCTTCCCCGGCGACAGCCCGGAATTCAAGTCGTGGCAGCTTGATCCTCTTCCTGCCAACGAAGGTATTATGAGTTCATCAAAGGTTCAGTACGTGTTTAAGGGATATGACTTCAAAAAGATGGGGATGGAATGGAACGGTAAATGGAACGTTCTGAGCCAGATCCTCTCGACCGAGTGGCTGCAGACCCGCATCAGGGTGATAGGAGGAGCATACGGTGGCTGGACCAACATGTATGACTATGGCACGGTCGTCTTTGCATCGTATCGTGACCCGAACCTTACGGGCACCCTGGAAAACTATGACAAGACCACAGAATACCTGAACACCTTCAATGCTGATTCCTCGGCCATGACCAGATTTATAATAGGTACCATTGCCGGACTGGATAATCTGACAACACCGTCACAAAGAGGAGACATAGCCTTCAGCAACTATTTCCGTAACATCACTGCTGCAGACCTCCAGAAGGAACGGGATGAAGTGCTGGCTACGACTGCTGCAGATATAAGGGGTATGTCAGGATTCATCAACGATGTCCTGAGCCGGGATGTGATATGTGTTTTTGGTAACAGCGAAATCATAAAAGCCAACGGGAATATCTTTGGTAAACTGATAACGCTGGAAAAATAGGAATTTAGTAATAATCAGACTCCTGCAACACATGACCTTATTTAAACGGGATCCTATGGGAGAGCGGATTTTTATGAAGATAAAGGTGTTCCCTACCTGCCGGCCGGATTATACCCCGGTTATACATTCATCGTAGGGATGCTTATTTTTAATAAAGATTTACGAATAAGGCCGGTGCAGGTTAACGGATTAAATCGCAGGAGAGATTTTGGCAAAAAGTTATTAAAATACAATTAATTATGGTCTTATTATTTTTAGTTGTAAAAAAAAAATATGACCTTTGTTATGTAATATATACTTAATTTTTGAATTATGAACATTTACGTAGGAAGTCTTCATTTTAAAATGAGTGAAGCAGAATTGAAAG
>CAZBQM010000084.1:0-10227 GCA_964494045.1 uncultured Rikenellaceae bacterium
TATTTCAGAGGTATAAACCTTTTTTGAAGGAAATGCTTCAGATACCAGGAAATTGAACAAATGGTTCTTTGAGAAGCCACCTGTTATATAAATATTATCTATGTCGTCCTTTTCAGGAAGAATAAGTTTTATGGCCTCGGTGGTCAGATATGCCAGTTCTATCATAAGCTGGTGATAGGCTTCTTCAAATGACAGGAACTCGTAAAGGTTTATCCTGTCGCGGAGTTCCCTCGATTCGGGTCCGCTTTCAAAGAATATTCTCCGGTCGCCGCTATACCTCGACCTGAGCACTTTTAGCATTTCTTTGTCGGTTGTGATGTTTCTGAAATAGTCTTCCGAGGTCCTGAAGTGATTGTTGAGTAGTGATACTGCAGTTTCATGAAGATGTCCAAGGAAGAGTCGTGACGATTTAACTGGCTGCTGGTTTATGCTCATATAGCAAAGGCAGTCCCTGTCGAGTTGTTCTGCAGTAAGTATTTCCGTATTGAAAGGATTCATATTTATGCACCAGGTTCCTGACGAAACCAGCAGGAATTTACCCCTTTCATCAGAGAAGTATGGTGCCAGCGAGGACGAGCTGTCGTGAATGCCTGTCCCGCAAAGGATTTTTCTTCCTTTTATATCCACTTCCCAGCAACTTGATACCGGTACAGGAGCAGGAAGGCTGATACCTTCATCCTTAACCCAGGGGTGGTAATCCATGTTATCAAAATCCCACAGAGCCGTATGGCATCCTATTGAAGTATGTTCCGAACAGATTTTTCCTGAAACCAGGTATAAAAGGTACTGCGGGAAATGGAGAATATATTTCACCCTGTTAAAAAAATGTGGTTTTTCCTTCCTGAGCCAGAGTATCTGCAGACCCGAGTTAAGCATTCCCAGAGCAGGAGATGCTGTTCTTCTGCTGAATTCATCCTGTCCTCCATATCTCCGGTAGAGTTTCTCGGGTATCTTATCATCTATTGGTCTCAGGTAGTCGTAGATATATCCCACCCTTTTTCCTGAAGCATCCAGATATCCAAGAGAAGCTCCATAGGTTGCAAAATTCACAGCCTTAAGATCCCAGACATCAGATGTTGCCAGTTTCTCCAGGCTATCCTTTATCCATTTCTCAATAAGGTCAATATCGTCGCATTCAAATCCGTCATCATCGGTAACAAGCTGAAATTTCTCTTCCTCCTCCGTCACAAGTTTCAGGTTAAGGTCGAACAGCAGAATTTTCTTGTTCGTCTTTCCAATATCAAAAACTGCAATAACCTTCTCTTTCATCACTGAGATATATACCGGACATGAATCTGAGGGCCCAGATCTGATTCCTCCATCCCGGTTTATTATGTAATAATATTACCTTTTCAGCAGAATCTCCTTCTCATATTTTTTTATCTCCCCTATATAGTCTGTTCCTGTGGGGATATTATTAATGAGACAATAATAATCATAAACAGCTCCGAAAGGTAATGTTTTCATAAGTTCAAGAAGAGATAGTCGCTCAAAATTTTTGCCCTGTTCCTCAAATTTAATAAGAGTGGCTGCTGGCTCAAGGAGAGCATTCAGAAATGCAAGTTGGGCCGACCGTGTGCCAATAACATAAGCTCCTATCCTGTTGAGACTTGCATCAAAAAAGTCGAGTCCGATATTAACCCTTTTCAGAGCTTTGGCTCTTATTACTTCCTGGGCAATAAGGCTGACTTCATCATTCAGTGTCAGCACATGATCACTGTCCCATCTCACACCCCTGGTAAGGTGAAGAAGTATCTCATCGACAAAAAGAAGTATTGAAGATATCTTGTCGCCTATCTGTTCTGTCGGATGGAAATGTCCGTTGTCGAGGGTGATGAGTGTATTATTTTTAACGGCATAGCCCAGATAGAAATCGTGGGATCCTACAACCATCGATTCAGAACCGATGCCAAAAAGTTTGCTTTCAACGGAATCCTTGAGATATTTTGCGGGATATTTCACTTCCAGGATCTCATCGAGTGACTTTTTCAGGAGCTTTCTAAGGCTTATCCTGTCAACCGGAGTATCCTTTGACCCGTCGGGGATCCATATATTATGTACCGAGGGTGTGCCCAGCTGTCTTCCCATCTCGGCAGCAATTGTCCGGCAGCGCTTTGTGTGTTCCACCCAGAACTTCCTGATTTCCGGATTTCTGCTTGAGAGTGTAAAGCCATCGTCGGCCAGCGGATGAGAGAAACAGGTACAGTTGAAGTCGAGTCCTATACC
Organism: uncultured Rikenellaceae bacterium; assembly: GCA_964494045.1. Taxonomy (GTDB): domain Bacteria; phylum Bacteroidota; class Bacteroidia; order Bacteroidales; family VadinHA17; genus LD21. The sequence goes on from CAZBQM010000084.1 coordinate 2,227, forward strand.
TCTCTTTCTGGCCCAGTCAATCCATCCCTGGAAATGTTCGGGTTCAATCTTGTCGCGGTCGATTTGTTTGCCTCCGAACTCACCGTATATTGCATGAAGGCTGAGACGTTGTTTCCCGGGAAGAAGGGAAAATACCTTGTCGAGGTCATCGCGCATCTGAGATATGGTAGTGGCTTTGCCAGGGAAATTTCCGGTTACCTGTATGCCTCCTCCTCCAAGTTCGGCTCCCGGCTTTTCAAATCCTCCAACATCATCGGTCTGCCAGCAATGCAGGCTGATCTGTATCTTATCCAGCTGCTCTATGGCTTTGTCAGTATCAACTCCTATTTCAGCATATTGCTCTCTGGCAAGCTGATACTGCTTTTTCACAAGGTCTTTCTTCATATCATGGTTTTTATTTGTTGCCTGACCGGGTATTTTCAGAATAAAAAAGCTATTCCGGAGGAAGAGTCATGAGAATTATCTTTGTATCATGATGTTTCATCCGAGTTTTACAACAAAAGCGGAAAGGATAAGCACAACAATACCTGTAATAAGGATTAAAATGGTTTTTGAGCTGGCTCCTTTCCATTCTTTAAGCACAATACCCCAGATGTTTGCAATAGCAATGTTAAGGGCCATCAGGATGCTCCATCCGAACACTGCCATGCCTTCCGGAAGCTTGCTTGAACCCATACCGAAGAAGTGAAACTGAAGGAACCAGAGAAATCCTGCAATAGAGGTATAGAACAGGTTATTGGACAGAACATCTGCCGGAACTGTTATATAGTCTCTATATGTTTTGTTTTTAATATTCAGGAAAACACAGTATAGAAAGTTGGTGATGAAACCGCCAAGAAGTATGAATATCAGCGTCGGATTTTTCTGGTAAAGGGGATTGGTTCCATGAGCAAGAGCTGCATCTTCAATGGGTTTTCCGAATTCGTAGCCGAAATTGAAACAGGCACTCATTATCCCGGAGAAAATAGCGATCAGAATTCCTTTCTTCAAAGCAAATTCCCTGACAGCAGCTCTTTTCTCCTCCTCACTCATTTCCTTTCCTTTGAGGGCTCCTGCATATCCGATGATGATAATGCCTGCTACGGTGAAGGCAACGCCTATGATGGTAAGTATGCCACCCCTGGTTGCAAACAGGCTTTCACCGGCAATCACGGGAGGTATAAGGGTTCCGAAGGCGGCGCAGAGTCCAAGTGCTATACTCTGACCCAGAGCCACACCCAGATATCTCAGGCTTAATCCGAAGGTAAGTCCCCCGAATCCCCACAGAAAGCCGAAAAAAGTGGCCCAGAGCTTGGCTGATAACGGTGCCTCTTTAATAATAGGTATAAGTTCGCCGGTGGGTATAAACATGAGAGCAAAAAACCACGGAGCAATAAGCCATGCTGCCACACCCTGGCTGAGCCAGTAGGATTCCCAGGCCCATGAACGGACCTTCTTAAAGGGTACATAAAAGCTGGCTGCACCAATACTTCCAAGGGCGATAAGCAATATTCCGGCAACAGGATTCATGGATAACTGGAATTGATTTAATAAAAATCATAATTAAAACTCAACATGAAGCCAATCTTATTGATTTTCAACACAGACGTCTGTGAAAACAATACATCTTCAATCATATATGGTTTCATCTGAACTCTAAAATTAAAATTATTTACTGATGAAAATGAAGAGTGCGGTAATTTTTTATTTTCTACTTTTAACTTGAATTAAAACATGAGTCCTAAACCTGTTCCCATGAAATCAATCAGACTGTTATTCGTATTGCTGTCGTTGACGGCAAGCCTGTACGCCCGGGATATTACAGTAAGTGATCTTATCTGTGAGAACAAAAGTAATCCTGTTGGCCTTGATGAACTGAAACCAAGGTTATCTTGGAAAATCAGCGGTACAGAAGGTTCCCTCATGCAAACCGCCTATTCAATAAGGGTTGCCACCGATCCCCTGTTTTCAGCAGGAAGTATTGCCTGGGAAAGCGGAAAGGTGAATTCAGGGGAATCTGTATTAAGGGAATATAATGGACCCGCACCCGTTCCCTGCACGAGGTATTACTGGCAGGTAAGGGTTTGGGACAACAAAGGCAATGTCTCAAAGTGGAGTGAGCCAGGATACTGGGAGACAGGACTCCTCTCTTCCACAGCATGGAAAGCTTCATGGATAGAGCTTGAAGCGGATACGGCAAGGTATTCACCTTCGCCACATTTCAGAAAGGAATTCGTTATTTCAAAACGGGTTTCAAGTGCCCGTGTATATGTAACATCCCATGGATTCTATGAGTTACATCTGAACGGTAAAAAAGTCGGGGACCAGGTTCTTACTCCCGGCTGGACATCCTATGGAAAAAGACTTCAGTATCAGGTGTATGATGTCACCGGGATGCTGACGGCGGGAAAAAATGCCATGGGTGCAGTCCTCGGCGACGGCTGGTACAGGGGATCGCTCGCATGGGAGAATAACTGGGCCATATATGGTAAACGGCTTGGACTGCTGATGCAGATGAGAATTGTATATACCGACGGAAGCGAGGATCTGATAATTACTGACAGAACATGGAAGGGGATCATTGACGGGGCAATCAGGATGAACGATATATACAACGGCGAGACCTATGATGCCACCAGGAAAATCACAGGCTGGAACCTTCCGGGATATGATGATTCGGGATGGCTGAGTGTAAGGACAGAAGATTACAGCCTCTCAAACCTCATTGCCTCTGAAGGAGCTGCCATAAGAAAGATAGAAGAAATAAAAGCTGTAAGGATCTTCACCACGCCTTCAGGAAAACTCATTGCAGATATGGGACAAAACATGGTTGGCTGGATCAGGCTGAAGGTCAACGGTCCCAGGGGTACAGTTGTGACCCTCAGACATGCTGAGGTAATGGATAAATCGGGCGAGTTCTATACTGAAAACCTCAGGGCTGCAAAATGTACCCTTACATATACCCTGGCTGGTGATGGTGATGAGACATATGAGCCCAGGTTTACCTTTATGGGTTTCAGATATGTGGAAATTACCGGATTCCCCGGGGAGCTTAAACCTGAAAACATAAACGGTGTTGTGGTTCACTCTGATATGGAACCTTCGGGAACATATGAATCATCGAACGACCTGCTGAACAAGCTTCAGCATAACATACAATGGGGTCAGAAAGGCAATTTCGTCGATGTGCCCACCGATTGTCCGCAGAGAGACGAAAGGCTTGGATGGACCGGGGATGCCCAGGCATTCTGCCGTACTGCCGCCTTTAACTATAATGTGTCGGCCTTCTTTACCAAATGGCTTAAGGATGTGTCGGCCGACCAGAAAAAAGGTGGTGAGGTGCCCGATGTCATTCCCGATGTTCTCAATCCACAGAATGCCCTTTCTGCTGCGCCTTCAGCCGGTTGGGGCGATGTGGCTGTAATTGCTCCATGGACCATGTACCAGGTATACGGCGACTTAAGGTTACTTGGGAATCAGTACCCCGGGATGAAAGCCTGGGTCGATTATATAAGACTTAAAGCAGGAGACGACTATATATGGAACAATGGCAGTAAATACGGCGACTGGCTCTTTTATCATCCGCCTGTAAACAGCCATTCAGCTGCCGATGGTTACACCGATCCGGATTTCATTGCCACAGCCTTCTATGCATATTCTGCACGACAATTATCGGAAGCAGCAGGTGTTCTTGGTAAAAAGGACGATGAGAAATTCTATGCTGACATCTATGAGAAAATAAGAGCTGTATTCAATCATGAGTATGTTACACCGGCCGGCAGAGTCGGAACCAACTCGCAGACATCATATGTCCTTGCCCTTATGTTTGACCTGCTTCCTGTTGAGCTAAGGGCCCGGGCAGCAGGATTTCTGGTTGAAGATATAAGGAACCGCCAGAACCATCTTTCAACCGGTTTTCTGGGAACACCTTATCTGTGCCATGTGCTTTCCCGGTTCGGATATACTGATGTGGCATATGATCTTTTACTGCAGGAGACTTACCCGTCGTGGCTGTATCCGGTAAAAATGGGAGCCACAACCATTTGGGAAAGATGGGACGGTCAGAAGCCCGACAGCACATTTCAGGATGCCGGGATGAACTCATTCAACCATTATGCCTACGGAGCCATCGGCGACTGGATGTACAGGGTGTCGGCAGGGATTGAGATGCTTGAACCAGGTTATAAATACATCCTTGTAAAGCCCCGAATCTCCGGAAAACTCGGGTATTCCAAAGCAACTTACCAATGTCAGTATGGGAAGATTGCATCAGGCTGGGAAAGAAACGACGGGAAAATTACTGTCAGTGTATCAGTCCCGGCTAATACAAAAGCAAGAATAGTGTTACCTGTAAAGGATGCTTCCCTTGTCAGTGAGGGAGGTATTCCCTTGTCGGTTAACAGGAACATTTCAGATATCAGGTCAGGTAATGACGGCCTGACAATGGAAGCAGGTTCAGGAGATTATAGATTTATTTTTCAGGAGAAGTAATATTTTTAAGGATGGATTTTTTTACTGGTCACACTGGGGAACTTGCTGCACTTCTAACCGCTTCCTTCTGGACCCTCACTGCCATTTCGTTTGAGACCGCAACAAAAAGAATCGGATCGGTACCTGTTAATATAATCAGGCTGGTCATTGGTCTTGTTTTTCTGAGTGTCTTCACCCTTATAAGAAGAGGCATGCTGATGCCGTCGGACGCTTCGTATCACAACTGGCTATGGCTAAGTGTCTCCGGACTTATAGGTTTCACTTTCGGGGATTTGTTTCTTTTCAAGTCGTATATGATAATAGGGTCAAGATTCTCGATGCTGATAATGACTCTGGTACCACCGATCACAACACTCATAGGTTTTTTTGTTCTGGGTGAAAAACTCAAGCTGCTTCATTTCTTTGGAATGACCCTTACATTCATAGGTATCGCCATGGCTATTTTCAACAGAAACGAAAAGGGCGAAAAATTCACACTCAAACTCTCGGGCAGGGGTATACTGTATGCTTTCGGAGGTGCAGTCGGGCAGGCATTGGGACTGGTTCTCAGCAAACTCGGGATGGGTGATTATGATGCCTTTGCAGCCACCCAGATAAGAATAATAGCAGGGATAGCCGGATATATTGTATTAATCACTGCATGGTCGAGATGGGGGTCCGTGGTAAGGGCTTTTTCCGACAGGACAGGAATCAGGGCAACGACGACCGGAGCCTTTTTCGGACCCTTCCTCGGGGTTTCTTTTTCCCTTGTGGCAGTCAGATATACTGAAGCCGGTATTGCATCAACCATTATGGCACTTGTCCCGGTTTTCATCCTGATACCGGCAATTGTACTATACAAACAAAGGGTTACCTTTGCTGAAATTGCCGGAGCCATTCTTAGTGTCGGAGGTGTGGCTCTCTTTTTCATGTAGGTATATAATCGTGTTATGACTGTTGAAGAGTTGAAAGAAAGAAATATTGACAGGAACTTTGTCATATCCGGTTCGAGGAGCAGCGGTCCGGGCGGACAGAATGTCAACAAGGTCAACACAAAAATTGAGATCAGGCTCGACATTGTCAGTTCACCCGACTTCACTGAAGAAGAAAAAGCACTTATTACAGAAAGGCTTAAAAAAAGGATAAACTCTGAAGGAGAACTTCTTGTGACATCGCAGTCGGAACGTACCCAGCAGAAGAACAGGGAAGCCGCAACGGAAAAACTGTTCAGGATGCTGGCAGATGCCCTCACCAGCGCTACCGAAAGAAAATCAACCCGGCCTACTGTTGCATCAAGGGAAGAAAGACTGGAACTTAAGAAAAGAAACAGTCAGAAAAAGAGGATGCGAAAGGACCAGCCTGAAGCCGACGAATGAAAGAATCGGCGGAGAAGCGTCGCTCAGACTTTCTTTAGCTTCCATTTACCACGCCTGAAGACTAACCATGCGGTCAGTGTCATGAGCGACTCGGCGATGACAATGGCAATAAAAACACCCTTTTCGTTCATACCCGATTTCATCGCCAGGTACCAGGCCAGGGGAATCTCCACAAACCAGAAAGCAAAAATATTGATCTTCAACGGGGTGGAAGTGTCTCCGGCACCATTGAAGGAATTGACCATTACCATCCCGAATCCGTAGGATACAAAACCAATACTGATGATTCTCAGACATTCTATTCCGGAGCTTACAACTCCCGGCTCATCGATAAACAGTCTTATTACAGGACCGGGGAACAACACAAGATAGAGCCCCACCGTGCCAACAAGCACCATATTTATGAGTCCTGTGACCATCACTGACCTTTCAGCTCTCTCCGGTTTGCCTGCCCCCAGGTTCTGACCGACAAGAGTTGATGCTGAGTTGGCAATTCCCCACGAAGGAAGAAGAACAAAGTTTATTATCCTGATGGCAATGGTATATCCGGCAACTATTTCACTCCCGAAAACAGATATAATCCTGACAAGGACAATCCAGCTCGAGGTTCCGATAAGGTTCTGGCCGATTGATCCGAGGGACAGACGGAGAAGCCTGGAGATAATCCGGAAGTCAATCCTCAGATGCTTCAGGGACAGATGTACCCTCATTTTTCCGAAGAAAAGAAGCCATAGCTGGTAAACCACCCCGATGCTCCTGCCGATGGATGTTGCAATGGCCGCGCCGGTGATTCCCATTTTGGGAAAGGGCCCGAGACCGAAGATAAGGCAGGGATCAAGGACAATATTAATTATATTCCCGATAAACAGAACCCTCATTGCCACAGCTGCATCGCCTGCACTCCGGAAAATCGCATTTATTATAAAGAGAAGCATTACAATGGTATTGGTCCCCAGCATTATTCTGGCATAGTCAGACATGCCCTCTGAGATCTCTTTTGATGCCCCCATCATATCAAGCAGCTCTTCGGCATACAGGTAACCGGGAACTGCAATGAATAAAGAAACCAGCAACCCTGTTGCAATAGCTTGCACTGCAGTATATGACGCTTTGTCAGGTTGTTTCTCCCCTATCCTTCTTGACACCATTGAGGTGGTGGCTGTGGCAAGACCAAGCGATATGGCATAAACGATTGTTATCAACGATTCGGTAAGACCAACTGTTGCCACAGCATCTGCGCCCAGCCTGGAAACAAAGAAGATATCAGTAACCACAAAAACCGACTCCATTATCATCTCCAGTACTGCAGGAATCGACAGAAGAAGTATAGCCCTTCCCAGCCGGCCCTCGGTAAAGTCCTGCTCAGTACCCGACACCGCTTCGGCTACATCCCGGAAAAATACTTTCAGGCCGTTTACTGACCCGGAATTCTGAGTCTTCATATAGTTAATATTCTCTCTGCCAGACTACTGGTAGAACGACTATGCCTTTTGTCTTACAAAAAGAAGGCTAAAGTTATCAAATTTCCTAAAAAACGCTATAAAATTCAGAGGAGATGGCAATTCTGGCATCATTATTGATTACACGCTGTTCTTAATTTTGAGATAAAACAAGGATATGAAAAAACAGAATTTCACGAGAGAAAAAGAAGATATGCGGGGGCAGATGAAAAACTGATGAACCGTAAAGGTTTTTATGCCTTAAAAAAGGAGAAAAAAGAGGCTTGCGGTTAATCTTATTCGTAAAATTATAATACTGAATATCAATTAAATACATTAAGGCTGTTAATAAAATGATTTTGATGTTAATATTTCCGGAACATAGGAGGTACAATGTATCTGCATAATATATATTTTCGTCCCAATTTATTTTTAACTAAAACCATTTAAAAACACATAACACTAACAACAAAGGTGAAGATTTTCATCGACCGTTATGAACGCTAACAATAGAGAGGTTGTTGCCCTCCACGGAGAGGGTCGCCTCGTGGGTTGTTCTTCTGATGAAGAGCCTGGCGCGAAAACCATGATTTTTTCGCAAAATGTAATCCCAAAACAGTTAGTTAGCAACCGGAGTGCGGAGTTCATGCACCGCTACTTCCCCCTAACAACTTCAGAATCCTGGAATGATTGGAAATGGCAGTTACGCAATACTTTCAACAGTATTGACGATCTGC
>CAZBQM010000085.1:0-3447 GCA_964494045.1 uncultured Rikenellaceae bacterium
CTGAGCTGCACCTTTTCTCCGGTGAAATATATATCCCTGTCGGTTGTGACATATAATTCCTCCCTGTAATAAGAGCCGTCTGTTACGTCTGGTGCTACAGTCAGCTGGCAGTATGCAGGTTTCATCCAGATAATGGTAAGGAAGAGAGAGATCAGGATTCGTCCGGCGGCATGTGGATTCATTATTTTATTCGGAGGTTGATGAATTTTTAATCAATAATTTTTAATCCGTCCAGAAAGCCGGTTTTTCAACAGTACCTGATGCAGTGCAGTCGGTACACTCAGGTCTCGAAAAAATCAGTTTCTGCAGTACACCGCCTATGTTATAGACTGGTTCGATGAATACATAGCCTGAATACATATACATGTCATATATCTTGTCAAAGGTAGGAGGTTTCTGCGGGAAAGTGGTTATGTAATCGGAGGGCCCCTTTATTACCCTGTCACAGCTGTACCTGTAGGCCTTAAGATCCAGATCGATTATGTCGTTGTAGTTTATATACACCCTTTTACTGCTCACTCCCGAAACCTGGAAGTACCCGAGAACCTCTTCGCTGGGATTGCTTATGCTGTGTATGTTACTGGAGATCTGAAAAGGTTGTCTGTCGAAAATGTCTCCTCCGCTTTTTTCAAGCTGATCCATCAGATCCCAGAACTCATATTCCCTGGCTGACAGGGACATCTGTCTGACCTCCACACAGTAGCGGATCTGAACCCTGTTTGAGGCTGCAGGATCAAGAAAGAAGATGGGTTTCTTCATGAGGATGTTTCCCGGATGATCAGCGAAAGGCTGGACAAGGATATCTCCGGAGATCCTGCTTCCCCAGCAGACCTGGTTTACCTTGCTGACAGGCACTATAGTGGAATCGTTGAGATAATCGTACATTTTAGGATCGGGGACACTGAATTTCCACCACTCCCTGTAAGTCCACCTGACGTAATCGCATTCCTTTTCTCCACCGGAACTGATGAAAAACCTTAGGCCGGGTATCGGCGCACTTCCATCGGCCGGGATCTCATTGTCTCTCTCAAACCAGACATCATCAATATCCTGCACGGGGAGCAGGGGGCAGGGATCTGATTCATACCGGCTGCCTTCGGCTGTTGTAATCAGAAGCTGGTAGGTCTTCCCTCTTTCTCCCCTGAACAGCAGGGAATCAGTCTTATAAAGACCGGGAGATGTCTCCGTAAGTCTTGATATGTTATCCAGGTCATCTTTAATGAAAACCCCGGCTCCTTCCACCATGAGCGGTTTCTGATCCGCTTCCCTGAAAGTACGTGACAGCTTCACGGTTGCAGGGATGTCTTCGTCGGTCAGAAGTGCATCAACAACCAGCAACGACCGGAAGTCATTCAGTTCCGGAGTAAACGGATCTATACATGAAGAAAAAAGACCGGCAATGCAAATGATGCAGAATAATTTCCACCTTCCCATCTCAATTCTGTTTTTTAGAAATATGCATACCGGGTTAACTGAGAAAGTGACAAATTTAATACTCTGATTCCTTTTTATTACTGCCATATACTCATAAAAATATCTAAAAATTGTTGAGATCTTCCATTTTTAGAAATAATATTTGTTAATTCGGGTCTGATTTATCCCATGATGGTCCGGAAATGATTAAGAACCTGATAACATATATTTTTCTTTTATGTCCGTTGATTATCTTCGGACAGGAGCCGGCCGGGGAAGTCACGGTAAAAAGCAGCAGTTGGTACAGGGACCTGGAAAGGAAACAGGCAGATGATCTGTACAACATATATTTAGGAGGTATTGGCCGGAGGGATGAACTCATTAACGGCAGGGATTATTTCCCATATTACTACAGGTCGACCCTCAAACCCCTTCTATTTCCCGGCAAACCCAGGAACGCCACACTGATCCTTAACGGAAGAACCTACACGAATGTGATGCTTGAATATGACACTTTTACCGATGAAGTGATACTGGCCGACACAACCCTTGTCTTCAACGGAAGGTTATATGAAGTCTCACTGAACAGTAATATTATCAACAGGTTTATACTGATGTTTGATTCAGATACTCTTGACTTCCGGTTCTTTACCAGCAATGATGAATTCAGCCTGGCCAGCGGATTCTATGAATTGGCAAAGGCAGGCGATTGCAGCTACGTCATCAGGCACAGGTCAGTTACTCATGAGCGTAATGCTATAGATCAGTATTTCTATTCCCCTGTAGGGTATGTCAGTACAGGTGGCGTTTTTGAAAGGATAAAACCCTCGGGCCGCTTCTTTTCCATCTTTGGAGAGAATGCCGGCGAGGTGAGGGCTTATGTCCGTCAGAACAAAATAAACCTGAGAAAAGCTGACAAAGATCAGATAATCAATATCCTCGACTACTTTGAATCGCTTCAGGATCTGTGATAATATGAAGAAAAAAATAATTATATCCCTGGTCCTGCTGTATCAGTTGCTTTCACTCAGTGGCCAGAGAAACAATCTGACTATTCAGCTTGATTCGATCCTTTTCAGGGATATGATCGACACTCTCGAAAAAGTTGTTCCTGTAAGGATCTATTACGCAGATAAATGGACTGACTCGCTGTACCTGTCTCTGAATTCCGGTGACGAGTTCTTTGAAGATGCCTTTGGCAGAAGTCTCAGACGCGAGGGTTTTTCTTTCATAATAACAGAGGGAAACAAATTGATTTTATCGAAGGGTTACCAGATCAGGACCGGATTTATGGATGAATACAGGGATTTTCTGAAGCGATCGCGAACTGTGGCTGATACCATCAGATATGGCAAATTGCCTGGGGTTGATGAAGAAGTCAGTATAGGCGATGAATCAAGGATCTTCAGGATAGGGAAACCAATGGCCGGCAGAGAGGGGGAAAGGGTTACCCTGACGGGAAACATCTTTAATACACTGGAAGGGCAGGCACTGCAGGGAGCCATTGTCTATATCGAAAAGATAAAGGCGGGTGCAATGACAAATGAGGCCGGTTTCTACTCGATTGAGCTTCCCGCAGGTCAGTACCAGATAGAATACAGGATGGTTGGCATGAGAACGGCCCGGCGTAATGTGATCATCTATTCCGACGGTATGCTCGATGTTGGTCTGACAGAGAGTACCAACCAGCTTGGCGAGATAGTGGTATCGGCCAATCGTGGCAATATAGTCAGGAACGTCAGGATGGGTATTGAAAAGATAGATGTGAAAATGCTCAGACAGATTCCCATGGGGATGGGAGAGGCCGACATAGTAAAGAGCTCCCTTATGCTTCCCGGAATCCAGACAGTAGGAGAGGCTTCCGGCGGATTTAATGTAAGAGGAGGGAGCAGCGACCAGAACCTGGTTCTCCTTAATAATGCCCCAATCATAAACTCTTCTCACTTCTTTGGTTTCTTCTCCGCCTTCAACTCCGACATGATATCCGATGTAACCTTGTATAAGAGCGGAATGCCGGCACGCTTCGGGGGCCGT
>CAZBQM010000085.1:3547-9851 GCA_964494045.1 uncultured Rikenellaceae bacterium
TCACTCTCGGGCTACCTCAGCAACGACATGTTCTCCTACTACCGGGAGAACGCCTTCAATTACGGAAACCTTGCAGCAACCCTGCGATGGAAACATACATTCAGCAGGGTATTTTCGGCTGACTTCCAGGCCATCATCAGCAATTACGACTATCAGCTCGATTATGACCGTGACTCCACAGCTTTCAGCTCCAACTCCTACAGCCTTGACCAGAAGATTGCCCGTGCCGACTTCCTTTATTTGCCTTCGGGCCGGCACAGGATGGAATTCGGGCTTGATGCAACATGGTATTCCCTTATGCCCGGTGAGAGAATCCCTTTCGGGGAATTTTCGGTAACACAGCCTCTCGCACTTGAGAATGAAAGAGCCCTTGAACCTGCACTATATTTCTCCGATGAGTTTGAGGTCTCATCATCACTTCTGGTTTCGGGTGGACTCAGGGCCACCATGTTTACTTCATTTGGTCCCGGAACGGAATATATATATGCAGACGGTCTGTCAAGGTCTCCTGCCACAATAACCGACAGTGTCATGTACAGGAAGGGAGAGGTAAGGGAATTTTATCCGGAGATTGAGTTCAGGCTTACCTCACGTCTGATACTGTCGCCACGGATATCGGTAAAGATGGGAATCCAGAGAGTATATCAGCATATACATATGCTTTCAAATACAACTTCCATGTCGCCGACCGATGTCTGGATCCTGAGCGATAATTATATCAGGCCCCAACGCGGAGACCAGGTCTCAGCGGGTCTGTACAGAAACTCCCGGAGGAGGTCCATTGAGACATCAGTTGAAGTTTACTACAAGAAGCTCGATAACATACTTGATTACAAGAGCGGGGCTCAGCTGCTTATGAACAAGTATCCTGAAACCGATATCATAAGCGGTACAGGTAAGGCATACGGTGTCGAGCTGATGGTCAGAAAGCAAAGCGGAGCCCTGACGGGCTGGATCAGCTATACATATTCGAGAGTACTGCTGAAGGTCGACGGGAAATATGAAGAAGAGAAAGTTAACTCAGGCGAATATTTCCCGGCCAGCTACGACAAACCTCACGATCTGAAGATAGTGGCCAACCTGAAAGCTTCACGACGCTTCAACCTTACCGCCGGAATCAACTATAATACCGGGAGGCCAATAACCTTTCCGGTCGCTTTTTATGACTTCAACAACAGAACTCAGGTGAGCTATTCAAAAAGAAATGAATACAGGATTCCTGACTATATGAGACTCGATCTCTCGGCTACGCTTAACGGTAATCTTAAAGCAAAGAAACTTAATCATTCCTCGCTGTCATTCACTGTCTATAATGTGCTTGGAAGGAAAAATCCCTATTCAGTGTTTTTCAAGAATGAGGATGGTGAGGTGAAGGGATACCAGATGACAATCTTTGCCCGTCCGGTGTTTATGCTGACCTACAACTTCAGGATTCTTGGCAACGCTTCAGGCGACTTTTAGAATTGAACCTGCGGAATAAGGAAATCATACCAGTTTCTGTTCAATTGCATATCTGACAAGTGCAGCAGTGTTTTTTACATTCAGCTTGAACAGAAGGTTTTTCCTGTAGCTCTTAATGGTCTCATTACCAAGGAAGAGTTTCTCGGCAATCTCCTGATTGGTATATCCTTCAGTTATCAGTCTGAGCAGTTCACTCTCCCTTCTTGTCAGAAAGATATGTTTTTCAGTGGTTTTGTTCATCAGGATGTCAACTTCATGGCAAAGAAAGATATCACCTTTCATAACAGTCTCGATACCTTTAACAAACTCTTCGGGCATGGCATTCTTAAGGACATAACCGGAGGCTCCGTTGGTCATCATCCTGTTAACGAAAGAGAACTCACTGAAGCTGGTTATTGCAAGTACCTTAATACCCGGGCAGGATTCGATTATCTCTTTGCAAAGGTCGATTCCGGAAGCATCGGGAAGGTTTATATCGAGAAGGACAAGATCAAAGGGTGATGAACGGAGTAATCTCCTGCATTCTGCCGCTGAAGAAGCTGTCGACGGTGCTTGAGAAAGCCTGTACTCGGTTATAAGTGACCTGAGTCCATCAGCCAGCAGGGGATGGTCATCTACGATTAGTATCCTGTACATGTATTCAGATATTAAATTCAACATTGATCTCGGAACCTTTTCCCGGTGAGCTTGATATCTCAAGTTTCCCCCCAAGGGAGTTGATCCTTGACCTTATGTTTTTAAGTCCGGCCCCTTCGCCTGCTTCAGCAGTGGTGATGTCAAAACCTTTACCGTTATCCTCGACCACGACACTTGCCCTGGAGTCGTCGATTATCAGCTGGACATTTATTATATCGGCCATTGAATGTTTCAGGGCGTTGTTTACCAGTTCATTGACAATCCTGTATATTGCGATTTCCAGTTTATCGTCCAGCCTCCTGTCGGAACCAAAGAAATGGCAGGATACCTTACCTGTACTCCTGCAGAAATCAGTGAGGGCCTGGTGCAGTCCGTATTTTACAAGGGCTTCAGGCATGAGGTTATGCGCCACCCTGCGGAGTTCCTTTATTGAAGTGTCGAGAAGATCGATGGCCATGTTGAAAGAGGCCACGTGTTCTTCAGGTATAGTAAGACTTCCTTTCATATTCGAGATTTTTAGTTTTGCAACTGAAAGCATTCCTCCCAGACCATCATGAAGATCCCGTGAGAGTCTTGCTCTCTCTGTATTCTCCCCTTCAAGAAGGGCCATGGTGGCTGTCAGCCTTTTTTCCTTTTCCAGTTCACTTATACGCTGGAGAGCGAGCAGTTTCGACTGTTTCTGGCTCCGTAGTATTGAGAACCCCGCCACTCCACCAGCTGTCAGCAGGGTGATGAGCGACACTATCAGGATCAGATGGATCCGGCGGTTAGCCTTAAGGTTACTTATTTCAAGTTCTTTTTTTTCCGTGTCGTATTTTGTCTCGGTTTCCGCAATACGGGAGGACCATTCGTCATTAAGATCAGCCTCTTTCATATCGATCTGGAGCTGAGAGTAGTTAATGGCTTCTTCGGGCAGGTTGAGCCAGATGGCTGTCCTCTTAAGCAGATCGTAAATAAGCCTGAGGTCCAGACGGTTGGTGGTATCAGCAGCCTGGAGAGCTTCGAGGCCGTATTCCCTGGCTTCGCTGTACCGCTTCATCTCATACAGGTAATCACCCTGGGTTCTGTAGGCCTCCATCATGCCTTTCGAGTTTTGGTTCTTTTTATAGATATCAAGGGCCATCCGGTTATATTCGAGGGCTTTTTCCTCCTTTCCCGCATAGTAATAGCAATATCCTGTTCTTACAAGGGCAGCTGCATAGTAGTTTTTATCAATATCTTTCAGAAGTGAGATGGCTTCATCGCCGTACTTAATCCCATCTTCAAATTCGGAGTTGTTAAGTGAAAATACAACAAGGTTGACTAGCGAAACAGCCAGGCTTCTTGCATCGCCGTTTTTTCTCTGCGTCTCGAGTGACCTGAGGGTGAATTCTTTTGCCTTTTCCTGGTTGCCGGCGGTGTAGTAAAGTGATCCTATATTTGAAAGCACCTGGGCGGTCTTAGACATGTCATTCACTGATTCATAGTAATCGAGCAGTTCATTGTAAAGCACCAGAGATGTATCGTATTGTGCCGTCATCCTGAATATGTTGGCAATATTGTTCCTGATAAAGGCTGCTTCATTGCCGGCCGAAAGCTTTTCGTAGATGGCAAGCGACCTGTTCAGAAAAACAAGTGCACTGTCGTTATGTCCCTGCATATATAAGGTCTGGCCGATATTTCCTGCTGCTTCGGCAATCTGATCATCCATTGAGGCTTTCACGGCTATCTGCAGATGTTGCCTGGCAACACTCAGTGCTGAAGGCAGGTCGTCTGTTGAATATAGCTCAAACAGTTTCCTGAGGATCTTTATCTTTTCAACATGGTTGTCGCGGCCGGTCGTAAGAAGTGCCCTCCTCAGTGAATCTATTGAAGAAATATTATCCTGTGCAGCGACGCTGTGCAGTATCAGGAACAGGACTGATAATAGGAATGTCTTTTTCATACAAAAAACTATGGTACAAAAATCATTAAGGATTTGTATGGGAAAAACCCCCTTAAGGGGGTAAAATTGCCTAAAAGTGTAAAATAGTTTTGTATCCTGAACAAACATATTATTCACAAAATCAAAAAAAACATCTATTATGAAAAAAGTTCTTTTCTTCTGTGTCGTTCTGGGCCTGTTTTTTGCAGCTGGGGCAAATGCCCAGAATACATTCAACAAAGGTGACAAAGTTATCAATGCCGGAATAGGCATTGGGAGTAACTATTATACGGGAAGTTATTATACAAGCAAGATTCCTCCAATATCGGCTTCTTTTGAAGTGGGTGTGAAGGATAACCTGTTTGATGAGAAGAGTTCAATAGGAGTGGGCGGATATGTGGGTTTTTCCGGTGCACGCTGGAAATACTATGACTGGGGATACAAATATACAAACATTGTACTTGGAGCAAGAGGTTCATTGCATTATCAGCTTGTCGATAAACTTGATACCTACACCGGCCTTTTGCTTGGTTTTAATGTTGTCTCTGCCAAGGAATTCGGAACTGCCGGCAGCGGTGTTGATTATTCGGCTTCCACAAGCGGAGTGGCCTGGTCGTGGTACCTCGGTGCAAGGTATTATCTTAACGAGAAGTTCGGCCTGATGGGTGAACTGGGTTATGGGATTTCATATCTGACTCTCGGTGTTTCAGTAAAACTGTAAAAGGCATACAAAGAAGTTCTATCATGAGAAAACTGACAACATTAGTTCTTTTAACCTCACTTGTATTTTTCTACGGTTGTGAGAAGGAAGGAGAAGAAACAAAAAGCAGTGAAAAGAAAATCCTCGGATTCAGATTTGAACAGTTCAGTCCGGCAATTACCGGGGTGATCAACGAACAGGCGAAGACCATAGTTCTTGCTGATATCCCAGCAGAGACGGGCCTGACCGCCCTGGTGCCAACAATCTCTCTTTCAGGAGGGGCAACTGTAAGTCCGGCATCAGGAATTGCACAGAATTTTACAAATCCTGTTGTATATACCGTCACAGCAGAGGACGGCTCCACAGTAACGTATACTGTTACAGCAACACCTGGTATCGAAACTCTTTCCGGCTCGATGTCGGCAAACCGTACACTGGTCGACAGGGTGCCTGGTGATGCTACTGATTATATCATCGACGGGACTTTTTACGTTTCAGGAAATGCTTTGCTTACAATCAATCCGGGTGTTGTTATCCGTTTCACCGGTGTTGACGGTTGGATCATCGTAGATGAAAATGCCGGTCTTAAGATGGTGGGTACAGCCACAAATCCTATTGTACTCACAGGACCTGTCAACAACAACAACAAAGGTTCGTGGGGCGGCATTGAGTATCATTCTTCAAGGGCCGATAACCAGATGGAGTATGTTTCGGTGATCAACGCCGGTTCAGGAACCTATGATGCAGCTGTTGATATCGAACCGGATGCCAGGCTCAGTATCAGGAATTCACTTATCTCACGTTCGGGTGGTGATGGCATGCATAACATGGGAACCCTGACAGCTTTCAGTAATAATGTAATATCCGGTTGTGAAAAAACTCCGATCGTCTTCGAATACCTCGATTCCATTTCAGTGCTTGACGAAGTCTCGCAACTGACAGGAAACGGAAATTCGCGTGTCGAGATTTCATATGGCTTCAGGGACATGCAGTTAACTGACCTCAACCTTAAGAAGCTGACTGTACCTTATTACTTCAGGTTCGGAGTTTACATCCAGCGTAAACTTACCATTGCTCCAGGCACTACTATGTTGTTCGACAATGATTCCTTCCTTGAGGTTGAAAGTGGCGGTACCCTTATTGCAAACGGAACAGCAGAACTACCCATCAGATTCAGCCATGTTGACCTTACATCGGGAGGATGGTATGGAATACTACTTTACTCCTCTCTTGCAAACTCCCTGCAGCATTGCATTGTGGAACACGGAGGTTCATACTCCTATTATCCCTGTGACATAATGATAGGGGATGGTGCACAGCTTTCAATCCAGAATTGTACTGTCGGGAATACCACCGGTTACGGAGTCATCAGGTATAACGCAGGTACCATAGCCTCATCATCGCTGACATTCAGTAATTGTATCCTTGGTAATGTCTACAACACCGATGAGGATGTAACCTTGGGTACACTCTGAGAATTTCGACAAAAGCTTCCGGGGTTTTACCGGAAATCTGTATACTGATCCTGCCGGTTTATTACCGGCAGGATCTTTTTTGTATTCTCTGTTGTAAAAGTAAGAACACGGATATTTTTCTATATTTGG
>CAZBQM010000086.1:0-7978 GCA_964494045.1 uncultured Rikenellaceae bacterium
TCCCTGAATGATCCAGACAGGAATGTGTTTTATCTTAAAAATATTTTTTAGAATGATTTTAATGCAAAAAACATTATATTGAACCCGTTCTTTTTTGCTATCTTTTTATCTGACAAATTATAACCTTAAGACATAATGACCAAGCTTTATCAAAAACTTATCAAACTTTGCCCATCTGAGAATGAAGTCAGGAAAGGTCTCAAAAAGGTTACCTCAACCACCCAGGATGTTCCTGATAAGCGTTTGCTGATGAACATACTGAATTCAATCGACCTGACCAGTCTCAATACCACCGACAACAAGAGTCAAATTCTGCATCTGACAGGTAAGGTCAACAGTTTCTCGGGCAGGTTCTCAAATATTCCCAATGTTGCTGCAATATGCGTTTACCCCAATTTTGTCTCGGTAGTCAAGGAAAAACTCACTGCCAGAAATGTAAAGATTGCTTCCGTTGCGGGATCGTTTCCTTCATCTCAGACCTTCAGGAGCATCAAGGTCACCGAGTGCAAGATGGCTGCCGAAGCAGGTGCTGATGAGATCGATATTGTCATTCCGGTTGGTGCTTTTCTTGGAAAAGACTATGAAATGGTCGTCGGGGAAATAAGCCAGATAAAGGAAGCCATCGGGGACAGACATCTTAAGGTAATTGTTGAATCGGGGCTGCTCGGTGACTATGAGCACATCTTCCGGGCATCGATGATTGCCATGGATGCAGGTGCCGATTTTATCAAGACTTCGACCGGCAAGACATCAGTGTCGGCCACCCCTGAAGCTGCATATGTCATGTGTATGGCTATTTCGGATTTTTATTCCGAAACCGGGATAAAGGTAGGTTTCAAAGCCGCGGGAGGGATCACAAGCACCGCCCAGGCCGTAGATTACTACCAGATTGTAAATCATTGCCTTGGTGAGGAGTGGACTACAAACAAGCTCTTCAGGATAGGTGCAAGCAGGCTTGCCAATAACATACTTGCAGATATCTCGGGAACCACCAATGAATATTTCTGACCACTTCTTATTATCCTGATTTCACGACGTTTCTACTTTTTATCATTATTTTTGTGCTTTTTAAAGCACTCTTCTTATGATAACGGGCTACGACATCCAGGATAGTACTAAACCAGGCCTTGTTGTCCGTGTTAATGCCCAGACCCTGATCAATGATTCTGTATTCAGGAACATTGACAGACATCTTGATTCGGTTGTTGAGCCTGTGCCCGTGAAAAAGAGGACGGCAACAACCGTGATCAATGAGGTCCCCTCAGAAGATGCCCTTCCTGATACCACAGCGGTGTGTTCGCGTAATGTTATTGCAGATATCACTTTCAGCGATTCATCAAGCTACGCCGGTTTCCTGTCTCCCTCATTCAGAAATGAACTACCCTGGTATGCTGCGGAAAAACTTCGCATGGAGAACAGGAGGGAGAGTGTCGTCATCATGGATCTGAAGGAAGGGAAAAAACTGCCCGGCAGTCTTTTGAGCAACGACTGGACCATCGTTGGAATTTTTTTCATTGCACTTGTGGCAGGCCTCATCCGCAATAACACCAGGAACCTTCTGCCGGGCCTGTCGTCCTTCTTTCTTTTCAGGGGCATCGGTGATCCTTCATCCAGGGACACCGGAGTATTGTTCCGCTGGCCCACCTTTCTTCTTAACTTTGCATCCTTCATGACGATTGCTCTTTTCATATATTGTATTTCAGAGTACTACGGGTTCCTCCCCGGCATGGCACCCCTTTTGTTTTGTCTTCTTGTTTTGCTGTCGTTGCTTGCCATTATCACCATCCGCTACTTAATCATTTCGGTAACCTCATTTTTCAGTGAGCAGAGAGAGATCTTCAATGAATATCTGCTGACAATCTTCCAGTCGTACAACTACCTTGCCCTGATTCTTTTCTTTTTGATTATTGTTCTCTCCTACTCTCCCCTGCCAACTCCGGAGATTCTCTTCGCGGCCGGTATTATTTCATTTGCAATTCTTTATGTGATCAGGATTGTAAGGCTCTTCTTAATTTTTATAAAAAGAAGTGTTTCAACTTTCTATTTGATTTTATACCTTTGTGCCCTGGAAATTCTGCCTGTCTTGGTTTTTTGGAAGTATCTTACCAGCCTTGCCTAGGTTGGAAGGATTACTTTGAAATCAAAATTTAAACTGTAAAGAGTTGAAAATAAGGAAGATATTAGTATCGCAGCCAGAACCAAACAATCCGAAATCCCCATATTTCGAACTGGCAAAAAAATATAACCTGAAGATTGACTTCAAACCCTTTGTACAGGTTGAAGGAATACCGGTAAAGGATTTCAGACAACAAAAAATCAATATTCTTGACTTTTCAGCGGTTGTATTCACAAGCAAAACAGGTATAGATCACTTTTTCAGGATCTGTAATGAGATGAGAACGACGGTGCCTGATACCATGAAATATTTCTGCATAACAGAGAATGTGGCGTTTTACCTCCAGAAATATATAGTTTACAGGAAGCGCAAGATCTTTCATGGCAAAGCCAAGTTCCAGGACCTCATAGACGTGATAATAAAGCACAGGGACGACAACTTCCTCGTACCGCTTTCCGAACCCCACAATGCAGAGATCCCCGAGCTTCTCGACAGCAACGGTATAAAGTATACAATAGGCACTTTCTACAAAACAATAAGCAGCGATTTCACCAATGTCAGGGATTTTGACTACGACATTCTGGTTTTCTACAGTCCGTCAGGAATAAAATCGCTGAAGGAAAATTTTCCCAGTTTTGTCCAGGGGGAGGTAAAGATTGCGGCATTTGGCCCTACCACTGCCTGTGCCGTTGAAAATGAAGGACTGAGGCTCGATATCAATGCTCCGAACCCGAAAGCGCCTTCAATGACCATGGCCCTTGATAACTTCCTGAAGGATTACAACAGGAACTGCAAATAGTTGCCCGGAATTCTTAACTCCCTTTAAAACAAAACCCGTGAGCTCTCTTCAGAGGTCCCGGGTACCGAAATGAACGGATCGCGGTTTACATTTCACAAAAACGAAAGACTCTGCAGCCACACGAGAATTGCTGCACTTTTTGATGGCGGCCGTTCCTTTTATTCCGGGCTCTTCAAGGTGATATGGCTCGAATGCCCCGATTCGCTTCCCGCTCCTGCACAGGTCATGTTCACAGTTCCCAAAAAGACCTTCAAACACGCCGTTGACCGTAACCTCATCAAGAGAAGAATGAGAGAGGCATACAGGCTTGGGAAACCCGGTCTCTATTCTGCTCTCGAAAGCCGGGGAATCCGCCTGGCCATCGTTCTGATGTACCTTAACCGTGAGATATCAGCGTATGAAGTCATTGAAAAAGACATAAACGAAGTGATAGACCGTCTGAAAATAATGACAACAGGTAAGGGCGGAAAATGTTAAATTTCTCATAAATAATTATCCTTCAGTTCTGTTAAGTATTATTCTTATTATTTTCGCATTTCGAAACTGAAAAGCCGAAACTTATGAAAAAACGACTCATCCTCAATATTTCCGCAGGTGTTATACTTCTTTTTACCCTGATTCTGAGTACAGGTTTCCTTACATCTCAGGAAACCAGGGATTTCAGGATTGCGAAAAACCTGGATATCTTCTATTCCCTGTTCAGGGAACTCAACACCTTTTACGTTGATGAAATCGACCCCGACAAGGTTGTCAAAAGCGGCATTGATAACATGCTGAAGGCTCTCGACCCCTATACGGTTTATTATCCCGAATCAGATGCAGATGAATTCAGTTTCATGACTACCGGAAAATACGGCGGTATAGGATCACTTGTAAGAAAAAGCGAAGAATATTCAGTTATCTCCGTCGTCTATAAGGGTTTTCCTGCCGACAAGGCGGGACTGAAGGCCGGTGATATTCTTAAAAAGGTCGACGGAGTTTCGCTGAAAGGGCTGACTACCGAAGAGGTAAGCGAAAAACTTAAGGGAAATCCCGGAACATCTATTGTGATAACCGTTGAACGGACCGGAAAAGAATCAGACTTCTCAATGAAAAGAGAAAGGATAGCCGTTCCCCCGGTGCCATACTACGGAATGATCGACTCCAAAACAGGATATATACGCTTTACCAATTTCACCCAGGACTGCTCAGCAGATGTCAAGAATGCGCTTATGGAGCTTAAGAACAACAACCCCTCCCAGATCATTCTTGACCTCAGGGGCAACCCGGGAGGACTGCTTACTGAAGCAGTCGAAATAGTCAACCTCTTTGTCGGACCCGGCAATGATGTCGTTTCCACAAAGGGTAAAGTGAAACAGTTTGATGAGACATTCAAAACAACAAGAGCTGCTGTAGATGAGAACATACCCCTGGCTGTTATAATAAACAGAAGTTCCGCCTCAGCCTCAGAAATTGTTGCCGGTGCCATACAGGACCTTGACAGGGGAGTCATTGTTGGTCAGCGATCTTATGGTAAAGGCCTGGTTCAGATAAACCGTCCTTTGAGCTATAACACACAACTTAAAGTCACAACAGCCAAGTACTATATCCCCAGTGGAAGATGTATCCAGGCCCTTGACTTTTCGCACAGGAATGAAGATGGCAGCGTAGGTTATATACCCGACTCCCTGATATCTGATTTCAAAACAAAAAATGGCAGGCTTGTAAAAGATGGCGGTGGCATAACGCCCGACTATGCGGTAGTCCCCGAACCCCTGAGCCAGATTTCCGCTGAACTTTACATGAGATACTTCATCTTCGACTATGCCACTCAGTATTACTGGTCACATCCCGACCTTAAAAATCCTGCTGACTTCAGGTTCACCGAAGCCGACTATGCCGGATTCAAAGATTTTCTTGCCGCAAGTAACTTCAGCTACAGAACCTCCACCGAAGAATCTCTGAACGAGCTTATTGATGTGGCAAAACGTGAGAAATACTATGACCTTTACAGCGATACTTTTGAAAAACTTCAGGTTGAGCTGGCACACACCCTTGTAAAGGACCTTGATGCCTTTAAAGAGGAGATAACCGAGCTTCTCGAAGATGAAATAATCAGCCGCTATTTCTATGAGGAAGGGGCTATAGCATGGACTCTTAAGAAGGACCTTCAGGTAAGTAAGGCGCTTGAAGTGCTTAACAACCCGGAAGAATACAGATTAGTTCTTCAGGGGAAACAGGTTCCGGAGAAAATTGCCGCCAGGGCAGGCACAGGCGTTGTTGCCTTCTCCGATGAGATAATGCCCGGTATGGTCGCTATCTGACCGCTAAGGTTTAACCACCCCCGAAAGGAGGAATGCAAGCTACTTCATCACCGTCGCTGATGGCAGGTGATCCGGTTACGATTTCATTATTGAGGGCTATCCTGAAGTTGTAATGTATTACTTCAGGAAAATCATCCATTACCCTGTGCCACAGATCATCATACGATCCGGCACCTGAATAGTGTTTCCTGCTGGTACCTGTGACGTCGGCCAGTACTCCGAAAAAAAGAACATCTATTCCCATTTCCGTCATTTTGCTTCCAGCCAGTTGCTTCCCGTACCCCAGTCGACCTTCAGCGGCACTTCGAGAGAGGCTGCATTTGTCATCTCCGAGATAACCATTTCCTTAAGCCTCTCCAGTTCAGCGGGAGCTACCTCGAATATCAGTTCGTCGTGAACCTGAAGGATCATCTTTGAAGAGAAGCCTTCATTACTGAGCCTTTCGTCAATTCTGACCATGGCTATTTTTATTATATCTGCCGCACTACCCTGTATCGGCGCATTAATGGCATTTCGTTCCGCATTTCCCCTTACCACCTGGTTTCCTGACATGATATCACGGAGATATCTCCTTCTCCCGAACATGGTTGTCACGTAGCCCTTTTCCCTTGCCTTCCTGATACTCTCATCCATATAGACCTTAACACCGGGATATGATGCAAAGTATCCGTCAATCAGCTCCTTTGCTTCCTTCCTTCCAATGGTAAGTCTTTCCGAAAGGCCGAACGACGATATCCCGTATATAATGCCGAAGTTGGCTGTCTTTGCCCTGCTTCTCATCTCCCTTGTGACTTCGCCAATACCAACTCCGAAGATCTTTGATGCAGTTGCCGCATGA
This sequence comes from uncultured Rikenellaceae bacterium, assembly GCA_964494045.1. GTDB lineage: Bacteria > Bacteroidota > Bacteroidia > Bacteroidales > VadinHA17 > LD21. The sequence goes on from CAZBQM010000086.1 coordinate 6,057, forward strand.
ATGTCGTGACCCGACCTGAAATCGTTTATCATGCTCTCGTCCCTGCTCAGATGAGCCATCAGCCTCAGTTCGATCTGCGAATAGTCAGCAGCAAAGAATACCTTTCCTTCTTCAGGCACAAAGGCCTTTCTTATTTCCCTCCCCCTCTCATCCTTAACCGGGATATTCTGAAGGTTGGGATTGTTTGAACTCAGTCTTCCGGTCGATGCAACAGCCTGGTTAAAGGAGGTATGTATCCTTCCTGTCTCCCTGTTGATCAGATTGGGAAGGGTTTCCACATATGTCGAAAGGAGCTTTTTCAATCCCCTGTATTCAAGTACTTTCCCCACAACCGGGTGTCTTCCTGTAAGCCTGCTCAGAATCTCCTCATTTGTGACATATTGTTTTGTCCTGGTCTTCCTGGCATTATCGTCGAGCTTCAGCCTGATAAACAGTATATCACCAAGTTGCTTCGGTGAGGAGATATTAAACTCTGTTCCTGCCAGTTCATAGATCTCATGCTCAAGGGATATGATGTCGTCCCTGAGTTCTGATGCTATTGATTTCAGAGCCTCTTCATTCAGCTTCACCCCGTTCCTCTCCATGGTTGCCAGCACCTTTATCAGCGGCATCTCAACAGTCTCTGCCAGAGGAGCCAGTCCCAGGTCCTGAAGCTTAGGTCTGAAAACCTCAGCCAGTTGCATTGTCACATCGGCATCTTCAACAGTATATTCCCTGAGTTTGTCATCAGGCACCGATCTCATGGTAAGCTGATTGTTCCCCTTTTCCCCGATAAGCGATTCGATATGAACAGGAGAGTAGCCTAAATAGTTCTCAGCCAGTAAGTTCATGTTATGCCTCATGTCGGGCTCAAGGAGGTAATGTGCTATCATGGTGTCGAACAGCTTTCCTCTTACCCTTATGCCGTAACCTGCAAGGATCTGTATGTCAAACTTAAGGTTCTGTCCGATCTTGATAATACCCTGATCCTCAAACAGCGGCCTGACCAGTTCGAGCAGGTTCAGGGTTTCTTCACGTGACTCAGGAAAGCGGATCATATAACCCGAACCTTTCTCCCACGCAAAGGCAAGAGCTACCAGTGAGGAAGTCAGAGCATCCAACCCCGTAGTCTCAGTATCGAAACAGATCTCCTTCAGTGACAGAGCTTTTTTCACAAATACCTTTATCTCCTCTTCACCTGATAACATACTATAGTTATGCTTTTCCGTATCTATCGACTTCAGCGAGGAGGGTTGCACAACCATCTCCTGCTCTCCGAACAAGGTTCCCTGAATGGAATCGCCCGACTGATCCCTGGTATCCGGTTTTCGCTTTGCTTCATCAGACTTCTTTTCAGTGGTACCGGTGATTCTTGCCGCCACATTCCTGAATTCAAGTTCATCAAACAGGCTTTTAAGCTTTTCAAGGTCGGGAGATTTCTTCTCAAGGGCATCCTCATCAAACTTCACCGGTACATTGAGTTCGATCGTGGCCAGACGTTTTGAAAGTATGATTTTATCGCTGTTTGCCTGTATGATGTCGCTCAGTTTTCCTTTCAGTTTGCTGCTGTTTTTAATCACCTCTTCGGCGCTGCCATATTCCTCAACCAGCTTCATTGCCGTCTTCGGACCAACCCCGGGAGCTCCCGGTATATTATCGGCAGTATCACCCATCAGCGCCAGGATATCTATTACCTGTTCCGGACGCCTGACATGAAACTCCCTCATCACCTCTTCCTTTCCCCAGACTATGGATTCATTCCCGCTTCTTGAAGGTTTGAACATGAAAATATTATCTTCCACAAGCTGTGCAAAGTCCTTGTCGGGAGTCATCATATATGTGATATAGCCTCTTTCAGATGCTCTTTTTGCCAGAGTCCCTATGACGTCATCAGCTTCGAATCCGGGATATTCAATAACAGGAATGCGGTATGCCTCAAGCAT
>CAZBQM010000086.1:8078-9678 GCA_964494045.1 uncultured Rikenellaceae bacterium
GCATAATACGAACGGAAGACAAGAGCATAAGCATCCAGTAAGAAGAGCTTCTTTTCAGGAATTTCTTGCATATTTTATTTATTGATTATCGGAGGCATACCATTCGGCATATGAAGTAGCGGTTTCATATAACCGGAGACTGTGAAGATGAACATCTCCGGGAAGGTTTCCCGCAATTCTTTGGGCAAAGTCGGAGACCAGGTTTTCACATGTTGGCTGGTAGGAAAGAAAAACGATGTTTCCAAATATACCATTTGCAAAAGAGGCACTTTCTTTTCTCAAGGAAGAAGACAATGCCACAGCATGGTCAAAAACATCTATGATTTCCTTTTCAACAATCCGTTTCAGATCCGAGAAATCCATTACCATCCCGGTTTTCGGGTCTCCCGGTTTCTGTGAAGGGTAACCTGAGAGTGTGACAAACAGCCGGTATGAATGCCCATGTATGTTCCGGCATGGTCCGTCATAATCCTGAAGAACATGGGCCATCTCAAAGGAGAATTCCCTGGTAATTCTTATTTTCTGAGTCATATTGATATATTGAACCTGATTACCTTACAAAGGTAACCAATCCGGTGCATAAAAGTTCATTTTTACGGATCTCTCTCAGCAGCCAGATACATAATAATTAACATATCCCGGTATCGGCCATATATTTATTGCTTATCTTTGCATTCTCAAAAAAATAGATACACGGATGAGTGAAAAGAGTATAAAACTGACATTCCCATCTTTATTCAATGAGACGCTGAGGAAGCATCCAGGTAGCTACGCATATGCTTATGTAGGAGAGACCCCCATGACTTATGAGACCGCAGCCCTGAACATCAGGGCTTTATCGGCCATGCTGGAGAAAGCTGGGATCAGATATGGCAGTAAGGTTGCCATTTTAAGTTCAAACATGCCTAACTGGGGAATAGCATATTTCTCAATAACCTTTATGGGTGCAGTTGTTGTACCCGTTCTTCCCGATTTCTCGGTAGCTGAGATTGCAAATGTACTCGAGCATTCAGAAGCTGAAGCACTTTTCGTCTCTTCAAACCTTCAGTACAAGATTGATGATTTCAGGAGTGATATTCTTAAGACAGTTATCCTGTGTGATGATTTTTCAATACTGAGAACTTCAGTGGAAAATCCCGGATTTGATCTCTCTGCTGTACCCCAGACTGTTTATGAAGTTGAGGAAGACGATCTTGCTTCGATCATCTATACTTCAGGTACAACAGGCAGACCAAAAGGTGTGATGCTCACTCACAAGAATATTTCGTTCGATGCCATGATGGGCAGCAGGATCCAGCCGGTTGATGAGAATGACAGGTTCCTTTCCGTATTGCCTCTTTCACACACTTATGAAAACACCCTGGGTCTGATCCTTCCTATGCTTGGCGGATCTTGTGTTTACTATTTACACAAGCCCCCCACTCCGACGGTTTTGCTTCCGGCTATGGCTGAAGTAAAACCCACGTTGATGCTTACGGTTCCGCTGATCATTGAAAAAGTTTATTTCAACAAGATCCTTCCGACTTTCAACGAAAAGAAGGTTCTTAGCCTTCTTTATAAAGTTGCTTTCATCCGTAAGAAGCTAAACGCCATTGCCGGG
>CAZBQM010000087.1:0-7459 GCA_964494045.1 uncultured Rikenellaceae bacterium
ACAGCTTCCACCCCGTTACTGAAAAAGGCATCATTTGTATAATTGTATGCCAGCGTGTAATCCTTAAGCTTGCCGTAAAGGCCGCTATACTCCTGTAAAATACCTCCATAGCGCGCCCTTCTTGAATCATCTGCATTGATCCATGCTGTCAGCTCCTTCTCAAATTCTTTCTTCTTTTCCACGGTCTTCATCTTCTCAAGACCCTGTATCTCTCCTATCCATTTCTTCCACGAGTTGGCAATACCCGATTTCTTCCCTGAGTATTTTATTCTGGTGAGAGGATCTGCATTCATGGCTTCTTCGATGATTTCAATTTTTTTGGATCGCAGATCGATAATTTTTGGGTTTATATAATCCTTTACCATCTCAATATGATATGACGGAACATATTCGTTTGTGGCGCCCGGGTAGCCGAAAACCATTGTAAAATCGCCCTCACTTACACCCTTCAGCGATACAGGGAAATGGAACAAAGGCTTATATGGTACATTCCCGATGGAATAGGGAGCCGGATTATTGTCTTTTCCGGCATAGATCCTGAAAAGGGAGAAGTCGCCTGTATGCCTGGGCCAGACCCAGTTGTCGGTTTCTCCTCCGAATTTACCAATGGCAGATGGCGGGGCACCAACGAGCCTCACATCTGAAAATATCTCATATACAAAAAGAAAGTATTGATTTCCCATATAGAAAGGTCTCACTGCCGCTCTGTAGTGTGTACCCTTTACAGCCCCGGCGACAAGACCGGACATATTGCTTTCCATCATCCTTTTACTCTCAGCCGGATCCGTGGTCTTCTCTGTACCGTCAAGGACAGCTGCAGTAACATCTTCCATACGCTTAAGGAAAGTTACGGTAAGTCCCGGGTTAGTCAGTTCCTCTTCACGCGACATGGCCCAGAAACCATTGGTAAGATAGTCGTGTTCAAGTGTGGAATGAGACTGTATCTGGTCGAAACCGCAGTGATGATTGGTAATGACAAGACCATCGGATGATATCACCTCGCCCGTACAGCCGCCGCCAAAAATCACGATGCCATCTTTCATGGATGCCTTGTTCACGCTGTAAATATCTTCAGCTTCAAGTTTAAATCCTTTCTCCTTCATTAGTTTGATATTGTATTTCTCAATAAGGAGAGGAATCCACATACCCTCATCGGGAGGAGCTGAATAAAGGACAGCGGCTGAAAGAAACAGTAATCCTGAAAAAAGCAACTTCTTCATAACAAACGATTTTACATTAGCATACCTTGTACAAATATAGCCAAATCTGCCGGGACCGTCTTATGTAATCCAGGAAGCCAGGCAATGGCACGGCAATTTTCAACATCCGGGGCGATGGAAACTGTGTGACAATCCACAACAGGATATCCTGTCTGATGATGTTGGAATCAGGCTAAACCCTTTTCAGTCCTTATGAAATCAGTCAGCTCCCGGTAAAGTCTCTGCACCGGCAGTCCGACCACATTAAAGTAAGAACCCTCAATGCGGCTGCAGGCTGCAAGTCCTATCCATTCCTGGATTCCGTAAGCTCCGGCCTTGTCAAAGGGTTTGAAATTGTCAACATAATATTCAATTTCGTGATCAGTCAGGGTATCAAAAGTAACTGAGGTTATCTCTGCAAAGCTGTTCCTTTGTTTTCTTGAGAATAATGACACACCGGTGATAACCTCATGTGTGTTTGACGAAAGCAGCCTTATCATTTTTATGGCCTCTTCCCTGCCGGAGGGCTTACCAAGCAGCTGATCATCACACCATACCACAGTATCGGCAGTGATCAGAATTTCATTGTCCCTGATTCCTTTGCTGACAGATTCAGCTTTCCTTTCGGAGAGGTACAGGGCAATATCTTTCCCTTTCAGATGATCAGGATATGACTCGTCAAAATCCATTTCAAGGGTGTCAAATGATAGGCCCAGCTCCTTCATCAACTGTTGTCTTCTTGGGGAACGCGATGCAAGGATAAGCCTGAAGCCGTTAAAACATTCCATTTTATTAATTAAAAAAGATTCCGGTCAAGGATTATTTTCACAACCACCGAATATAGTATACCTGTAAGCATCACTATCTTCATAAGGTTACCTGCCCGGTGCAGGTGCTGCCTGTTCCTGCTCGCTGTCACAAGAGCGGCTACAACTGTCAGAGGAAGAACTATGGCTGCCGAGATATATATCAGTGTTATGGTATCACGAATAAAGAAATACCATACCGCATAAAGCATGGCAATCATAATAAGAATCAGGCAAACCGACACTATCTTGGAACTCAGTATCCCTATTACCACAGGTACTGTATTTCTTCCGTATGCAAGGTCACCCTCGAAATCTTCGATGTCCTTTATTATTTCCCTTGCAAGGGTTGAGATAAAGGCGAAGACGGCAAAACCACCCACCCAGTAAAGAATCAGGTTAAAGGGAGGAGCTTCAACGGCATTAATCTCGTAATAGCGGTACAGGGCGGGCCATTCATAAATAACAACCAGCATCGGGACCATAGCGGTAAGAATGGCAACAATGATATTGCCAATAAGAAACTGCCGTTTGTAGCTTGCCGAATAGAAATAAAGGAGACCCGAAACAACCAGGAAAAGCATTCCAAGCCAGAAATATCCGGCTTTCCATGAAACGTAAAATCCTGCTGCAACACCGGCTATGTTCAGATAGTAATGCCAGAGCAATGCCTTGCGCCTGGGTATCTTTGTACCCACTATTACCTCTCCCTTGTTAACAAGGTCGGTTTTAATATCAAAATAGTCGTTTATAACATAACCTCCGGCTGTGATCAGAAGAGTGGCGATAACAAGAATAACGAAATCGTACCATGGCGATTGAAGTTCCATCGGAACTTCAGTGAGTACCCCTGAAACGGGAATCACACTGATCTTGCCTATAAGCGGTTCTATAATGGCATAGCGCATCAGAACCATCGTCATGATGACGATGACCAGGTTTTTCCACCTTATCAGTCTGAGAAACTCTTTCATGTTATTACCAGTTAAAAGCATCACCGTTCATCCAGTTGTTATGCAGCCTCAATACCTGTTCGATGACGTCCCTGACACATCCTTCTCCTCCTTTTCTGTCGGAGATATATACTGCCACCTGTTTGATCTCAGAGTCGGCATCAGCCGGACATGCCGGAACCCCGGCCAGTTTCATCACCTCATAGTCGGGAATATCATCTCCCATGAATAGTACCTCACTGCTATCAAGTCCATATTTATCAAGAAAATGCCTGAAGTTTCCTGACTTGGTCCGGCTATTAAGGTATATATCCTTAACGCCCAATCGCTTAAGTCTTGTCTGGTATTCTTTTGAGCTACTGCCTGAAATCACTCCCACATAATATCCTTTTTTAACGGCAAGCTGTAGAGCATATCCATCTCTCAGGTTGACCGTACGTTCGGGTATTCCAAACATATTAAGACCGATGGTTTGCAGAGACAGTACACCATCTATATCAAAAACGAAAGCCTTGATCCGGACAAGATCCTCTTTAAAATTGGTCATTTTATGTCTTTTTACTGCGATTCATTATTGATTGGGAGGTGGCAATGTATAAGTCCTTCATTTCAGGAGAAAAAGATAAAAGCTCCAGATGCCCTGATAAGGTAAGCGTATCGTTTCTGACAGCGGGACCAGTCTGGGAGTTTTCGGGTCCGTTATCGCAGGCTTTGCTTACCGTCTCCCTTATCAGAGGCTCAAGCACTGAAAAATCAAAGCCTCCCATGCCTGCAACCTGCCTGGCCAGAGTCAGATTATGGTTGACGAAATTGCAGGCAAAAACCGCTGCAAGATGGAGCATTTTTCTGTCGGCTGTGCCGGCAGCATGGACCACCCCTCCTATTGAAACGACCAGGCTATCAAGTATCTGTGATATCTCTCCGTCAGATGCCTCTGTAAAAAAAGGTACCCCGGCAAGACTGAGCTCTCGTCCCTTTGTAAAGGTCTGCAGGGGATAGAGCACTCCCTTTCTCGTGCAGCCGGCCGGGAAGATATCCATTCCATAGCTTCCCGCGGTATGGACCACGATACTTTGTTTTGGGCAACTGATTTCCGCGAGAACCTCTTTAAGGCTGTTATCGGGTACGGCCACAATTATCAGGTTGCAGATATCAGGAAAAAGAAGATGATCAGACCACCGGGCATTAAAACGTGAGGCCAGGTGTTTTCCGTTTTCCTCATTACGGGAAACAATATTTACTATCCTGTGACCAGCTTTGAACATCTCTCTGCATAAGGCTTCAGCCACCCTGCCAGCACCGGCAAAAGAAATATTTAACTGTGTCATGGGTAAATTTTCCTGAAATATACAAAATTGAAACAAAAAAAATGATCCGGGTGGTCCCGGATCTTTAATCAACTATATATACAATTATATATCAGTATCTTATCCCAAAGTTATTTTCCATACAGGTCGGTTGTGATATCGGTGACCTGGATCATATAGACCTTATAGTACATCTGGTAGGTATAGTTACTTGCCTGGTAGATATAATTGCACTCCCAGTAGACGTGACCTGAGATCTGCATAAGGTCACCCGTTTTGAAATTGGCCAGCTTGCTTTTCATCTCCCCGGGATTACAGAAATAATACGTTGCATATGAATTGTTTACGGGAGAAAACTGGGCATTCGAATAATCCTCATTGAAGTCAACCCTTGCATATTCTTTATCCAGATCAAAAAGGATATCTTTTCCGCAGCCGCAACGTGCCTGTTTTTTACATCCCATATCGACGAGTAGAGGCAGGATGATAATTGCTGCAACCAAAAATCTTCTAAGTATTTTTAAAGCCATATTCCAAGCGGTGGTTAGATATATAATTAACACGCAAGTTAAGGAATTATTATACGTTATACAAAAAAACCCTCCTGTCGTATCCGTGCCGTTATCAGAATGCTAACGGGGAGGCAGCAGGAGGGTTTTCAATACTATGCCAGGCGCTTAAGCCTGAGCGGTCGGTCCGCCGAATGTCAGAGGCATTGCCGGACCGGATCCTTCAACATCTTTTATAACACCATGAGCAGATTCATATTTGGATATATTATCCTGAAGGGCTGCGACAAGTCTTTTTGCATGTTCAGGTGTGAGGATAATCCTTGACTTGACCTTGGCCTTAGGTATACCCGGCATAATCCGAATGAAATCAACAACGAATTCCGATGCAGAATGGGTAATGACAGCCAGGTTTGAATATGTACCCTGTGCCATTTCCTCACTCAGCTCAATGCTGATCTGATTTGGTATTTTTGGATCTGCCATGTTTTTTACCAGTTTATGTTTATTTAACAGCTCCTGTTTCAGCGACGATTGCAGCATCTGTGAGGCTCTCGTACTCCTCGAGAGAGCCTACTATTATGCTGTTATATTCGCGCTGGCCGGTTCCGGCAGGAATAAGGTGACCAACGATAACGTTCTCCTTGAGTCCTTCAAGCCGGTCAATTTTACCGAGGATTGCTGCCTCGTTAAGAACCTTGGTAGTCTCCTGGAATGATGCAGCTGAGAAGAAGCTGTTTGTCTGGAGAGCTGCTCTTGTTATCCCCTGGAGCACCTGGCTCGATGTTGCGGGAATAGCATCCCTCGCTTCAACGGTCTTAAGGTCGCGGCGTTTAAGGAGTGAGTTTTCATCCCTGAGTTTCCTTGCCGAGATAATCATCCCTGGTTTGAAAGTCTGTGAATCGCCTGAATCGGTAATGACCTTCTTGCCATAGATCCAGTCGTTTTCGTCCATGAAATCAAGCTTGTCAACAACCTGTTTTTCAAGGAATTTAGTATCACCCGGGTCAACTATTTCAACTTTGCGCATCATCTGCCTGACAATGATCTCGAAGTGTTTATCATTTATCTTAACACCCTGGAGTCGGTATACTTCCTGGATCTCGTTAACGATATACTCCTGAACTTTTGTCGGACCTTTGATGGCCAGGATGTCTGAAGGGGTTATTGCTCCGTCAGAAAGGGGAATACCGGCCTTGACATAATCGTTTTCCTGGACAAGTATCTGTTTTGAAAGAGGCACAAGATATTTCTTGGTCTCATCAGTCTTCGATCTGATGGTTATTTCCCTGTTCCCTCTCTTTATCTTTCCGAAGGTGACCTCACCATCGATTTCAGATACAACAGCAGGGTTGGAAGGGTTCCTGGCTTCGAACAACTCGGTAACGCGGGGAAGACCACCGGTGATATCACCCGATTTTCCAACGGCGCGTGGTATTTTAGCCAGTACTTCACCAGCCTCAACCGGTTTGTCAGCTTCGCTTACCAGGTGTGCTCCAACAGGAAGGTTGTATAACCTGAGTTCATCACCACTCTTTGGCGAAAGTATCTTGATGGCCGGGTTTTTGGTTTTATCCCTGCTTTCGATAATCACTTTCTCCTTGAAACCGGTCTGTTCGTCTGACTCTTCCCTGAAGGTTATGCCTTCGATCAGGTAGTCATATCCAACCTTACCGGCAACTTCTGAGATGATAACTGCGTTGAATGGGTCCCATTCGCATATCAGTTTACCTTTCTCAACCTCCTGTCCCGGCTTGATATAAAGACGTGAACCATAAGGTATTGAATGAGTAGTAAGTGCTATTCCTGTTTTCTTGTCAATGATTCTGAGTTCAGCAAGACGGCCGATGACGACATCAATCTCACCTTTCTCAGCGTCGGTCTTAGGAACCGATCTGAGTTCTTCTATTTCGGCAATACCGCTGTACCTTGCAACAAGTCGCGATTCAGTAGTAATATTCGAAGCGGTACCACCCACGTGGAAGGTACGGAGGGTAAGCTGTGTTCCGGGTTCCCCGATACTCTGGGCAGCAATGACGCCCACTGCTTCTCCCTTCTGAACCATGGTACCTGTAGAGAGGTTACGTCCGTAGCATTTTGCGCATACTCCCTTCTTGGATTCGCAGGTCAGAACCGAACGTATCTCAACCTGTTCGATAGGTGAGTCTTCGATCTTTCTTGCAAGATCTTCTGTAAGTTCTTCGCCTGCTTCAATTATAAGTTCTCCTGTAAGGGGGTGATATACATTATGGACTGTAGTACGGCCAAGGATTCTCTCGTAAAGTGATTCAACGACCTCTTCATTCTTTTTGATTGCCGTGGCAACAAGGCCCCTGAGTGTACCGCAGTCTTCCTCATTGATAATAACATCCTGAGAGACGTCAACAAGACGACGGGTAAGATACCCTGCGTCAGCTGTTTTGAGGGCGGTATCGGCAAGACCCTTACGGGCACCGTGAGTTGAGATGAAGTATTCAAGAACCGAAAGGCCTTCCTTAAAGTTCGAAAGAATCGGGTTTTCAATGATCTCGGATCCGGTAGCGCCTGATTTCTGAGGTTTAGCCATAAGGCCCCTCATTCCTGAGAGCTGACGTATCTGTTCCTTTGAACCCCTGGCACCGGAGTCGAGCATCATATATACTGAGTTGAATCCATGCTTGTCGGTCGACAGCTGTTTCATCAGCG
>CAZBQM010000087.1:7559-9417 GCA_964494045.1 uncultured Rikenellaceae bacterium
GTTCCGGCGAGTTTGAGAACACGACCAATGATGTCTCTCAGAGATTTCTTTGTAAGGATCTCATTAATGTATCCTACTTCTTCGGGAACAAACTGGTTGAAGATGACTCTTCCTACGGTTGTTTCAACAAGATGGTTTACTAATTCGCCGTTTACCCTGTCGTTTACTTTAACCTTGATATGGGCATGAAGATCAACTTTACCTTCATTATAGGCAATATTTACTTCTTCAGGAGAATAGAAGATCAGATCCTCTCCCTTTACTTTTTCTTCGGTTGTGCTTTTCCTTCCCTTGGTGATGTAATAAAGACCAAGAACCATGTCCTGTGAAGGAACGGTAACAGGTGCACCGTTGGCAGGGTTAAGGATATTATGCGAGGCAAGCATCAGCATCTGGGCCTCAAGGATGGCGCTGTTGCCCAGTGGCAGGTGAACTGCCATCTGGTCACCGTCGAAGTCAGCGTTGAAAGCTGTACAGACCAGCGGGTGAAGCTGAATTGCTTTTCCTTCTATAAGCTTTGGCTGGAAGGCCTGGATACCCAGACGGTGAAGTGTAGGAGCCCTGTTGAGAAGAACCGGATGACCCTTGAGAACGTTTTCAAGAATATCCCATACGACGGGATCTTTCCTGTCGACGATTTTCTTGGCTGATTTTACTGTCTTTACAATACCTCTTTCAATAAGCTTCCTTATTATAAAAGGTTTATATAGTTCGGCAGCCATGTCTTTGGGAAGACCGCATTCATGAAGGTTAAGTTCGGGTCCCACGACAATGACTGAACGTGCCGAGTAGTCAACCCTCTTACCAAGAAGGTTCTGACGGAAACGTCCCTGTTTCCCCTTAAGACTGTCGCTGAGCGATTTAAGAGGACGGTTTGCATCTGTCTTAACTGCATTGGCCTTTCTTGAGTTGTCGAACAGTGAATCGACAGCTTCCTGGAGCATTCTCTTTTCGTTACGGAGGATGACTTCGGGAGCTTTTATCTCGATAAGTCTCTTAAGACGGTTATTGCGGATTATCACCCTGCGGTAAAGGTCGTTGAGGTCGCTTGTTGCGAACCTTCCGCCATCGAGGGGAACGAGGGGACGAAGTTCAGGCGGTATAACAGGAACCACCTTGATTATCATCCATTCGGGTTTGTTTATTTGTTTTGAATCCCTGAAAGCCTCAACAACCTGGAGTCTCTTAAGTGCTTCATTCTTGCGCTGTTGAGATGTTTCAGTATTGGCCCTGTGACGCAGTGAATATGAAAGCTCATCAAGATCTATCCTCTCGAGAAGTTTGTAGAGGGCGTCAGCGCCCATATCGGCAACAAACTTATCGGGGTGGGTATCTTCAAGATACTGGTTCTCTTTGGGAAGTGATTCAGTTATCTCAAGGTATTCCTCTTCAGTAAGGAAGTCGAGGTATTTGACTCCGTCGACGGCTTTAATGCCGGGATTGATAACCACGTACCTTTCATAGTAGATAATGGAATCAAGCTTCTTTGTAGGAAGGCCCAGCAGGTAACCGATTTTGTTAGGCAGTGAGCGGAAGTACCAGATATGGGCAACCGGAACAACGAGTGATATATGTCCCATTCTTTCGCGGCGCACCTTTTTCTCAGTAACTTCAACACCACAACGGTCGCAGACGATGCCCTTGTAGCGGATTCTCTTGTACTTGCCGCAATGACATTCGTAGTCTTTTACCGGCCCAAAGATCCTCTCGCAGAATAATCCGTCGCGTTCGGGCTTATAGGTACGGTAGTTAATTGTCTCTGGCTTCAGTACTTCACCACTCGAACGGTCGAGTATCTCCTCGGGCGAAGCAAGACCTATAGAGATCTTTGAGTAACTTGTTTTTGCTTTGTTATCTC
>CAZBQM010000088.1:0-8986 GCA_964494045.1 uncultured Rikenellaceae bacterium
GCAGCTGTGCCATCAGGTGCATCAACAGGTGAAAACGAAGCTCTTGAGCTTCGTGACGGAGACAAATCCCGTTATCTCGGAAAAGGTGTTCTCAAGGCCGTTCATAATGTTAATAATGTTATCGCAGAAGAACTGACCGGGATGGATGTCACTGACCAGGCTGGTATCGACAGGAAGATGATAGAGCTTGATGGTACGAAAACCAAGAGTAACCTTGGAGCAAATGCCATCCTCGGTGTTTCGCTTGCTGTTGCCAAAGCAGCTGCTTCATACCACGGACTGCCCCTGTTCAGGTATATCGGAGGATCAAATGCAGTTACCCTGCCTGTCCCCATGATGAATATTATCAATGGCGGTTCACATTCAGATGCACCGATAGCTTTCCAGGAATTCATGATCAGACCCATTGGAGCCCCCAATTTCAAAGAAGGCCTCAGGATGGGTGCCGAAGTCTTCCATGCCCTTAAGAAAGTTCTGAAGGCCCGCGGATTAAGTACCGCAGTTGGTGACGAAGGTGGCTTTGCCCCTACACTCGACGGAACTGAAGACGCCCTCAGTACAATCGTGAAAGCAATTTCAGAAGCCGGCTATAAACCCGGAGTTGACGTCAAAATAGCCCTCGACGCCGCCGCTTCTGAATTCTATGAGGACGGAATCTATAACTATACAAAATTTGAAGGTCCCAAAGGCGCAAGAAGAACTTCCAAAGAACAGGTCGATTACTTTGAAAAACTTATCGGCCAGTTCCCTATCGATTCAATCGAAGACGGCATGGCTGAAGGCGACTGGGACGGCTGGAAAATGCTTACCGACAGGATCGGCAAGAAATGCCAGATCGTTGGCGACGACCTCTTCGTTACCAATGTTGAATATCTTAAAAAGGGAATAGACCTTGGTTGCGCCAACTCAATCCTTATTAAAGTCAACCAGATCGGATCTCTTACTGAAACCCTGAATGCCATCGAAATGGCCCACAGGGCAGGCTATACTACAGTTACCTCTCACAGGTCGGGCGAGACTGAAGACTCAACCATCGCCGATATAGCCGTTGCTACCAACTCGGGACAGATTAAAACCGGGTCGTGCAGCAGAACAGACAGGATTGCCAAATATAACCAGCTCCTCAGAATCGAAGAGATGCTCGGCGACCTTGCTGTTTATGGCTATAAGAAGTAATCAGAAACTATTCGTGACTCATAAGTCACGGACCAATTGTTAATATCGTGACACAGGGGACAGCCCCTGTGTCACTTGTTTATATCTGGTCTTCATTCTACGGGCGTTCCGGGAGTTATTAACAATTTTTAACAACACCTGTTCATATCCTGTGTAGAACTATGAGCCACAGACTCTTGCATCAGGTCCCCTTTTATATTAAATTTGGTATACCAGGTGAGCGATAAAAGACTGCTCAAAAGATGTGGAATCGGAAAGTTTTTCTTAAGTGAGAAACAATCCCTTTCAATCAGACCTTCGGGTCTGCGCATCAGGAGAGCCGAAGCCCGGAATAGGAGACTCTGGTTTCCAATGTCCGGTAAGTCGACGAAAACCGGAAACGTTCTTTCAACGACTGAGTCTCAGGGCTACAGAGAAACCTGACTCCGGTCAGATAATATCTGAACCAGAAATCAGATCCTTCGGGAAAAGACTATGGAGCCTGAAAGACACTTCTTCCCGGAAGTCCGCCTCAAAACGGACAAAAGGAAAGCACGAAGGCCATGCCGTAAAAGGCATCGCCCGAAAGCCATGGGTTACAAATCCAGATCAGGTATCAGGAGATGTAGCCGGTCACAATAACAGTAACCTGGCGCTGATGACAACCCCGGTTGACAACAGCGAATGGGAACTACTCCACGGATTAGTTCCCATTATTGTTTTATACCACCATCAGTTTCTTCCTACCCACAAACCTGCCCATCCGGCTACCATCATCACCTGCAGCATACCGTACCTTCATTGTACACCTGAGGTTTCAGCATTATTGCTATCTTTATACCTGAAAAACATTAGAATTATGGCCTATTCCGGACTCGCCGGATTCATCGCAGACCTGGAGAGACATGGTGAACTCCATAGAATAAAATCCTTTGCCGACCCTGTCCTCGAAATAACAGAGATCACCGACAGGATAACAAAAAGCGGGGGGAAAGCCCTGCTTTTCGAAGATACCGGAACTTCATTCCCACTCCTCATTAACGCCTATGGCTCAGAAAAAAGGATAAACATGGCCCTCGGAGGCAATCCTGCCACCGCCGCTGCCGGAATATCCGAATTGCTAAGGGAATTCTCATCTGCCGCTACCTCACTTGCCGGCAAACTGACTGCCCTGCCAAAACTGGCAAAGCTGGCCGGCCTTCTGACTACACGGACTGAATCACGGGGTAGATGTCAGCAGGTTGTAATAAATGACCCCGACCTGTCAATACTCCCGGTACTCAAATGCTGGCCCTTCGATGGCGGAAGGTATATCACACTTCCTGTCGTGCACACAATACATCCCGAAACAGGTAACGTAAATGCAGGGATGTACAGGATGCAGATCCTCGACAACCTTACCACCGGCATGCACTGGCAGAGACATAAAACAGGAGCAGCACATTTTGAAGCATGGAAGAAGACCGGACAAAAGATGCCGGTAACCGTTACCCTTGGTGGCGACCCGGTCTATGCCTGGGCAGCAACGGCTCCCCTTCCCGAAAACATCAATGAATACCTCCTTGCTGCCTTCCTCAGGAAGAAAAAGGTAAACATGGTCAGATGCCTGACAAACCAACTGTTAGTCCCCTCTGATGCCGATATAGTAATCGAAGGTTATGTAGACCCCTCGGAAGATCTCGTCAGGGAGGGTCCATTTGGCGATCACACCGGATTCTATTCACTTGCCGACTGGTATCCCAGGTTCCATGTCACATGCATCACCCATGCCCGCGACGCCGTTTATCCCGCCACCATAGTAGGCGTCCCTCCCCAGGAGGATGCCTGGTTTGCAGAAGCTACAGAGAAAATCTTTATCGAGCCTATCAGGCTGGCTATACAACCAGAGGTCGAGGACTTTCATATGCCTTCTGACGGGGTGGCCCATAACCTGCTTATTGTGAAGATAAGAAAGTCATACCCTGGTCAGGGTATGAAAGTAATAAGTTCACTGTCAGGGGCAGGACAGATGATGTTTACAAAGTATTTCATCGTGGTAAGCGGCGATATTGATATCAGGGATTATAAAAGTCTTGCCCGTCACGTCTTCGAAAACTTTGATCCCAGCAACGATATCATGTTCTTCAGAGGACCCCTCGATGTCCTTGACCATTCGGGCACAGCCATGTCGTTCGGAGGCAAGGTTGGCATAGATGCCACAATCAAGTATCCCGAGGAACTTAAGGACAGGGAGCTTCCCCAGGCTGACACTACACAGGAAAGGATCAGCCAGTCTTCTTCTATCTTCACCCCAGATAAACCCGCCGGGAACTATAACATCGCCATGCCTGAAGACGGACTGCCTCTTCTGATTGTTTCAGCTGGCAGCGAACCCCCGCTTACTGATGTGAAAGCCATCAGGGAGGCTCTCGCCACCGAAACCTTCATAAGCAGCTTCAGGCTTGTACTGCTGGTCGATAAGATGGTCGACATAAAAGACCTTCACATGGTGGCATGGCAGGTATTGGGTAATTCAGATCCGGTAAGGGATCATTATTATCCTGCACCCCGGGTTTTATTTATCGATGGAACTTCAAAGGCCTGCAGGGAAGGAGCGTACCCGGAGAGATGGCCCAATGTGGTCACCATGGATGCTGAAACAGCAGAGAAGGTCGACAGAAAATGGGCCACATACGGTTTCAGTGATTTTATTCCTTCTCCATCGGCTGCCTTCAGGGCACTTATCCAGGGTGCTGGTGAGCAGGCCGGAAGCCGGCAACGCTGATTCCTGGCAAGGCATCAGAAGATACCATTATCCTACGAGAACAGATCCCTTATTTTTTCTACGAGCTGGCCCGGCTGGAAAGGTTTGCTTATATAGTCGTCGATACCTGCTGAAAGACACTCTTCCTTATCGCCAAGCATGGCATTGGCAGTAATTGCGATTATCGGTACATGGGTGTCAGTGCCCGATTCAGTTTCCCTGATCTTTGATGCGGCCTCAAGACCGTCCATAACCGGCATCTGGATGTCCATCAGAATAAGGTCATACTTTGCCGAGGAACATTTCTCAAGGGCTTCCTTCCCGTTCGAGGCAGTGTCTATTTCCCTGACAAGCGGTTTAAGCGACAGAAGGGTAATCTTCTGGTTTATCAGATTATCTTCTACAAGCAGAACCTTCAGACCCTTAAGGTCGGTTTCTTCTGCCGG
Organism: uncultured Rikenellaceae bacterium; assembly: GCA_964494045.1. Classification (GTDB taxonomy): domain Bacteria; phylum Bacteroidota; class Bacteroidia; order Bacteroidales; family VadinHA17; genus LD21. The sequence goes on from CAZBQM010000088.1 coordinate 4,345, forward strand.
AGCTGCTTTGCCGGCATCAGGAACTGAATATATCACAACAGGTTCGGCATCGGTACTTGCGTAACTGAAGGGCATATGGAACTTGAGAACAGAAAGGTTATTCCCGAATTCCTGGGTGTAATGCCCCTTTCCGGAGGAGATTAGTCTTGCCGCAAGACTCCTCTTGTGCAGCTCTTCATCCATGAATACTATCCTCTTATCGGTCTGTACCCTGAATGATACATGCATCTCCGAATCGGTCATCTTTTCCCTGGTAAGGTTTATCGTGACTTTGGTAGGACTGCCTTTTTCCTGTTTTTCGATGGTATGAAAGAGGTCGAGAAAGATCTGTTTGAGAACGATAGGGTCGCCGGAGCAATAGAAATCGCGGGGATCCTTCCTGTTAAGGATAAAATCGATACCCGAATCATCCTTGAGATTATATAGTTCGATGGTATTCTTAATGGTGGAAAGAAGGTTAAACCTGATGTGTTTCCTTTTCTCAAAGCTCATATCACCGGCCGAATGCATCGTCAGTTCATTAACCGTCGTAACCATATTGCTGGTCGATGCGACGAAGGTTCCGATAAGTTCTTTCTGCCTTGCCGGAAGATCAGACGACATCATGATGTCGGAAAGTACTACAAGATTGTTAAGAGGTTCCCTTATCCTGTGCGAGAAATCGGTAATTACATTTTCTTTTTTTCTGTTCTGGCCTTTTATCTCCTCGAGATTACCCGATAAGATAGAAAGAAGCCTGGTATAGCTCTTAATTACCATTGTGAAAAGCAGGGCTCCGGCAATAACTAACAACCCGGCAGGCAGAAAGAGCCTGAGAGTGATCAGGATCAGTCCTGCAATCAGGCAAAGAAAAGCGAAAACAGAGCGGTTGCCGGCTTTTTTAAGCTCAGCGTCAAAAGTCTCATCCCCTGTTCCTTTTTTCAATCCGGGGTCAGTATTTTTTTGTTTGATCTGGCTCATTGTCTGATTACTGTTTGCAGATATGTAAAAATAAACAAAATAAGCATTGAATATACACATACCTAAAGTAAGGTCCTTTTAAGTAAATGGTTAATTTTGCCTTTATGGTACAATATTTGAGAAAAGTTAATAAAACCCATACCTATATGAAAAGTGCGTTGAGATTTATTGACGTTGTACTTGCAGTGGTGATTCTGTCATTTCCTGATATGCTTAACGGCCAGGAAGGGCAGTCAATGGTGAAATATACTCCTGATTTCAGGTTCAGGGACGGTATTTACCTGAATTTTGACCAGGTCAGGCTTAATGAACCGGTTCCCAAAGCTAAAATACTGACATCGGCTGACTACAACGACAAAGAGTTTTTCAAGGATCTCTTTGAAAACGACAAGATCTATTTCTACGATAATATGGGGTTGAGACAGGAGGTCGACAAGAATAATATCTGGGGTTATTCCAGAAACGGGATACTGTACATCCAGCTTCAGGGTAATTTCAACAGGATAACCTTCGTTGGAAGCATATGTCATTTTGTGGCCGACGTTATTTCGTACGACAACAGGAATTATTCACCTTATGGCTATTCTGATTATTCCCCGTACTATTCCCCGTATTCGTATTATTATCCGTATTCCTATGGCGGCTATCCCGGATCATATTATTCTCCATACCGCCAGAACTCTGCACGATCGGAGGTAAAACAGTATCTTATTGATTTCGAAAGCGGGAAGATGATGGAGTTTGATCTTGAGAGCACTGAACTGTTACTTATGAAGGACAGTGAGCTCTATGAGGAATTTGTACAGTTGCCCAGGAAGAAGCAGAAGGAGATGATGTTTGTTTATATCCGTCGTTTCAATGAAAAGAATCCCTTGTATATTCCTGAAAATAAATAAAGTGGCATGAGATTTTTCGTTTTTATGGCTGTCGTGGTTCTCTCTGTATTTTCCGCTGCAGCCCAGCCTCCTTTCCCGGACCGTTATGATATTGCAAATTTCATGAAATCAACCACTTGTGTGGTTCTTGAGGATGATCCTCTTTCGGTCTATAATATCCTTATAAAGGAAGCGGTTACCGCGTTCTGGGAATTAAGACCTTATGAGTTTATAGATGAGGCCGTATTTGAAGAGAGAAGAAAGGACCCTTCATATTCGTTTATTGTGCTTACCGAGACGACATATGAAAAAGACAAATCGGGTTCAGCCTATAATTATCTCAACCTTCTTCAGGGCAAAAAGGTGGGAGGCATAAATCAGATGCCTGAGATATGTGCCATCCCTTTATCATCCTCATCTGAAGAGGATATTGACTACGGGTATAAGACGGGTGCAGTACTCAGGTTCATTCAGAAACATGCCCTCCTGATCTCGGAGGCTCCGTCTGTAACCGGAAGAAGATACCTGAAGTACTATAACAGGAATATCCCCGCCGTTGCAACAAAGACTATCCTTGCCAGGGAGTCTGACCTGGCGCCTTCAGTAAACACAATAGAAAAGATAAAGGCTGTTTATAATTACAATTTCAATATTGTTGATGAGGAGGAAATAATTAAGGCTATCGAAGAAAGAAGACCCGGTACGGTTGTTTTGCATAAGGTGGGGCCTGTTGATGATACAGGGGCAGGCTATTGCTTTAAGATGCTTATAGGTACCGATGATTCGGAAATGTACTACTTCGACCAGCATCTTATTGACGACAGCAATCCCAACGGATTTCTTCCTTCCGATCTGAAACGTTTGATAAGATATTGATGCAGCAAACGTGGTTAAGATCCGTCTTTATGTAAACAATAACATTATGAAAGAGATCATTGAATTATCAGAGAGCGAAAGAAACTGGGCAATGTTTTGCCATCTGTCAGCATTTGCCGGATTCTTTTTCCCCTTCGGAAGTATAATAGGTCCCCTGATCTGCTGGTTATCAAGGAAGGATGAATCGCAGTGGGTCGACCGTAATGGCAAGGCGTCAATGAATTTCGAAATGTCAATACTCCTGTATACAGTCCTTGCAGCACCACTTTGCTTTATCATTGTAGGCATTCCGATCATCATAACCCTTGTGGTTCTTAAGGTCATCTGTATCATTATCGCAAGTATAAAAGCATCAAAAGGAGAAGATTTCAGATATCCGGTTTCCATTCCCTTTATCCAGTAGTATAAACCTGTGGCAGGGGCCGTGGATGGAAACCTTGTCATGATGAACTAATTGCAGGTTGCAGTGCAAAAGATCAGGCATAAATTGTTATGCCTGATCTTTTATTTGATTATATCTTTTACTTTTGTCTTTTCACTATCATGATTAATACAGATTTAAATGTCTTCTAAACCTTCAATACCGAAAGGAACCCGGGATTTCACCACTGAAGAGGTCCTGCGAAGGGATTATATATTCGGTACTATAAAGAGCGTCTTCAGTCTTTTCGGATATCAGCCCATTGAAACCCCTGCGATGGAAAACATCACCACTCTCATGGGTAAGTACGGGGAAGAGGGAGACAGGCTGTTGTTCCGTATTCTTAATTCCGGTGATTTCCTTTCATCAGTTTCGGATGGGGATTTAGTAAGTAAGAACAGTCAGTCGGTGGTTTCGGGTATATCTGAAAAGGGTTTAAGGTATGATCTTACTGTTCCTTTTGCACGCTATGTTGTTCAACACCGCGAAGGAATAGTCTTTCCTTTCAGGAGGTATCAGATACAGCCTGTATGGAGGGCCGACAGACCGCAGAAAGGACGTTACCGTGAGTTTTTTCAGTGCGATGCCGATATTATCGGAAGTGACTCGCTCCTTAATGAATATGAACTTGTAAGGATCACCGACGAAGTCTTCTCAAGGCTTAAACTGAAGGTTGTCATAAAGATAAACAACAGGAAGGTACTGGCAGGTATTGCTGAGTATATAGGGGAGAGTGCCCGTATTACCGACATCACCATTGCTATCGACAAGCTTGAAAAGATAGGTATTGATGGTGTGAATCTCGAACTTGCTTCAAAAGGAGTATCTGACTCCGCTATCGATAAGCTGCAACCTGTGATAGGCCTCAGGGGCGATACCCGTTCGAAACTTGAGGAACTCGACAGGATATTGTCAGCTTCAGAGACAGGCAGAAAGGGAATTTCAGAACTCCGGACACTGTTCGGACTTATTGAAAGTGCAAACCTGATGAATGATACTGAGCTGGATCTCACTCTTGCAAGGGGATTGAACTACTATACAGGGGCCATCTTTGAGGTTAAGTCGAAAGACATGGCTATTGGCAGTATATGCGGCGGAGGAAGGTATGATAACCTCACCGGCGTTTTTGGTATGGATGGGGTTTCAGGAGTTGGCATCTCATTCGGAGCCGACAGGATCTATGATGTACTTTCGAATCAGAACATGTTTGAAGGCATGGTTGGCGGAGGTACAAAGGTGCTTGTCATCAACTTCGGGGAGAAGGAACTGCCATATGCTCTCAGGCTTGCCGAAGTGATAAGGGACAACGGGATCAGTACTGAACTTTACCCCGATCCTGTCAAACTAAAAAAACAGTTGTCATATGCCGCCTCGAAAAAGATACCTTTTGTCGTTCTTGCAGGAGAGGATGAGATTTCAGGCAATGAGGCAACGATAAGAACCATGGATACCGGCGAACAGGTGCGGGTGCCTTTGTGTGAGCTCGGGCACCGTTTGAAATAGGAATCGT
>CAZBQM010000089.1:0-5771 GCA_964494045.1 uncultured Rikenellaceae bacterium
TGGAAGCAACAACCGATGGCGGGAAAGGATTTCCGTCTGAATCATGATGAGTATGTGATGCGGTTTTCACTTGTCAACCAGAGTTTCTTTTAACAGGTCCTAAATATAGCAAATAGTTTTAACCACCAAACCTCTTATAATTTTTTTAAGGTTGATGCATCTGTCGCACTTTTGAATTTTTGTTATGCCCGGGATTGATTATTTTCGTGAACAAAATATTCTCAGCATTAATTATGGGTAAGATAATCGTTATCGGCAGTTCAAATACTGACATGGTTGTTAAGACAAAGAGGCTGCCAGGGAGGGGTGAGACTGTCCTTGGCAGTTCTTTCCTTCTTAATCCCGGGGGCAAGGGGGCCAACCAGGCTGTTGCCGCTGCCCGTCTCAAAGGGGATGTGATATTTGTAACCAAGACAGGCAATGACCTTTTCGGTGAGCAGTCAAAGGATCTGTTCAGGAAAGAAGGTATTGACACCGGTTATATAATAAAGGACCATAAAAATCCTTCGGGGGTGGCGTTGATTGCCGTTGATGAGGAAGGTGAGAATTTTATTGTGGTGGCCCCGGGATCAAACGCCGCCCTGTCGGCCTTTGATATCTCCGATGATGTCTACCTCAGGGATGCTGATGATGTCTTTCTTATGCAGCTTGAGATCCCGGTAAGCACTGTTGAGTATGTTGCTGCGCGGGCTGCAGAAAAGGGGAACCGTATAATACTCAATCCCTCTCCGGTCAGGAATCTTTCTCATGAGCTTCTTGGCTGTCTTTACCTGATCACCCCCAATGAAAGAGAGGCTGAACTGCTAACAGGCATTAATGTAGCGGACACGGCTTCGGCAGCAAAGGCTGCTGAAAAGCTATACCAGAAGGGAGTCAGGAATGTTGTGATTACCATGGGAGCGTCGGGAGCTTTTGTCCTTTCTGACAACATTGATAAGTTCATTCCCGTGATTCCTGTAAAGGCGCTTGACAGCACCGCTGCCGGGGATATCTTCAACGGGGCGCTTGCCGTTGCCATCTCAGAGGGAAAAGGACTTGAGGAAGCTGTCACTTTTGCCAACAAAGCTGCCGCCATCTCAGTTACCAGGATGGGAGCCCAGGTGTCGGCACCCTACAGATGGGAGGTTGTTTAGCCGTCAGGAAAACAGTCCGTCTACGCTCAGATATCTCTCTCCCGTATCGCAGGCAATGGTAAGTATCTTCTGGTCTGGTCTGGCCAGTTCAAGTATCTGTTTCACGGCGGCCAGGGAAGCTCCCGTGGAGATTCCGGCAAGAAGGCCTTCGCGGGTGACAGCCAGCCGTGCCATTGTATAGGCCTCTTCTTTTGTAACCCTTATTATGTTTTCAACATTTTCGGCTTCATAGTTTATCGGCACGAAACCGGCTCCGATACCCTGGATAGCATGAAGACCTGGTTTTCCGCCGCTCAACACGGGTGAATCGGATGGTTCGACAGCAAAGACCCTGAGTGTGGGGAAGTGCTTTTTAAGGGTGCGTGACAATCCGCTCAGATGGCCGCCAGATCCGACTCCCGACACAAGAAAATCAATTCCCTCAGGAAAGTCATTGACAATTTCCATTGCCGTCGTTGCCGCATGAACTGCAGGGTTCTCCGGATTCTCAAACTGCATGGGCATCCATGCGCCTTCAGTCGACTTCAGTATCTCTTCAGCTTTTTCGATGGCTCCACCCATGCCTTTTTCCCTGGGGGTAAGTACCAGACTGGCACCATAAGCTTTCAGAAGGTTTCTTCTTTCAATGCTCATCGATTCGGGCATAACCAGGGTCACCCTGTATCCCATGGCTGCACCGCATAAGGCGAGGCCGACACCAGTGTTACCCGAAGTGGGTTCGATGATGACACCGCCTTTTCTGAGGATGCCTTTGGCTTCAGCATCCTTTATCATGGCCAGGGCAATCCTGTCCTTTAAACTTCCCCCCGGATTTCTTCTTTCATCCTTGATCCATACCTCATGGTCAGGAAAAAGTTTCGAGAGTCGTATATGAGGTGTGTTACCGATGCTTTCCGGGATATCTTTGAATCTCATGGTCAGTTTTCTTTTTGTGTGTTAATATCTCCTGAGTTCCTCTCCCTTACTGCCATCTGGTGTTTATGATATACCAGTGAGAAGGGAGGTACGCTTTCGGTCAGCCAGACATTTCCGCCAATGATACTGTCGTGTCCTATTATGGTGTTTCCTCCGAGGATTGTGCTCCCGGCGTAGATTATGACATCATCCCCGATTGTCGGATGTCGCTTTGTTGACGCCATGCCCTTGGTGACGCTGAGGGCCCCTATTGTGACGCCCTGATACAGCTTGACTCTCTCTCCTATAACCGAAGTTTCGCCAATGACTATCCCTGTACCATGGTCGATAAAGAACTGGGAGCCTATGTTGGCTTTAGGATGGATGTCTATCCCTGTCAGTGAATGGGCATACTCAGTCATGATACGCGGCATCAGTGGTATCTCCAGCGCTGCCAGGCAGTGAGCCAACCTGTAAACAAGGATGGCAAAGAAGCCCGGATAGGCCATGACTACCTCGTTAATATCAGTTGCGGCAGGATCATTTGCAGCAATGAAGTCGGCATCACCGCAAAGGATCTCCCTGATTTCTGAAAGACACCTGAAGAAGCTTTCAGCCAGTTCAGCCGGTTCGGCTGGCAGCCGGGATTTCATGGGTTCAAGCAGGGAAATCAGTTCTGACCTGAGTTCCTCAGCGGAAGGAGGTTCACTGTCACCACCTTCCATGACAGGAAAGATGAAGAGAGCAACCCTTCTTGTGAACAAGGCTATACCGCTCTTGGAAGGATAGTTGAACCCTGAGAGTCTGTGTAAACTGTTGTCTCCGCTCTTTTCCATTTTAAGTCATTTAAAAGTTTGCATCATTAGAAACCAGATCCGTCAGGTCTGAATAACCGCTCCCGGAGACTATCTCTCATCAAGAGGTACATATATCCTCCTGCCGTAAACATTTTTAAAGGCAGGGCGGACTATCCTTTTGGCAGAGAAAGTAAGTTCCTCGATACGGTGAGCGCACCATCCTGAAACACGTGCCATGGCGAACAGCGGTGTATACAGTTCCGGTGGAATGCCTATACATGAATAAACGAATCCGGAGTAGAAGTCGACATTGATACAGACCACCTTGGTTGACTGTTCGCCCTTGAACTTTCTGAAGACCTCGGGTGTCACTTGCTCAACCATATTATAGAGTTCGAATTCATCGTGTTTTTTAGACTCAACGGCCAGTTCCCTGGCTTTTTCCTTAAGAAGGACGGCCCTTGGGTCGGATATTGTATAGACGGCATGTCCTATCCCGTATATCTTTCCCGATAAGTCGTTTGCCTGTTTGTTAAGTATCTTAAGGAGATAATGTTCGACCTCATCCTTGTCTTTCCAGTCCTTAACATTCTCCTTAATGTTCTCCATCATATTCAGAACCTTCAGGTTAGCGCCTCCATGGAGAGGACCCTTAAGCGAGCCGATGGCCGAAGTCACTGCTGAATAGATATCAGTTTCGGTCGAACTGGTGACCCTCATGGTGAATGTAGAGTTATTACCTCCACCGTGTTCGGCATGAAGAACCAGTGCAAGGTCGACAAAGTCGGCCTGCAGCTTTGTATATGAGCCTTCGCCCTTGATAAGGTGGAGGAAGTTCTCAGCGGTCGACAGCGAAGGCTGGGGGTGACGGATAGAGAGTGTCTTTCCCTTGTACGCATGACGAAGCGCCTGATACGAATAGGCGATTATAGACGGGAACTTGGCTACAAGGTTAATCGATTGCCTGATCATATTGTTAAGGGAGATGTCATCAGGCTTATCGTCGAGAGTATACAATCCGAGGACGGCCCTTGCCAGCATGTTCAGAACGTCCTTTCCTTTCATTGACAGGATCATATCGTTTATGAACTGGTCGGGAAGAGCCCTCATGGATGCCAGATGTGAAGAGAAATCCTTTAGTTCATCATTATCGGGAAGCCTACCGGTGAGCAGAAGGTAGACTGTTTCATCAAAACCATGTCTTCCCTCTTTCTGGAAGCCATGAGTTATTTCATCAATATCAATTCCCCTGTAAAGTAAACGACCGGGAACAGCAAGGATGTTTCCGTTTTCCTTTTCATAACCAACAACATCACCTATATTGGTAAGTCCGACCAAAACTCCTGTCCGGTCGTTGTTACGAAGGCCTCTTTTAACATCATAAATATCGAAAAGGTCGTTATCGATGTCACATGATTTTCTGGCCAGATCCTCAATTTTGGAAAAGAATTCTCTGTCTTCCATATACAACTTAAATATTAGAAATAATAGTATCTGCAAATTCTGAAGTGCGCAGCAGCTTAGCATTATCCATCAACCTGTGAAAGTCGTAGGTTACCTGTTTGTTGCTGATGGCATTCTCAAGGCCCTTGTATATCCTTGCGGCTGCTTCATTCCAGCCCATATATTCGAACATCAGTGCTCCGGAGAGGATTACCGAACCCGGGTTGACCTTATCCTGTCCTGCATATTTCGGGGCTGTACCGTGTGTTGCCTCGAATATGGCATGTCCGCTGTCGTAGTTAATATTAGCGCCCGGGGCTATGCCGATACCTCCGACTATGGCTGCAAGGGCATCGGAGATATAGTCGCCGTTGAGGTTAAGAGTGGCGATTACCGAATATTCGGCCGGACGGGTAAGTATCTGCTGCAGAAAGGCATCGGCGATGACATCCTTTATTATTACTTTTCCGGAAGCAACGGCTTCATTCTGGGCCTTGTCGGCTTCGCGTTCTCCTTTTTCAGCTGCTATACGTTTATGCTGCTGCCATGTGAACACTTTTCCGGCGAACTCTCTTTCGGCCAGAGCATAACCCCATTTCATAAAGGCACCTTCCGTGTACTTCATGATGTTACCCTTGTGAACTATAGTCACTGAGGGCAGCCCGTGTTCAATGGCAAATTTTATTGCCTGTCGTACCAGACGTTCGGTCCCTTCGAGTGAAACTGGTTTTATCCCGATGGAAGAGGTAGCCGGAAACCTTATTGACCTTACATTCATCTCGCCAATAAGGAAGTTCTTAAGTTTTTCTGTTGCCGGGTCGCCGTGCATGAATTCAATGCCTGCATAGATGTCTTCGGTGTTTTCCCTGAAGATATGCATGTTAACCAGTGCGGGGTTTTTGACCGGGCTTGGCACCCCATTGAACCAGCGTACAGGCCTGTAACATGTATAGAGGTCGAGTTCCTGACGGAGAGCCACGTTGAGTGATCTCATTCCTTCACCTATCGGTGTGGTCAGAGGGCCCTTTATACCTACAAGATAATCCCTGAAGCAGGCAAGTGACTCCTTAGGCAGCCAGTTACCTGTGAGTCTGAATGCCTTTTCACCGGCCAGTACTTCCTTCCATTCTATCTTCTTCGTGCCCTGGTAAGCCTTGTTCACTGCTGCATCGAATACCCTGACGGATGCGTTCCAGATATCGGGACCGGTACCGTCGCCTTCTATAAAGGGGATCACTGGGTTGTCGGGGACAATAAGTTTCCCATTCTCAAGTTTTATCTTCTCTGCCATAGCATATCTTCTATCTGTTTTTCATTAAGTTAAGTGCACTTCCTGCCCTGAACCATTCAATCTGTGCACTGTTATATGAATGGTTGGCTGAAATGGTATCTGTTGTACCGTCGCTATGTTTCAGCGTGAGTGACAGCTGGCTGCCCGGGGCAAATTTGTCGAGGCCGGTGATATCAGCAATGTCATCTTCTCTGATGAGATCATAACCTGAAG
>CAZBQM010000089.1:5781-8892 GCA_964494045.1 uncultured Rikenellaceae bacterium
CTATAAGATCATCTTCTCTCAGGAGGTCGTAGTCAGAAGGATCGGCAAAGGTAAGGGTGAGCACTCCCTGTTTCTTAAGGTTTGTCTCATGGATCCTTGCAAACGACTTCACAATAACAGCCCTGACGCCCAGATACCTGGGTTCCATGGCAGCATGTTCACGCGATGAGCCTTCTCCGAAGTTCTCTTCGCCTGCAACCACTGAACCAGCAAAACTATCGCGGTAAGCCCTGGCTACCGCAGGTACCTGACCATATTCACCTGTCAGCCTGTTAAGTACCTTATTTGCCTGGTTGTTGAAATAATTGATGGCCCCTATCATATAGTTATCCGAGATCTTCCCGAGATGACCACGGTACCTTAGCCAGAATCCTGCCATAGAAATATGGTCGGTGGTACATTTCCCCCTGGCCTTGATAAGAAGGGGTAGCCCTTTCAGATCGGTTCCTTCCCAGGGTTTGAATGGTTCAAGCAGCTGAAGCCGTTCCGAAGCGGGATCGACGTGGATATCAGTCTTCTTCTCTCCTTTCACCGGTTTCTGAAAACCTTCAGTGCTTTCCGGGAATCCTCCGGCCGGAAGACCCGCACCCTTAGGTTCATCAAGTCTTACCGTCTCACCCCTGTCGTTGATCAGTGTATCGGTCATGGGGTTGAAGATAAGCTTACCGGCAATGGCAATGGCAGTGACTATTTCAGGAGAAGCCACGAAAGCATGGGTATTTGGATTGCCGTCGGCACGCTTTGAGAAGTTACGGTTAAAGGAGTGTATAATAGTATTTATCGCGTTGTTATCGCTGGTCTTTCTGTTCCATTGTCCTATGCACGGGCCGCAGGCGTTGGCAAAGATCTCGGCGCCGAACTCCCTGAACAGGTCCGTGTATCCTTCGCGTGATGCGATAGAGCTTATCATCTCAGAACCCGGAGTGACCTTGAACCCGGCTTTTGCCCGGAGCTTCTTTGACAGGGCATCCTTCACAATGGAGGCGGCCCTGGAGAGGTCCTCGTACGATGAGTTGGTACATGAACCTATCAATGCTTCCTTCACATCAACCGGCCAGCCGTTCTTTTCGGCCTCTTCCTTCATCTGTGAGACAGGTACTGCCCTGTCGGGTGTAAAAGGACCGTTTATATAAGGTTCGAGTTTATCTAGATCTATTTCAATATACTGGTCGTAATACTCAGAAGGGTTAAGAAGCACTTCGGGATCGGCGCACAGGTGATTCCGGTTCGCCAGGGCCTCGATGGCAACCTCGCTTCTTCCTGTGGCTTTCAGATATGCGGCCATTGAATCATCGAACTGGAACAGGGAGCACGTTGCCCCGGTCTCAGCTCCCATATTGCATATGGTAGCTTTTCCAGTACATGAGATGGTTGAGGCTCCATCGCCAAAGTATTCGATGACTGATCCTGTTCCGCCCCTGACGGTGAGAATACCGGCAAGTTTAAGGATGACATCCTTTGCTGAAGTCCAGCCATTCATCCTTCCGCTGAGTTTCACCCCGATAACCCTTGGGAATTTCAGTTCCCAGCCCATACCGGTCATCACATCAACGGCATCGGCGCCTCCCACTCCCACTCCAATCATTCCCAGGCCTCCGGCGTTGGGAGTATGAGAGTCGGTGCCTATCATCATTCCCCCGGGGAAGGCGTAGTTCTCGAGTACGATCTGATGGATGATTCCGGCTCCGGGTTTCCAGAAGCCCATATTGTAACGGCTGCAGACCGAGCTCAGGAAGTCATAGACTTCCCTGTTTGAGTTCAGTGCCTTTGACAGGTCGGCTGAAGCGCCCGTTTCAGCTGTTATCAGGTGGTCGCAGTGGACGGTTGCCGGAACAGTCGTTTCATCTTTACCGGTAACCATGAACTGAAGCAGGGCCATCTGTGCGGTGGCATCCTGCATGGCAACCCTGTCGGGGGCAAACAGCACATAATCCTTTCCCCTTTTGAAGCCGGAAGAGGATTCTCTTTCATAAAGATGTGAATACAGTATCTTTTCAGTTAATGTAAGAGGCCGGCCTGCTTTTGCTCTTATTGAGGCAATCCTTACCGGCAGTTCCCTGTAAAAGGAACTTATCATGTCGAAATCAAAAATCATAAGGCTGATCGTTTATTTTATTTCCTTATCTGTCCGTTCCCCTCAATTATCCATTTATAGGTAGTCAGCTCGGCCAGGGCCATGGGACCCCTTGCATGCAGCTTCTGTGTCGATATACCTATCTCTGCTCCAAGGCCAAACTCGGCACCATCGGTAAAGGCGGTTGAGGTATTGGCATAAACCGCTGCAGCATCAACCTGTCTGAAGAACATTTCTTTCTTCAGGGGATCTTCGGCAATGATGGCTTCGCTATGTTTTGAACTGTATTTTTCAATATGTACGAGAGCCTCTTCTATCGATCCGACTGTCTTGACAGCCATCCTGTACGAAAGGAATTCAGTTCCGAATGATTCACTATCGGCCTTGTGAAGCAGGCCGTCGGGATAGTTTCCCTTAAGTGCCCTGAAAGCTTTTGGATCGGCAAAGATCCCGACATTCGAGTCGGAACACAGTCCGGTAATATATGGCAGATCGGCAAGCCTTGACTCGTGGATAATCAGGCAGTCAAGGGCATTGCAAACGCTTACCCTCCTGGTCTTTGCATTGTTGACAATAAGACGGCCCTTATCCCTGTCGCCCGACTCATCAAAATAGGTATGGCATATCCCGGCACCTGTTTCAATGACTGGTATTGTTGCCGAAGAGCGCACAAAGTCGATGAGGCTTTTGCTGCCCCTGGGGATGATAAGATCGACATAGTCTCTCGCTGTGAGAAGTCCAATGGTTTCCTTTCTTCCCGAAGGCAGAAGGGTTATGATGTCGGGATCGAGCCCTTCTTTTTCGAGGACACTCTTTATCAGGGCAGTGATGGCAGTATTAGACTCAATGGCATCGCTTCCCCCCTTAAGAATACAGGCATTCCCCGATTTAAGACAGAGGGAGAAGACATCGAAGGTCACGTTGGGCCTGGCTTCATATATAATGCCAATGACACCGAAAGGAACGCTTATCCTTGAGATCCTGAGACCGTTTGGTCTTACTCTTTCATCAATAACACGACCCAGGGGAGAAGGTAA
>CAZBQM010000090.1:0-8775 GCA_964494045.1 uncultured Rikenellaceae bacterium
GAACAGGTGCGGGTGCCTTTGTGTGAGCTCGGGCACCGTTTGAAATAGGAATCGTAATGCAGGGGAGAGGAACGGCTGCGGGCTTCTGAATGAGCCCCCCTTGCTTACAATCCGGATGTGAATTTAAAATCTGACATAAGATGGCTTTGCAGTGCGGAATAATAGGAATTACAAATGTGGGCAAGACCACAATATTTAATTGTATATCAAATACAAAAGGAGAGACAAACGCTTTTGCCTTCAGCGGTACCAAATCAAACATCGGCGTTGTTCAGGTGCCTGACCCCAGGCTTTACGAACTCGAGAAATTCCAGGAGACTGAGAAGATAGTACCGACCACGGTTGAGATAGTCGATATCCCGGGACTGACGAGAGGTTCGAACAAAGGGGAAGGTGTTGGCAATAAGTTCCTCGGTGATATCCGTAATACGGATGCCCTCATTCATGTGCTTCGTTGTTTTGACAATGAGGCACTTCCTCATATTGACGGTTCGGTTGACCCTGTTCGCGACCTTGAGACCATTGACTTTGAACTTCAGGTAAAAGATCTTGAATCGGTTGAAAAGAAGATTCAGAGGCTTGAAAGGGCAGCAAAGACCGGAGATAAGGATGCCAAACACGGTTGTGAGGTCCTTGAGCTTTACAGGGCCCATATCGGCAACTTCAATAATGCCCGTACCCTTGAGGCGAAGGATGAAGACAGGAAATATGTCGATGATCTCTTCCTCCTGACCATGAAGCCGGTGATCTTCGTCTGTAATGTCGACGAAAAGTCAGCAATTACGGGGAATGGTTATGTCGATGACTTCAGGAAACATTTTGCCGGTAAGGATGTTGAGATACTGGTCATTGCCGGAGCTGTCGAGGCTGAGATAGCTGAGCTGGAGAGCATTGACGACCGTTTGGCTTTTATCCGCGATGCCGGTCTTGATGAACCGGGAGTGGATAAGCTTGTCAGGGCCGCTTACAGGATGCTTAACCTCCAGACTTTTTTCACGGTCGGTCCGAAAGAGATAAAGGCATGGACCATTAAGAAGGGTATGACCGCTCCTCAGGCTGCCGGGGTTATTCACAGCGATCTTGAAAGGGGTTTCATCAGAGCCGAGGTGATGAAGTATGATGATTTTATTACACTCGGATCGGAACATGCCTGTAAGGAAGCAGGAAAATTTAACATCGAGGGAAAGAATTATATTGTGGGTGACGGAGACATTCTGCATATCAGGTTCAACGTATAGATATTTATGGCCAGGCTGTACAGGATACTTGCTTTGGCCCTGGCCCTTGCGCCGGTTTTCTCCTCTGCACAGACAGGGGACAGGGATGAGTTACTGAGGGATATGGTCAGACTGTATGGCCAGGCCGAGGTAAAGGTAGCAATGCCCGGCAGTGCCATGACTGATCTGCTGTCCAGGAACCTGTCCATCTCATCAGCCACCCGCGAAGCTCTTTTTATCAGGCTGTCGCCACTTACGCTTGACTGGTTCATATCAAGGAAGCTGGATTACAGTATCATTGAAGGGGAAAATTTAAAGGGAGACCTGTCTGCCGAGAACACAGCCATGGCCATGGAGTGGCAGAGTTATCCCACATTGCCCCAATATGATTCAATACTGAAATATTTCCACAGCAACTATCCTTCACTCTGCGATATCGATACCATAGGAACAAGTGTAAGAGGAAGGAAAATATTAGCCCTTAAGATCTCGGATAATGTGAGTACCGATGAGGATGAACCCGAGGTATTCCTTACCTCAACCATGCATGGCGACGAAACGGCAGGCTTGGTCCTTCTTCTGAGGTTTGCTTCTTATCTTCTTGAAAACTATTATAGTCAGGGAGATATAAGGAACCTTGTCGACGGTCTGGAAATATGGATCAATCCTTTGGCCAATCCTGATGGTACATACGGCAACGGTGATGAGATAACACTTCCTGTGAGGTTCAATGCAAACGGGTATGATCTTAACCGCAATTTTCCTGATCCTGAATCAAATGTTGTGGAGATTCAGAATGAAACAGCCGGTATGATTGACTTTATGAAGCAAAGGAGCTTTGTCATTTCTGTCAATTTCCATTCGGGTGCCGAAGTTATAAACTATCCATGGGACAGATGGGAAAGGCTTCATGCGGATGATGAGTGGTTTCGTGCAATAAGCCGGAGTTATGTGGATACGGTACATTTTTACAGTGAACCAGGGTATATGACCGATCTGGATGACGGCATAACAAACGGTTACCAGTGGTATAACGTCTACGGCGGCAGGCAGGATTATGTTACGTGGGAACTCGGCGGACGGGAGGTCACAGTCGAGTTGCACAAGAGTTATGTTACACCCGTTGAACAGCTTGAATATATCTGGGAGTCGCACTACAGGTCTCTGAAGTCTTACATTGGCAATGCCTTTAACGGAATCCACGGGAGGATCATTGACAGGTTTACAGGTTTACCTCTAGCTGCCTCTGTGGTGATAGATAATCACGACAGGGATAATTCCTACATAGAATCAGACACGCTGACAGGACGTTTTATAAGGATGATTGCACCGGGCTCATGGCCTCTGAAGTTTTCTGCCATGGGATACAGGGATACCGTGATCATGGTGCTGAGTCCATATGGTGAAAAGACTGACCTGGAGGTTAAGATGTATCCCCTGCTTAACAGGGTGGATACCCTTGATCATGAAACGCCGTTTCTGTATCCCAATCCGGCTTCAACATATCTAAAGGCTGTCCTGCCCGCTGACCTGAGGGGTGAGCTCAGGGTAACCATCTTTTCTGTTTCAGGAAAGAAAGAGATGGAATATGAAACAGTGGTCTCCGGTGACTTTCCCCTGACGACTGATATCAGCAGGCTTCAAAGGGGTACATTCATAATCGTTTTTACCAACAAGGTTAGCGGATTATCCTCAAAGGCGGTGTTCATAATAGCAAGACACCCCTGATGGCGGATATGAATTAACTGATTCTTCTTGTATCTAATATTAAAAAAATTACTTTTGCCGTTTGTTGGTTTCATTATTGATTTATTAAGGAGCAGGATTGATTATATGAAGACGAAGGCATTCTCAGTCAGGACAGTTTTTATTTTGTTAATAGCATTATGTTTCTCATTCAACCTCAAAGGGCAGGGGGCATATCTTCCTCCTGACAAACCAAAACTGGTTATAGGAATTGTTGTTGAACAGTTGCGTTTTGACCTGGTTGAGAAGTTCAGGGACAGGTTATCAGAAAACGGTATAAAGAGGTTTCTCAATGAAGGGACTTATTTCCGGAATGCTTCCTATGAGTATATCCTGACCCAGGCAGCGCCGGGTTTTGCCACTATAGCAACCGGGACTGAACCCGCTTATCACGGAATTACTTCCGACAGCTGGTATATACCGCTTAAAAGCGAACTTATATATTGCACCAGGGATATAAGTGTCAATCCTGTTGGTGGCAGCTATGAAGCCGGACTTCATTCGCCGGTGAACCTTCAGGCTTCGACTTTTTCGGATGAACTTAAGATCTCTACGGGAGGACGGTCAAAGGTTTTCGGTATTGGTGTAAAGGAATGTACCGCCATATTATCAGCGGGTCATTCAGCCGACGGAGCCTTCTGGTTCGACAATATTTCAGGCACCTGGATGTCGTCGACATATTATATGAAAGACCTGCCGGTTTGGGTCAATGATTTTAATTCAATGCGTTATTCCGACGAATATCTATCTGAACCATGGACTCTTCTGAGGCCAGGTGAGGTCTATGCCGATTGTCTTCCTGACTCAAACAAATATGAAACAGGTTTCAATGGCTTGAATTATTTTCCCTATGACTTCAAAAAGATGGGACAGAAACAGGGAAGGAATGTTCGTCCCGACTACTCCCTGCTGAGGGAGGGCCCCGCTTCAGACCGTCTCACCACTGAGTTTGCAATGCGTCTGATTGAAAAGGAAGAACTTGGCGCTGATGACGTAACGGATTATCTGTCAATTTGTTATTCATCCCTTGATTATATAGGACATCGTTTTGGACCTTCATCGGTTGAGACTGCCGATGCATTTCTGAGGCTCGACAAGAGTATTGAATCATTACTGTCGTATCTGAATGAAAAGCTGGGCAAGAAGAATGTACTAATCTATTTCACTTCTGCGCATGGTGTATCCGAATTGCCCCAGGTGCTTGAGAGTCACAGGATACCTTCAGGATATTTCAGACCGAATCAGGCATTGCAGTTGCTCAGGAGTTATATGAATGCTGTGTATGGTGAGGGTGACTGGGTAAAAGGTTATTCTGAAGGTCAGATATTTCTGAACCGGACTTTGATAGAGGATTCGAGGATAGCCCTTGAGGAGGTTCAGAAGAAGGTAGCGCGTTTTCTCATTCAGTTTACGGGGATTTCTGCTGCTTATCCCTATGCAGCCTTTGAAGCCAATGATTTTGGGAACGGCAACCTCAGGAAGATAGTCAATAATTTCAGTCCGCAGCGTTCAGGCGATGTGATAGTTATCCTTAATCCCGGATGGATTGAGAAGACAGAAGACCTGATCACCAATCATAATTCACCCTATGAATATGACACTCACGTACCGCTTATCTGGTATGGCTGGAGTGTTAACAGGTCGGTGATAAACAGGTCAGTGAATATTACTGATATAGCCTCAACACTTTCGGCTCTGTGCAGGATCCCGTATCCCAATTCATGTACAGGGGAGCCCATGTATGAGTTGTTCAGGTAACGAAGCAGGTGATTCACTTAAGGCCTCAGGTCTCTGATCCGGCAGGCTTCCCTGAGAAATTCTGGATTTTCTTCGCAGCTATTGCCAATTATTACCATATCGGCGCCAGCCATATAGGCATTTTCAATGTCTTTTCCGCTTCTTAATCCGCCTCCGACTGCTATTGGAACTGTTATGGCGTTTCTGACAGCGGAGATCAGCCGGGGAGGTATGCATGTCTTTGCCCCGCTTCCACTTTCGAGGTAGATCATACCCAGTCCAAGCATCTCTCCCGCGAGGGCTGTAGCTATGACAAGGTCATCCTTGTCGGGTGGAATGGCCACTGTCTGGCTCATGTACTCGACCGAGGTTCTGGAGCCGCATCCTACAAGGATATATCCTGTGGAAACCAGTTTTTCTCTAATGTCGGAGAGGTATGGGGCAGCGATGACATGATTGCCTATCAGCAGTTCAGGATTTCGTCCCGAGATAAGTGAAAGCAGGAGGATGAGGTCGGCTTTTTTGCTCATCTGAAGCAGGTTACCTGGAAAGAGTATCACAGGTATGCTGCTCAGCTTTTTAATCTCGCCTATCAGATGGTCGGTATCGTTGAAGGTGAGGCTGCCTCCTGCAAGGATATAGTCGGGCCTGGCTTCGGAAGCTATCTTCATCAGGATGGGCAACCGGCTGCCGGTGATCTTGTCGGGATCGATGAGCAATCCGAGGCTCCGCCTTGCCGGGAAATCAGATCTTTTCATAATTCTTTTTTGTCCAGACGATTGTATAATCTTTATACCTGGTGTAAAAGAGGTCGAAGGAGTCATTAATCTTTTTTGTATGAACCTTTCCCTTTATCTCTCCCGATTCATTCACTTCAAACGGATCGATTGTTATGTTTCTTCTCAGGCTGATGCCCTCCTTGTCGCATATCTTGTAAAGAGCTTCTTTCGCGCACCAGTGAAGGTACAGGTGGTATTTCCTTTTTTCAGGTTCACGAGTGATCTTTTCTTTTCTGTTAATGAACTTGAATGCTATTGCCCCGATGTTTGAGCTCATATATTCAAGGTCTATTCCCACTTTCTCATTAGTGCTGCATAGTATTGCGGTAAGCTGATTTGAATGGGATATGGATATGAATCTTGATCCGTCCCTGAGGAAGGGTTTGTTGTTCTTGTTATACACGATTTTTGCTTCCTTCCCAAGTAATTCGGCAAGGAGGGCTCTTACGCTGAGGAATTCGAGCTTTCTGGAAGTACTTGAGAAACCTTTGTATTTTCTCCTGTCTTCGGTGTCGAGGACAACCATTTCTTCCAGGGTTTTGAGATCTTCTTCTATTTTCCAGACGCCCAGAATGGAATATTCGTTGAGAAAATGTTTTGTAATACAGCCCATCAGCAAGACAAATATTAATTGTTACTCCATCTGAGAGTTTCGAGAAGATGGACAACGTCCTCCCTCAGGAAATCTATAACAGGGGCAAGTGAATCGGCGTTCGTAACGGCATCGAAGTAAAGTGATCCCCTCAGGTAGTTTCTTGTGCTGTCGGTCACATAAAACTGGATTGCCGTAGCTGTATTGCCCTTCAGGTCATAAAGTATCCCATAGATCTTCTCCGTGTCGTTGTGAATCTCCTGTTCATTGATGGCATCGGCCCGGGATATATGATTCTTTATGTTCATCGTGTACGTCTGTTCGATAAGTTCAGGCAGATCGTTGTCAATTGTTTTGTATGTAAGGTAGATTCGGGCCCTGAAACGTGGAAAGTCAATGTTATACCACCCATTACCGGTACTGCTTTTGGGGTCGGGTCCTGGCACCGAGTAAACGGGATATTCAAAGGTGAAGGGGATATTATTTCCGGTAAACAGTGAATCACCTCCGCTGGTATATTGTTTTTCGGGAAGGCTGATCCTGAAGTATCCCCTGGGCCTGGGCACGGTTATTTCTTTGCAGCCTGAGAATCCTGTGAGGAGCGCAAGCAAAACAAGTATCTTAGTTGTTCCTGGTGCCGTCATTACTATCCTTGATTTCTACTCTTATCTCCTTAATCCTTCTCTTGTCGGCCGATTCAATCCTGAAAGAATAGTTCCTGTAATTAATAGTCTGGCCTTTCTGGGGAATCTCTCCTGTAAGTTCGAGGATTAGTCCGGCAAGAGTCTCAGATTCACCTCTTACTTCTTCAAACGGATCCTCGTCAGTTTCAATTATCTTGAATAAATCGTTAAGTAGTATCTTTCCTTCGAAGATGTATGTGGTATCATTAATCTTCCTGTACATGGTCTCATCTTCGTCGCTCTCGTCGGTTATTTCTCCAACAATTTCCTCGAGGATATCTTCGAGTGTGATTATCCCGCTTGTCCCTCCGTATTCATCAACAACGATTGCCATGTGTATTTTCTTTATCTGGAACTCTTTGAGCAGCTCGTTAATCTTTTTTGTTTCCGGAACGAAGTATGGAGGTCTGACGAGTGACTGCCATTTGAAATTATCCGGATTACCTGTATAGGGCAGGATATCTTTGGCATAAAGGATCCCCTTGACTGAGTCGAACGATCCGGAATAAACCGGGATTCTTGAGAAGCCTGATTCAATAAGGAGTTTTACTATGGTGCTGAAACCTGATTTGATATCAACAGCGGTGACATCAATCCTGGGGCACATGATTTCGTTGACATTCGTGTTGCCGAAGTTCACGATGCCCTTCAGCAGCTTGCCATCTTCAGTAATGTCATCAGCTGCAAGTTCGAGAGCATCTGACAGGTCGTCGAGGCTGAGGCTTGGATGTCGTACCGAGTTCCTTTTCCTTACGAACGATGTCGAAAGAATAAGCAATGAGGTAATGGGTCTGAAGATCTTTTCGAGGACGATAAGTGGTCCGGCCATCATCATCGAGACTCCCATCTGGTTACCTGATGCGTAGGCCTTCGGCATTATTTCCCCGAAGAGAAGGAGGATGAAGGTAATAACCACCGCCTCGGCAATAAAGGCCAGTGTGGGGTTGGATGAGAAATCGAAAAGTCGCGAGCCCAGGAAAGCTGAAAGCAGAATAATGGCAATATTAACAATAGTGGTGGAAACCAGAATAGTACTGAGCAGTTTTTCAGGCATACCGAATAACCTGATCACCCTGGAGGCTTTTTTTGATCCGGAAGCCCTGAGTTTTTCTATATCCTCAGGTCTGAGAGAAAAGAAAGCCACTTCAGAACCGGAAATCAGGGCTGACAAAGCCAGAAGAAGTATGAGGATGGAGAAGCCGGCAATAAGTGTGGAATCAGGAGAATTTGCTTCTCCTGCCAGCATTGGGAAATATGATGCAACAGAATATGCAGGTTCCAAAATTCAATACATTAAATACAACCTAAAAAGGAAGATCATCTTCGCTGTCAGGCTGGTAACCTGCAGGTGGTTCATTTAATTCTTCCCCGGGAGCTGTTTTCTCCTTATTTACGTCAGAGGATTCCTGTTTCTCCTTTGGATAGCCGGAAGCCGGTTTCTTATCAAGGACCACGAGCGTATCGGCCAGGATCTCAGTGATATATTTATTGTTCCCATCCTTGTCAACATAGGAACGTGTCTTGATCTTTCCAACAATGTAAACCTGTGCACCTTTCTTTATGGTTTTTTCTGCCACTTCGGCAAGGGCCCTCCACAGTACAATGTTGTGCCATTCTGTCGAGGTGATGGATTCTCCCTGCTGGTTGTTATATGATTCACTTGTTGCAAGCGGAAAAGTAGCTTTGGCAACACCCTTGTCGAAATAACGTACAACCGGGTCTTTCCCGACATTACCGACAAGTATGACCTTATTGATTGACATGAGGTTATATGTTTATTGGTAAATGAATTACTAAATGTAAAGGTAATAAAAAAACAGGTCAATGCAATGATGCGGTTTGTTTTAGAGAAATTCCACATTTTCAACATATTATAAAAGCTCAGGTAAACCCGGAATTTAATCCGTTAAAAGCCGGTTTGTTGCAGAGGCCCATTACCCATTTATCTATATCATTGGAATTAAGGCAATAATAAAAACCGATAAAAAAAATTATTATGTAAGTGTTTCTATTTAAACAAA
>CAZBQM010000091.1:0-8680 GCA_964494045.1 uncultured Rikenellaceae bacterium
TAAAAAGATAGCAAAAAAGAACGGGTTCAATATAATGCTTTTTGCAATTAAAATCATTCTAAAAAAAAATTTTAAGCCTATGGCTGAATAATATGTTTGCCCGGGGATGTTCAGTTACCTGTTTAGTTACCCTGCACAGGTCGTTTGTTCCTGGCCAGAGAGGCAAAGATCCCCACGATCGAAAGCCCCGAGAAGATGATGAAACCCATCCTCATGGCTGAAATAAGTCCAGGAAAAGTATCCGGATTTATTGGCTTCCTGCCTATGAAAAGGGAGATAAGCATCATCGCAATCCCCATACTCAGCATCTGTCCGATCATCCTCATTGTCCCGACAACACCCGACGCTACTCCCAGGTAACGTTTCTCAACAGAACTCATAATGGCATTTGAGTTTGGCGACGAAAAAAATCCAAATCCAATTCCCATAACAAGCAGCAGGATGACAATTGTTGAAACAGGTGTTGAGGGTGTGACAAAGCAAAGCATGATAAGTCCTGATGCTGTGAGGGCCATTCCTGCCGAGGCAATGACCCCGGGATTCACTCTGTCTGATAACCTTCCGGCCAGGGGCGACAGGAGGGTCATGGCTACAGGCTGCGATATCATAATAAGTCCGGCGCCCCTGGAATCAAAGTCCTTGAGATACTGAAGGTAGAGACTTATGAAAAAGCTGGTTGCACTGGTTGCCGAGTAGTGGATCAGGGCTGCCAGACCAGAAAAGGCAAATACCCTGTTATGTAAAATAAGGCTTACATCAAAGACGGGGTTTGCCGATTTCCTTTCAAACAAAAGGAAAATCACTGTAGTCACTGCTCCGCATCCAAGGAAGATCCATCCGGCTGGTTCAGGGAGAAGCGAAAAGCCATACATCAGTCCGAACAGTGACACCCCATAGATGAGGGATCCCTTCCAGTCGAATGTCTCGCCTCCGGAGTCGACCCATTCTGTTTTTATCTTCCTGTTAATCAGAATAATGGAAACAATGCCGAAAGGTACGAGAAAGGCGAAAATGCTTCTCCATCCGAGGTACTGGGTGAGCAATCCTCCGATCACCGGACCGCTGGAAAGTCCGAAATAGACCGCGGTGATGTTGATTCCCATTGCTTTTCCTCTTTCTCCTATACCGTAGACTGAGGTAATAATCGCCATGCTGGTTCCGAATATCATCGCTCCCGAGATACCCTGGATTATTCTCATTATGATCAGGTAAGTAAGGCCGGGGGAAAAGATTATCAGGAAGGTGGAGATGGTAAACAGGACTATCCCGGCAGAAAAGACTTTCTTTCTTCCTATTATGTCGGCCAGCCTTCCGAAGGGTAGGAGGAAGACTGCTGAAGAGAGGATGAAGCTGCTGATAACCCAGCCGAGTCCGATGGCGCTGGCCCCGAAATCCTCACCAATAGCGGGAAGGGCGAGATTGACTGCGGAACCCAGAAAAGGTGTAAGAAAGGCTGCAAAGGTCGCCACCAGCAGGACCGATCTCTTGAACGATTTTTCTTCAGGGCTCTCTTTTCCCCTGGTTCCTTTATCCATTGTTTTTTCTCCTGTTTTCTTACTCTTTTTCCCTCGAGTCAATAATGATGGTGACCGGTCCGTCATTTACCAGTTCAACCTTCATCATCGCCCCGAATTCACCTGTTGCCGCCTGTTTCTGAGTAAGCTCCGATATCATCTTAACAAAGCTGTTGTACAAAGGGATGGCCTTTTCCGGACCGGCTGCCCTTACATAGGAGGGCCTGTTCCCTTTTTTTGTCCTTGCATGCAGTGTGAACTGGCTGACTACCATGACTGATCCCCGGATATCGGTTACAGAGAGGTTCATAATACCGTTTTCGTCATCGAAGACCCTGAGCCTGGCAATTTTACCGGCCATCCAGCTTATGTCTTCTTCAGTATCGTCTTCGCTTATACCTGCAAGGACCAGGAGCCCTTTTTCAATCGATGACCTGAGCCTGTCGCCGATGGTGACCGAAGCTCTTTCCACCCTCTGTATTACAGCTCTCATCAGTATTGATTTTAGTGTCCAAATATATACAAACGCTTTAAAAACCCTAATAGCCCTTTTTATATTATCTTTGCACTTTTCCTGAAATTCAATGGATTTTGTAACAATTTTCGCTGTGGCCCTGGGCCTTTCATTTGACACTTTTGCCGTATCACTGTCATACGGAGTTGTCAGAAGTAACATCCTGTTCAGGCAGGCTGCCAGGCTGGCCTTTGTATTTGCTTTTTTCCAGGCAGGGCTGCTTGTTGCAGGCTATTTCCTGGGTTCACTTATAAGCAATGTCGTGAAGTCGGCCGATCACTGGATAGCACTGGCACTTCTGCTATTTCTTGGGATCAGGATGATAGTTGAAGGTATAAGAAGAAAAGAAGATGACTGCCCGAGGGATTACAGCAAGCCTCTTGAACTTGTAACAGCAGCTGTTGGTACCAGCATCGATGCCTTTGCCGTCGGTATAAGTTTTGCTTTTCTTAAGATGAGTATATGGACATCGGGTATCCTGACCGGGGCAGTCACCTTTGTTGCTTCTATGATTGCAATAAGGATTGGTAAGTCAGCCGGATGCCGGCTTGGTAAATTTGCTGAAGTGATAGGCGGGCTGATTCTGGTTGCAATAGGTATTAAGATCTTTCTTGAACATACTCTTTCAGGGGGATGAACATCCGCTTTACCTGAACGGAACCAACTGCCGTTTTCTGCCTGAGAATACTGCCATCTCGGTATAACCGGCTTCTCGCAGCAGGTCGTAGGCTTCATCAAAATACTGCGCCACCCTCGATGGCATATGGGCATCCGAGTTGACACAGACCGGAACCCCCTCCTGCCTGAAGATATGAAGAAAGCGGCGGTCAGGGTAAAAATCGGCAAGAGGCCTGTTTCTTCCGTTGGTATTCACCTCAAAAGCCACATCGTATTCCTTCATTTTGCCGGCCAGTTTCCTGTACAGGTCTTCCTTCCCCTCCGGCTTCATGCACCCGTAGATCCTTATCAGGTCGGAATGCGCTATGATGTCGAACAGACCCGACGCCACGGCAGCACAAACCTGGTCGAAATAAGCGCTGAAAAGACAGTCCGGATCCTTGCCCTTATAGAAGTCAGGACCAAGATCGACACTGTCATTGCCCAGGTAGTGCACCGAGCCGATAACATAATCGAGGCAGGCTCCGTCAATCCGGGCTCTTATCTCATCCTCCTTCCCGGTGAAATAGTCAACTTCCAGACCTACCCTGACCTTAATGTCACTGGTTTTTTCCTTCAACATCTCTATATGACCGGTATACTCAGGCAAAAGATCCGGGTCCATACTCCATGAAGTAGGCTCGCTGTGAAGGGTGAGATGCTCTGAGAACCCGATCTCATCAAGGTTTGCAGCAACAGCTGCAGCCAGGTATTCTTCGGGCTGCGCCCGTCCGTCACTGTAAACGGTATGAATATGATAGTCAGTCCTGTAAATCATTATCTGTCATTTTGACTGGCGGAAAGGCCGGGTTTCTGCAATATAGAACATATTTATGCAACAAAACAGGGCGAATGTTGCTAAAAAACGATTGAAAAGGTAAATTTGTAAAAAGCTTTCACGATGTTAAAAAACACACAATCGTGCATCTGTGAAAAATGTGATTTCAGGGAAGTTGTATTTTCAAGTCTTGACGAAGCGACCATAGCGGAACTCTGCAGGAATAAGGTGGAACAGACCTTCCGCAAGGGAGAGATCATCAATAGTGAAGGAGAAAAGATCAGGTATTTCAAATATCTGCGTTCAGGCCTTGTTAAGCTGTTCAGCATCTCTGAGAGTGGTGAGGAACAGATAATCACCATTACCAGGCCTTTTGAGTTTGTTAGCAACATGAGCATCTTTTCCGGAGAAAAGTATCTTTACTCCGTTTCCGCTCTCGAGGATTCTGTAGTCTGTGCGGTAGATCTCGATTTCATAAAGAATCTGTTTCTTAAAAACGGATACTTTGCAATGAATCTTCTTGCACTGATCTCGAGGATTAATGAAAAGATCATTTCCCAGACCCTCGATCTGCGCCAGAAAAACCTTGCCGGTCGTGTGGCCTATGTGCTTCTTTACTTTTCAGAGGATATCTACAGGTCAAAGGTATTTGACCTTCCGGTCTCAAGACAGGAGATCGCCGATTTTATTGCCATGAGCACCGCCAATGTCATCCGGACCCTCTCGGAGTTCAGAAAGGAAGGTCTTATAAGGGTCTTCAGCAAGACGATAGAAATAGTAGATATTGAAAAACTTAAGTTAATCTCTAAAAGAGGCTGATAATTAAGTTATAAAGCCATTCTTCATTCTCATTCAGACTTTTCACCATCACAAGTTCTTTTCCCCCCTTTTCTTTGAACAGGCTGTTGTACTCATCTTCAATCTCCACAATGGTCTCGAGGCTGTCGGCCACGAATGAAGGGGTAGTGATCAGAACTTTTTTCTTTCCCGACAGGGCAAGTTCTTCAAGAATCTTTCCGGTGAAGGGCCCGATCCATCTTTTTCCCATGGCCGACTGAAAGGCTGTTGAATAGCTACCGGCCGCAAGGCCCAGCTTTGCTGCAATGATCCGGGTGGTGGCATAACAACAGGCTTTGTAGCATTTGGTGCCGTATGGCGGCATGGAGTCAGCACATCCGCATGATTTTTCTTCATGCCCCGTATGTATTTTCCTGATATGTGAAAGGGGCAGGCTGTGATATGAGAATATTACATGATCAAACTTAAAGGGGTGGTATGATGAGATCTGCATGGCAAAGGCATCGGTGAAGGCCCTGTCGGACCAGAACTGGTCGATAAACCTTATTTCAGGCAGGTCTTTCCATCCTTTCGTTATCTGTCCGACATATCTTTTTACCGAACCTGTGGTTGATGAGGCATACTGGGGGAACATCGGGACTATGATCACTGAGCTGACAGATTCTTTTCTTACCTGTTCCATGACTTCCGGAAGGGAAGGATTACCGTAGCGCATTGCTCCCTTAACCAGAAAACCCTCACCCAGTCTTCCCCCCAGCTGTATGGCAAGTGTCTCAAGACTGGTCCGCAGGGGAGAGCCCTTTTCATTCCACAGTTTCCTGTATTTCAACGATGATCGGGGTGCTCTGAAGGGGACTATTATAAGATTGACAAGTATCTTTCGTGGCAGCCATGGCAGATCAATAACCATACTATCGCCAAGAAACTCGCGGAGAAAGCTTCTTACATCCTTCACTGAAGGAGAATCGGGAGTTCCGGTATTTACAAGAACTATTGCCTTTTTCACCTGCCTGACATATTATGATATTGAATCAGCTATCCTCCTGGCCTGCCTTACCCTGTCGGCCATCCCGATTCCGTCGCGGATATTGCCGGCAAGAATAAGTCCCGGGAAGAGTTTTTCAGCATCTCCTATTGCCTTAAGCCGCAGATCCGATCCTTTCCCGTACTGAGGGATGGCATGACTGTAACGGTTGATCCTTACCAGGTCGGGTTCTCCCGTGGCCATGAGGGTCTTTTTTATCTCTCCGAGGGCGATAGAAGCAATTTCCTCATCGGGTAGGTCAAGGAGATACTTCTTTTTGGTTCCTGCCATGAAAACCGACATCATGGCACCTCCTTCAGGTGCCCTGTTTTTAAAGATGGCAGAGGGGAACAGTATTCCCAGTATATCCCTTTTCTCGAGTGAAGGAATCAGCCCGCCGAAAGCATCCAGCTTCAGGCCTCCCCATCTGCTGTAACCTACCGAAACCTGCACGACGGGAGCATAATCGAGTACCTTGATACTTTCAATCAGCCCTGAAGGGATGAACGGGAAAACGTCAGGTAATTCAAAGGCTCCCACAGTACTAATAATACTCCGGGCCGTCACCTTGCATGTCATGTTATTCCGGTCAGAAAAGGTAAGTACGAAGTTCCCGGGTTCTCCTGTTGCCACTGCATTGCGGCATGATGTCATGATGTTTTCACTGCCTATCCTTTTTGTAAGGGCCGGGACCAGTGTTCCCAGTCCTCCTTCTGCGGAAAAGACCTCTTTTGTGACTTTCTTAAAGGCAGGATCGGAGGGTTCGGTCATTTTGACGATGGTACCCCGGATGAAACTTCCGTATTTCTGTTCAAGGGCATATAGTTTTGGAAGAGCATATTTTGTGACAAGACGATTTGGGTCACCGGCATAGATTCCGGAAATGAAAGGGTCGACTGCATAGTCGAGATAGCTCCTGCCAAGGCGGCGGACTACAAGAGAGGCCAGGCTCTCATCCTCATCTGTCCCGGGGCTCCTGAAAGGTTCACCAAGTATCCTGAATTTATCGCTGAAGGAAAAGAGAGGAGTTTTTATGGCTGAGATCAATCCCGAAGGGAGGGGAGTCCACTTACCATTTTTAAGGATATATCTCTTGCCGGCTCCCGAACCTGCTTTTTCAACAAGACAGTCAGGTGCAAGTTCTTCAAAAAGATCAACAATTTCGGGTGTTGAGAGAACACCTGTGTTAGGCCCCTTCTCATATACAAAGCCATTTTCCCGTGAGGTACAGATGACTCCACCGGGTTCTTCATTTTTTTCTATAATGACGAAGTCCCTGCCCTGTTTTTTAAGGTAGTATCCGATTGTCAGACCGGTAAGGCCGGCGCCGAGAATAATTATCTCCCTGTTAATGTTATTTGTTTCAGACATTTCTTGAATAGTTTTGTTTGTTATCATTGAGTTCCGGATCGAAGGCCGAAGCTATATTCCGTATAAAGAAACCTCCGGCTTCACTTACTTCAATACTGTTGCCGTCGTACACAAGCAATCCGTCGGCTTCCATATCCTTTAACTTTTCACCTGCCTGCTCCCGGAGCCTGTCAAGGGATCCTTCAGGAAGGTTATATCGTACAGATAGATCATTGAAATTTACATATTTATTACACATCAGCTCTGTTATCACTTCACGTATCAGGATCTCTTCGGAACTGAGCCTGTATCCCCTTTCGACAGAGAGTATTTCTTCAGCCGTATTCTTTAAATACCCCTTCATATCCCTGGTATTCTGGGAATACCCCTTTTCGAGCTGGCTGATGGCAGTAAGACCGAAGGCATATACCTGGCCCGTTGTACGCCTGGTACAGTATCCCTGGAAGTTCCTGTGCAGCTCGTGATTCTCAAAGGCCCTGTAAAGATCATCTTCAGGCAAAATGAAATGGTCAAGTCCGATCTGCCTGTAGCCTTTTCCTTTCAGTATTTCAGAGGCCGACATAAACATTTTCATCTTCTCTCCTGCCTCAGGAAGTCCTTTTTTTGCCAGTATCTGCTGATGTTTTTTCAGCCATGGTACATGGGCATAGGAGAAGGTGACGATTCTGTCGGGACGGATGGATGCTGCCTCAGCAATGGAATCTGAAAACGACTCTGCAGTCTGACCGGGAAGGCCGTAGATAAAGTCGAAGTTTATGCTTATATTTTTGTCATGATCCTTTATAAGATCGGTGAGTTCGCGGAGCCCGGTTTTCGCGGGGTCACGGTTGAGATCCCTGAGTATACGACTGTCGAAATCCTGGATCCCGAAGCTGAAACGGTTAAAGCCTGCCCTCAGCAATCCTGAGATATAAGTCTTGCCGGTATAGGCAGGATTACATTCAATAGCTATTTCGGGATTATCAATGGTTCTGAACTGCGACAGAACAAGATCGTTAAGCCGGCTTATCTGATCAGGGTCCAGGATATCCGGAGACCCTCCGCCATAGTGGATCTGCGATACCGGGCGGTTTTTGTCAATCATCCCTGTCACCAGTTTTATTTCTCTTTCAAGTGCTTTTAAGTAGGGAGCCAGCGTTTCTCCCCTCCCGAGGGGGATGGCATTGCAACCGCAGTAGTGGCATATCTTCCTGCAGAAGGGGATATGGAAATAGACTGCTATATTGGCCGGCCTGCCATGGTTTGAGTCTGCAATAAGGCTGCGGTAGTCATCTCCGGTAAACTGCTCCGAAAATCTGTTGGCAGGCGGGTAGCTGGTATAGCGGGGTACCGGATAGTTGTATTTAAGTAGAAGTTCTTCAGGAATTTTCATAAACATTCTGTGATTTTAAATTCAGGTAAAGTATCATGACAGTAAAGAGACACATGAGTGCCTCTACTCCGAAAAAGTTGCGGTAACCGATCATATCACCGAGTTTACCGCTGATCACGGCTATGACAAGACTGCTAAGATGGGTTATAACGATCTGGATGGTGAAATCGGTACCTTCCCTTCCCTTTCTGACCAGATCCATGGAGCTTGTAAATATTGCCACGGTTGAGAGGCCATAGGCACCCCAGAGCAGACCTGTGCCGATATACAGTCCGGTCAGTCCGGGCTTAACCCCGGAGATGAACCAGAACCACGAGGCAGCCATAAAACCGGCAATGGGGAAAAGATACATTGAGAGCCGCCGGCCTGCCTTCTTTATTATGAAGCCTCCGGCAAAGGAGGATAATGTAGCCACAGAGGTACCGAATATACCCGAAATGATTCCGATCTCCCTTACATTATACCCGAGATCGACAAGGTAGGGTTTCAGGAGCGTAAGGATCCCTATTATGCCTGAGTAATAGAAAACCAGGATCAGCACCCTGCCGGTTTTCCCCTTGCCCCTGAAAAAGCCGGCTATTTCCAGCATGCTGATTTTTGTTCCCGGCGCTTCAGGCCGGGGGGATTCTTTTCTGTACAGCAGCAGGGGTAT
>CAZBQM010000092.1:0-8638 GCA_964494045.1 uncultured Rikenellaceae bacterium
TCAAATGCGTACAAAAGCAGTCAGAATATACGGGAAGAAAGATCTTCGTCTCGAGGAGTTTGAGCTCCCTCCGATGGGGGATAATGAGATACTGGCACAGGTTGTTTCTGACAGCATATGTATGTCGTCGTACAAGGCTGCCATGCAGGGGGCTGATCACAAGAGGATACCGGATGACATAGATGTGAATCCGACCATCATCGGGCATGAGTTTGCCGGGGTGATAAGGAAGGTTGGAAGAAAATGGCAGCACAGATTCAGTCCGGGGCAGAAATTCTCAATACAGCCTGCCATGAACCATATGGGGACTCTTGACGCGCCGGGTTACAGTTACCGCTACATAGGAGGTGATGCCACCTATATCATCATTCCCGACATAGTCATGGAAGCCGATTGTCTTCTTGTGTACGAGGGAGATGCTTTTTATCCGGCATCGCTGTCGGAGCCAATGTCGTGCATTGCAGGGGCCTTTCATGCCAGCTACCATGTACCTCCGGGCACTTATGTTCATGAGATGGGTATCAGGGAGGGCGGTAACATGGCCATCCTGGCTGGGGTCGGACCCATGGGACTGGGAGCCATTGACTATGCGCTTCATAATGAAAGAAGGCCGCGACTTCTGGTAGTTACTGATATTGACGACAACAGGCTTGCAAGGGCTGCATGTCTCTTCCCTCCTGAAAAAGCGCTTGAACAGGGTGTGAAGCTTGTCTATGTAAACACAAGCAGGGAGAATGATCCGGTTACGCAGTTAAGGGAGATAACAGGTGGTAAGGGTTACGATGATGTTTTCGTTTTTGCCCCGGTACGGCAGGTTGTGGAGCAGGGAGATGCCATCCTGGGTTTCGGCGGCTGCCTTAATTTCTTTGCAGGGCCCACTGATCCTGAATTCAGGGCAGGACTGAATTTCTACAATGTCCATTATGCATTTACACATATTACAGGCACTTCAGGAGGCAACACCGACGATATGAGGGAGTCACTGAAGCTCATGAGTGAAGGCCTGATTAATCCCGCGGTGATGATAACCCATGTCGGCGGACTTGATGCCGTTGTTGACACAACCCTTAACCTGCCAGGCATTCCGGGGGGAAAGAAACTAATCTATACAAATATCTCCATGCCCCTGATCTCGCTCCATAAGCTTAAGGAAGCCGGTGAGAATGATCCCTTTTACAGGGGACTCCATGAGATTGTCGCGAGGAATAATTATATCTGGTGTCTTGAAGCTGAGAAATACCTGCTTTCAAATGCCAGGCCTGTTCAGGCACAGTCCGTATAATCAGGACTTCTTTCTGTACCGGGAGGCCAACTCAGGGGATATATAGTTTTCATATCCCATACAGACGTCAGTGGCAAAATCGATGGCGCACTCAATAACCTTCTGCCAGAGTTCCCCGCCCATCGACCTGATTCGCGCGGCATCAAGGTCAAGGTCATAGATTGACCGTATTAGGCCGGCATTGAAATTATCGCCTGCCCCGATAGTACTGACAGGTTCAATTTTCCTTACCGGGTAGCTGGCCGAGAATGAATGTGTTCTGACGTGGACCCCTTTTGAGCTTGCTGTATAAACCAGACAAGGACAGAGTTCCCTGATGGCTTCCCATGCCTCGTCAGCCGAGGAAGCTCCGAAGATATTGAAGAAATCCTCATCCGAGCCTCTTACGAGGGATGCAGCGCTTATATTATGAATAATCATAGGTTTCACCATCGGTAGTTCGGAAAGATGAGCCGCCCTGAAGTTGGGATCAAAGATTATTACAGCCTCATTGCCAACCGCGCTCTGAAGAAGCGACCTGAGCTTATCCCTTACCCCCTCAGTTATGGAATAAACCGATCCGAACAGGAATATGTCACCTTTTTCGACCACGGGCATAGGTATGGCGAGCCTGACATGAGGATATTTCTTGTAGAAGGAATAGCTGGCATCGTTACCGGCATCGAGAAAAGCAAGGGCAAGGGCGGTCTTCCCATCTCTGTAACGGTATATATTACCTGTATCGACACCGTTTTCGCGAAGGAAGTTGTCGATGATGTTACCAGTCTCGTCGCAGGCATATTCTGATATAAATGAAACGGGCATACCCGAGCGTCCGAGTGAAACGGAGCTGTTAAGCATGGAACCTCCGGGCTTTGCGGCTACCGGTATACCGTTCCTGAAAATAATATCAAGAAGGGCTTCTCCCGTTGCATAAATTCTTCTCATCCCTGGACAGTAAGATAAAGGATATATCTATATTTGTTTCTGCTAATGTAAAAAAATTACCCGATATGAAGGCAATGATGCTTACCGGTATCAGGAAAATGGAACTATTTGAAATACCTGAGCCTGAGATAGTGAATCCTCACGATGTATTGATAAGGATGCTTGTATCAGGAATCTGTGGATCGGACATTCATTATTACACCCAGGGTCAGATAGGTTCGCAGATCATCAGCTATCCCTTCACAGTCGGTCACGAAGGTTCCGGTGTGGTTGTGAAGACGGGAAGTGCGGTCAGCACAGTAAAGCCGGGAGATATGATAGCCATCGAACCCGCCATGCCATGTCATGAATGCGACCAGTGTCTGTCGGGCCGGCAGCATACCTGCCGGAAGATCCGTTTCCTTGGTTGTCCGGGCCAGGCTGAAGGCTGTCTCAGGGAATATATAGTACTTCCAGAGTCGAGCTGCATCCCCCTGCCGGCAGAACTTGGTCCCGATCATGGCTCCATATCTGAACCTCTTGCCATAGGTGTCTATTCCGTCAGGAAAGCCGGAAAAACAGCCGGACTTGACATTGGCATCCTGGGCTTCGGGCCCATCGGAATGAGTGTTATGTTAGCCCTGAAGGCTGCCGGGACGGGACGTATCGTGGTATCAGAGAAGATCGGTGAAAGGCTTGCCATTGCCGGGAAAGAAGGAGCTGACATACTTATCAATCCACTGAGAGAGAGTGTAAAGGAGAGGATCGCCACGGAGGCTCCCCTGGGACTTGATATTGTCTTCGAGTGTTGCGGTCAGCAGGAGGCCATGGATGAAGCGGTAAAGATACTCAAACCCGGAGGCAGTCTCATTGTGATCGGCATACCTGAGTTTGACAACTGGTCGGTGAATGTCGAGGACACCAGGAGGAAAGAGATCTCAATACAGTTCATAAGGAGGCAGGTCGACTGTGTCGAGGCTGCCATAGAGCTTATGAGGAGCGGCAGGGCCGAAACCGCCAATATGGTCACTCACCGCTTCCCTCTTGAGAAGGCCAGGGAAGCCTATGACATGGTAGCAGCTTACCGCGATGGAGTGATGAAGGCTATGATCGACTTCTGAAGCGCATATTCATCTCTCACCCTTTTCCTTAAGCAGGGCCCTTGTACCTGATAATGACTTCAACATGGTGATAATCTGCACAGGCAGGTGATTCATCCACCTCACTGTAACAACTGAGTGCAGCCAGGGTTGAAGCATAATAAATGTATCTCACAATTTATTATCAGGTCAGGTGTGACTGTCTCACAAAAAAAATAAATAAAAAATCTAAAAAAACATGTCGAACGGATAGGAGTATTATGGTGCTGTTCGATATAAAAAGATGTAACTTTTCGGGGCCGCAAGGTTCGTGAGAAATAATTCGTTCAATTCATTAATACAACATCAGCCATGATAAAAAGAAATCTGCTTTTGCTGCTTTTTACCTGCAGCTTCATTGCTACCGGGGCCCAGAATGTAGGGTCCTCACCCGAATACATAAGGATGCTGACATCAGAGTGGAAGGGAGAGCGTTTCCCTGACGGAAGGCCTAAGGTTCCCGATGCCATTCTCGAAAGGCTTAAAAACATCTCGGTTGAAGAAGCCTGGGGTGTACTCAGGAACAAAGGGTATCAGAACCAGTATGAGGGTGACTGGCACGTCATGCATCCTGATGAGGTGATGACGGGACGTGTAGTGACAGCGCAGTATATGCCTCTCCGTCCTGATCTTGAAAAGCATGTAAAAGCCCAGGGCAAAGAAGAAAACCGGGCACAGCAGGGAGGAACCAATTCGTGGCCGATAGATATACTGACTGAAGGGGATATTTATGTAGCCGATGGCTATGGGAAGATTGCTGACGGAACCCTTATAGGCGACAACCTTGGTAATTCCATTTATTCAAAATCGAAGAGAGGGGTGATCTTCTATGGTTCGGTAAGGGATGAGGAGGGACTCAGTGAGATAGAAGGGTTCAATGCATGGATAAAAGGATCGGATCCGTCGTATATCATGCAGATGATGCTTACGACAATAAATGCTCCTGTAAGGATAGGAAGGGCTACCGTTTTGCCTGGTGATGTGGTTCTGGCCAAGAAATACGGGGTGGTGTTTATTCCCTCCCATCTTGTTGAGGAGCTGGTTATCACTTCTGAAGTAACGGCATTAAGGGACGAATTCGGGCACCAGAGGCTGAAGGAAGGCAGGTACAAGGCGGGAGAGATTGACAGTCAGTGGTCGGAAGAGATAAGGAAAGATTTTATTGACTGGATCAACCACTATCCCGGGAAGCTTCCCATGACAAGACAGGAACTGGATAATTATCTGAAGGAGCGCAATTACTAAGAGACCTTAACAACATAAAACCAGCCATCATGAAAAACCTGCTCAGATCACTTATTGAAAAAGAACGCGCAAGGGAAGAAGATGAACTTGCCACTAATAGCATCAGGTCAGAGCCTGAAGACAACAGCCGTAGGAGTTTTATCAGGAAGGCAGCCCTTGGAGGGATAGCCCTTGGAGGGCTGATGAATTCACGTATTGAAGATACCGTTGCCAGGGTCACTTCAAATGTAAGCCGTGCCTCGAGCCCTTCCGAACTCAAGATCACCGACATGAGGGTTGCTGTAATAACCAATGTGGGCCGTACTCCGATCATCAGGATAGATACCAACCAGGGCATTTACGGGCTGGGTGAGGTAAGGGACGGAGCCGATGAACGTTATGCACTGCAGCTGAAAAGCAGGATCCTCGGCCAGAATCCGTGCAATGTGGAGATGCTTTTCAGGATGATCAGGCAGTTCGGATACCATGGCAGGCAGGCCGGGGGTGTATGTGCCGTCGAGATGGCCTTATGGGATCTCTGTGGCAAGGCTTATGGCGTTCCTGCCTGGCAGCTTCTGGGAGGCAGGTACCGCGACAGGATAAGGTTGTATGCTGACACCCCGGGAGCAGGAGATCCCGTGGCTTTTGCGGAGACCATGAAGAGAAGGGTTGGAGAACAGGGCTTTACATGGCTTAAGATGGACCTGGGAATTCATGTGGTTGCCTCCACTCCTGATGCCCTGGTAAACACAAAGTTCTGGGACGGGGCAACGGGGCAATACGACCTCAGGGACCCGATGGGCTATGGCAACACACTCCATCCCTTCACCCAGGTTCAGATAACCGACAAGGGGCTGGAAAGCCTGGCTGAATATGTGGAACAGGTGAGAAGTGCGGTAGGTTACGAGATACCGCTGTGTGCCGATCACTTCGGCCATTTCGACATCAACAACTCGATCCGTTTCGGAAGGGCCATGGAAAAATACAGGCTGGCCTGGCTCGAGGATATGGTACCATGGTTCAATACTGAACAATGGAAGACTGTTTCGGATGCCCTTGAGACACCTACATGTACGGGAGAGGATATCTACGGGCTCAACGGAGGCTTCAAACCCCTGCTTGATGCCCAGGCTGTGGATATCATCCAGCCCGATCTTGCAACTTCGGGCGGACTGCTTGAGACCAAAAAGATAGGTGATTACGCGGAAGAAAAGAATGTGGCCATGGCCATGCACATGGCCGGATCGCCTGTCTGTTTCATGGCCAATGTCCATTGTGCGGCTGCAACCAAAAACTTTCTGGCTCTTGAACACCACAGTGTTGATTCACCATGGTGGGGCAACCTTGTTAGGATGACCGGCAGTCAGCCGATGGTCACCAAGGGATATGCCAATGTACCTCTTGATGCACCCGGACTCGGAATTGAGCTTAATGATGAAGAGATGAAAAAACATCTGCATCCGAAACAAAAAGGCTATTTCGAGCCCACACCGGAATGGGATGACAAGAGGTCGCACGACCGTATCTGGAGTTGAAGAAACCTGGCGAAAAATGCAACTGCCGGAAGACTGATGCTTCCGGCAGCTGTATTTTCAGGTTTACTATAAAACAATTTCAACTCAACGGACAACCCTGCCTGAGGCATCGCCCTTCATAAGCTGTTCCACCTCGGCGACTGAAACCATGTTAAAGTCACCATGAATGGTATGTTTCAGGCATGATGCGGCAACAGCAAAGTTAAGAGCCCTCTGGTCATCACCGGGCCAGGTTATCAGTCCGTAAATAAGTCCTCCCATAAAGGAGTCACCCCCTCCCACCCTGTCAACTATATGTGTGATCTGGTAGACTGGAGCCGTGAACAGCTGTTCACCGTCATACATGACACCTGACCATGTGTTGTGATCGGCATTTATTGATCCCCTCAGGGTAATGATAATACGCCGGGCTTTCGGGAACATCTTCTTCATCTTATCGCATACGGATCTGTAGGATCCGGCGTCAATCCTGCCAGTTGATATATTTCCTTCGTCGGGTTTTATTCCGAACACCTTCTCCGCATCTTCTTCATTACCCAGGAGGATGTCGGATGCCCGTACAAGTTCAGGCATCACCTCTGCGGCGGCTTTGCCCCATTTCCAGAGGTTTTTCCTGTAGTTAATGTCGCACGATACCGTCAGTCCCAGTCTTTTTGCTGCTGTCACAGCTTCAAGGCAGACAGCTGCAGCACCTTCTGATATTGCAGGTGTAATGCCTGTCCAGTGAAACCACCGGGCACCGCTGAAAACCTTGTCCCAGTCTATCATTCCCGGTTTTATATCAGCAATTGAAGAGTGAACGCGGTCGTATATCACCTTGCTTGGCCGGGCTACCGCCCCGGTCTCCAGGAAATAGATCCCGAGCCTGTCGCCACCGCGGATGATATGACCTGTGCCGACAGAATGTTTTCTAAGTTCCATCAGAACCGCCTGACCCATATCGTTCTGAGGCAGACGTGTAACAAACTCTGTCTTCAGACCATAGTTTGCCAGAGAAACGGCCACGTTGGCTTCTCCACCGCCATACGAGGCGTTGAACGAAGTCGCCTG
The DNA here is from genome assembly GCA_964494045.1 of uncultured Rikenellaceae bacterium. GTDB lineage: Bacteria > Bacteroidota > Bacteroidia > Bacteroidales > VadinHA17 > LD21. Next base: position 7,137 of record CAZBQM010000092.1, read on the forward strand.
GGTAAACCTCTGATGTTCAGGGGTTGCAAGGCGCAGCATGATCTCACCAAAAGTAATGATACTCATCTCTGCAATGTCTTTCAGTTAATACTGAAACCGGGCTGATTCAGCCTGCCTTTATTTTTTCACTTCAGCATCCACAGGAGGTCTTTCTCTCCAGAAGTTGGCAAGGACTGAACCTGTTATGTTCATGAGTGACCCGAATATCGCAGGGGCAAGGCCGACAGTCGCGACTTTTCCCATAAGCAGGGAAAGGCCCGAGGCCAGTCCCCCATTCTGCATTCCAACTTCAAAAGCGATGGTACGGCGATCCCTTTCAGGAAGTCCAACCAACCATGAGAATGAATAGCCGAGGCTATAACCGGTAAGGTTATGAAGAAGACTTGTTATAATCAGCAGACCTCCGACTTTAAGCAGGTTATCTCTTCCCGAAGCCACAATAATACATATGATCAATGCTATACCGACCATCGAAACCAACGACAGCAGTTTCTCCATACCTTTCGTATCTCCCTTCAGGTACTGGCGGAATAAAATTGCTCCAAGCATGGGAAGGAAGAAGAACCATGCCATTGACCTTGCAAACTGAATAAAATATTCCCTTGTTCCACCTTCTTTTACTTTGATGAAGATAAGGGTGGTCAGAAGTATGATAACGGTGTAGGAAGCAAGCTGAATGATCTTCGACCTGAGATTTGACTCGCGTCTGACAAAGAGATTAAAGACAAAACCGGCTACTATCGGGAATATTATCATATTCAGGATATCGAGCATCATGCTCCAGAAGTTTACTTCAACATATTGTCCGCCCAGCCATTTCATAAGTGAAGGGGTGACAAAGGGAGAAAGCAGGGTGGATATTGCTCCGACGGTAACAGCCAGTGCGAGATTGGCCCTTGCGAGGAAGGACATTACATTGGATGCCAGTCCGCTTGGTACGCACCCGATAAGGATTATACCTGCTGCAATCTCAGGGGGAAAGTTGAAAATCCGCGAGATAAGAAAACCTACGAGCGGCATAATGATATAGTGGGATGTCACACCCACAATGACTCCCCTTGGCATCTTGATTACTCCTGCGAAATCAGCGAAGCTGAGTTGCGATCCCATACCGAACATAATGACCTGAAGCAATGGCACCATAAGAGCCTTTACCTCAAAATTGCCTATAGAAACAAAATATTTCGGGAAGAACATGGCAGCAGCTACCGAGGCAAAGATCCAAAGGGTATAAGAGAATCCCTTGTATTTTTCATAACCTCTGACTCCTGTAGCCAGGCTTATGCAGGTCAGTATTAAAAGTATTCCCGTGAGGGTTATTTTACCTGCCAGGTAAGCGCCTCCTGAACCAAGTAACAGGGCTATTGAACCGATCAGAAAATAGTTGTAGTATGATTTTTTCATGCTTTTATAATTAACATTAAGGATTAGCTGGTCCGGGTTTGGATGGAAGCAACAACCGATGGCGGGAAAGGATTTCCGTCTGAATCATGATGAGTATG
>CAZBQM010000093.1:0-8304 GCA_964494045.1 uncultured Rikenellaceae bacterium
GCTCGAACCCTCGACCCCATGATTAAGAGTCACGTGCTCTACCAGCTGAGCTACGAACCGAATGAGGGCACAAATTTATATCAAAAAATCAAACTTTTCTTTATTTATAAGAAAAATATGAAACAGGATATATATTCAAAACCATCAGGAGAAATTATCTATTCTCCCTTCAGCATTAGTATTGACAGTATGGAACATCTGATTCTTGTCAATTTTGAAAAGGATCCTGATGAGCTATATAATGTCTTTGAACTCCAGATGGCGCGCGATGCTGATGGGAAAGAGAAATATCTTGTAATTGCGTACCGCAATGATGGTGATGCAGATGTCTACCATCAGCCGGGGTACCCCTTCGCATCCCAGGCCAATATTTTAAACGGCACTGACTTCATTGAGAGTCGCCTTGGAGATGTGAAGTTCGAAATAAATGATGAGCGGCTCGAAGTCTTTTTTTCAATAACAGATAAAGCCGGCCGGAAAATAAAGGTCAGTGTCCTTGAGGACAGAAGACGTAAAAACAGTCCTTTTTTCCTGCTTGCACCTGTCGGGGTAAGATCGGTAAATCCTGTCTCATTACCGGTCTATTCACTTTATAACATGTCTTTTGCAAAACAAAAACATACAACTATTGAGATAGAGATCGCTAACAGAAAACATAAACCCGACACTTTCCCGATTCCTGTTGATTGCTCCAGTAACTTCCTTACCCGTTATTCGGCCGATACATTCAATGTCGACTGGAATAAAAACTATAAGGGACCATTATTCCCCTTAGAGCCTGTGGATAATAAGGTTGAAGCAAACGGATTATCTTATGAACTGACCGGTAATAACGGTCACTACGAAATAAAGCGGATGACATCAAAATACAGGAATCATGAAATTGTATTCGACCTCTTCCCTCCTCTTCCTGATCTGGCATGTCTTGCCGGCAAAATACATTATGAAGGCAACTTCACCATATCCACTGACAGGTCAACAGGAATAATACCGGGATCATACTCTGTTGATAAAACTGAAAATGTGATTGACCTGCGTTTTCATCCTGATCGCGGATGGATACCAAATGAAAAAAGATGGATACTTAACTTAATGTTCATGATTGTAAGGGTATTTAAAGAATGGCCCAAAACCTATGAATGGAATGCCAGGATCCAGCTGAATGCCACCGGTCAGCCCGAAATGGAATCGGCATGGAAAAGGATCAGATAACGGGATCCATAACAGAATAACAACGGTGTTTCTTTGAAGCCCGTTAATATTCTGCTGGCATGGTCTGAAGTTGCTCATAAGTAAACACGGGGCCGTCCTTGCAGACGAATACCTTGCCTGTGTTGCATCTTCCGCATTTGCCGAAGCCGCACTTCATCCTGTTCTCAAGGGTTGTGAATATGTTTTTATCTTCAAACCCGAGCTTTTTCAGAACAGGCATGGTGAACTTGATCATTACAGGAGGACCGCAAAGGATGGCAATGGTGTTTTCTGAAGATGGGGCTGCCTTATCAAGAACATCCGGGACAAAACCTATCTGACCTTCCCATTCCGGGGTCTGGCCTCCGGGATCGACAGTTGTGACAAGCTTAATGTCGGGCCTTTTGTTCCATTCTTCGAGCTCTCTCTTATAAACCAGGTCCTTAACGCTTCTGGCTCCATAAACTATTGTTATGTCCCTGTATTTATCCCTCAGGTCGAGTGTGTTCCAGATCACGCATCTCATCGGCGGAAGTGCTATGCCTCCAGCAATGTACAGCAGATTCTTCCCCTCCCAATCCTGAATCGGGAAACTATTTCCATAAGGTCCCCTGAATCCGATCGAGTCTCCTGGTTCCAGGCTGGCAAGTGCATTTGTGACACGACCTGCTTTTCTGAATGTACACTCGATATACCCCTTTCTGGTTGGCGATGATGCCACACAGAATGTTGATTCACCTTCTCCGGCTACTGAGTACTCACCGAACTGACCTGCTTTGAACTCGAATTTTTCGGCGTCGGCCTGGTCTTTGAATTTTAACCTGAATGTCCTTACATCAGGAGTCTCCTCGATGATATTATCGATCTCCATCAGATAGGGCTTATATATATTCTGGCTCATACCTGTATGTTTTTAAATACTTTGTAAAGTTTCAAGCTGCTCCGATATGTTCATGTCAGCGGGGCAGGCTGCCGAACAACGTCCACATCCCACGCAGCCAAGCGAGTTATTGCGGTCCGGCATATATGAAAATTTATGCATAATCCTCTGACGCCATCTCTTGCTTTGCACCGGCCTTGGATTATGACCCGAGGTATGAAGCGTAAACTGTTTGAATCCACAGGAATCCCAGCACCTGTACCGGCGACCTGATGATCCGCTCTTCTCATCCTGGATATCAAAACATGCGCAGGTCGGACAGACAAAGGCACAGGCTCCGCATCCAAGGCAGCGAAGGGAATTTTCAACCCAGAAAGGATGTTCGAAATTCTTTTCCAACCTGGCAGTCACCTCTTCATGACTGAATTTCTTTTCAACTACTGTTACCACAGCTTCTTCAGACGAATACGATTCAAACAGGGCCGGCTGTTCATTCAGAACCTTTTCACCTTTCGCGGTAAGGATATCAGCTTTGAAATCTCCATTCTTCAGGGGGGTGAGAAGTATGTCGCTCCCCTTTTCGGATGATGGTGACAATCCTACAGAGGTACAGAAGCAGTAGTTGTCATGTGAACTGCAGGCCAGGCCAACCACTGTAAGTTTTTCCAGACGGTTGGCAAAGTAATCATCCTTGATGTCCCAGCAAAAGACCGACTTAAGAACGTCAAAGGCAGCAGTATCGCATGGGTGGGCTCCCCATAGAACAACATCGGGCATCCGTTCAGGGTCAACTGCATCAAACCTTGTTTCTGTCTTTGAATCTGAAAAATACATAAGGTTCTCAACTTTCGGAAAAACAAGGTTCTTAACCGAAAGGACTGACCGGATATGATCGAAAGTCACATCTGGAAACTCAGGATTATATCTGAATTCAATTTTGCCGGAGGAAGACCTGACAGGGGCATAAACCTTACACTTCTCCATGAAGTGAGCATAAAGCCCCGGCAGCGATTCCTTCCTTATAAGTTTCACGATCTTTTCCATCTTAGACTATGAAGTTTTCTTTATCACCGGGTTCATATACAGAGAGGACTGATTTCATATCCTCAGCAGTACCGGCATATACATTGAAATGATTGTGTGTCTGATCGACAAGGAACATTGTCAGCAGATGACATGGGATATCGACAGGACAGGCTCTTGCACATTCGCCGCAGCTAACACATCTTCCTGCCAGGTGCATAGCCCTGAGCATATGCCATTCCATATTGCCTTCAGTGTTTGACTGCACCGGTATCCACTGCGGTTGATTGATCTCCACGGTACACCTTGAGCAATAGCACATAGGGCAGGCCTGCCGGCATGCATAGCATTTAATACATTTTGAGAGCTCTTTCTGCCACCAGGCAAACCTCTCCTCCGTACTCATTTTTCTGAGCTCTTCGATGAGAGCCTTCTCTTTTTCGGGATTGCCCTGGTATGACTTCTCAATTACAGATTGCATATAGTTCATATCAGGTATATCGATAAGATTGCCTTCCGTCGAAATCCCTATGACCACGATATCGGACGGGTCAACCTGATGTTCAGAGACGAGAACCATAATGCTCCTCATAACGGGTAATGTTGCCACAATGGCCATTTTCCCCATTTTCCTGACTTCATCCTTTGTGAGATATACTGCGAGATTCTGTGTGCACCTCTCATCATAGATCAGTTTCCCGGCTTTTTCCGGATCGGTTATGAATGCAGCACGGGCGAGGTCTGTTGGTCCGGCTTCATAACCTATGACAACATTTACAGTTCCTGCTGAAAGCAGATCCTTTGCTTTATTAACCAGGTTATTCATTTCTTACCTCCTCTTCAACCGGTTTATTTACCATATCCCTGTATGAGACATAAGGACCCAATCCGTGTATTGTTTCCGCTGTCTGATTCACTACATCAGCCCACTTGGCTCCTTCAGCAGCAGATACCCATGAAAATGTAATCCTTCTCATATCAATTCCCATAAATTCCATTAGCTCTCTGAAAACTATCCACCGGCGTCTGGCGTGAAAGTTGCCGGACGTATAGTGACAGTCGTTGGGATGGCAACCTGATACAATGATCCCGTCGGCCCCGTTGGCAAAAGCCTTCAGCAGAAGCATAAAATCAATTCTTCCTGTACAGGGAAACCTTATGATCTTTACAGAAGAAGAATACTTTATCCTGCTTGTCCCGGTAAGATCGGCACCAGCGTATGTACACCAGTTACAGACAAATGCAACAATTTTTGGCTGAAAATCTGACATATATATGTTTTTTAACTAAAATTCATTCAATAAAGCCATTACTTCGGAATATACCTGCTGGTTGGAATATCCCTGAAGGTCGATCGACTTGGACCTGCAAAGTGAAACGCATGTGCCGCAACCCTGGCACAGTCCCTCATTGATCTTTGCAATAGTCTTGATAACTTTTCCATCCCTGCTTTTGATCTCCTCACGCTCTATGGCCTGGTAAGGACATACAGACTGGCAGAGGAAGCATCCAACGCAGGTGGAGAAGACGGGAGGAGCCTGACGGTTAACATAGGCTACCAGTGGTTCGCGCGTAAGCTGGTCCTGTGAAAACAATGCTGCCACCTTAACAGCGGCACCCGAGGCCTGTGAAACAGAATCAGGAATGTCCTTGGGATTCTGGCAGGCACCGGCAAGGAATATCCCTGCAGTATTGGTTTCTACCGGTTTCAGCTTAGGATGTGCTTCAGCAAAAAACTTGTGCGAGTCGTAGGATACGTGAAGTCGCTGAGCCAGCTCTTCGGCTCCTGAATTCGCAACACCTGCAGTTGCCAGGACAACCATATCGGCCTCTATCTCAACCTGTTTAGCTCCAAGAAGAGTATCAACACCCTTGACAATAAATTTGCCATTCTTTTCATAGATAGTCGATATCCTTCCACGTACATAATTCACGTGATCTTCCTCAATAGCCCTTCTGACAAATTCTTCATAATTCTTGCCTGCCGCCCTTATATCCATATAGAAGACATAGGCGTTCCCGTCGTGAACCTTGTGTTTGTACAGCATCGCGTGCTTGGCGGTGTACATACAGCATATTTTGGAACAGTATTCAATTCCTTTGGCAGGGTCGCGTGAACCAGCACAGGCAACAAACACGATGTTTTTCGGAACCTTGCCGTCAGATGGCCTGAGGATAGCTCCGGCTGTCGGACCAGATGCTGATGCCAGCCTCTCAAACTGCAGTCCGTCAATCACATCCTTGTACCGGCCGAAACCGTATTCGGGGAAGAAATCCGTATGCTTGATGTCGAACCCCGTAGCTACCACTATCGCTCCTATCTCGAGATCCAATATCTCATCCTGCTGGTCAAACCTGATAGCTTTGGCCGGACAAACAATCTCGCAGACCTTGCATTTGCCCTTTATATAATAAGTACAATGTTCCTTATCGATAACAGGCTTGTTCGGGACAGCTTGGGGAAAAGGAATATAGATGGCCGTCCGGTTACCCAATCCCTGTTCAAACTCATTCGGGATCTTTTTCTGAGGACATTTTGTTGTGCAGAGCCCGCAGCCGGTACAAACCTTTTCGTCAATGCTCTTTGCCTTCTTTCTTACCTTAACCTTGAAGTTGCCAATGAATCCCTCCACGCTTTCTACTTCAGCGTAAGTATAAAGAGTGATGTTGGGATGCTGTGCAACCTCCACCATGCGGGGAGTAAGGATACATTGTGAGCAGTCGAGAGTCGGGAATGTCTCAGACAACTGCGACATGTGTCCTCCGATCGACGGTGACCGTTCTATCATAACAACCTTATTCCCGGTGTTTGCTATGTCGAGTGCAGCCTGGATACCCGCTATCCCTCCACCGATAACCAAAGCTCTTTTCGTTACCGGAACCTTGATCGGCTCAAGTGACCTGTTAAGCTTAACCTTCTCTACCTGGGTGCGGACTATGTCGATGGCCTTTTCTGTTGTGAGATCATTCTTCTCATGAACCCATGAGCAGTGTTCCCTCAGATTGGCCATCTCGCACATATATGGATTGAGCCCGGCCTCAGCACATGCTCTTCTGAAAGTCGGTTCATGCATCCTGGGTGAACACGCTGAGACGACGACACCGGTCAGGTTATGTTCCCTGATAGCATCCTTGATCAGCTTCTGACCGGGATCCGAGCACATATACCTGTAATCGGTACTTATGGCCACTCCTTTCAGCTTACCAATCCGTTCAGCCACTTTCCCGCAATCGACGGTAGAGCTGATGTTTTCACCGCAATGACAAATAAATACACCTATTCTTGCCATTATTCTGTATTTAATTCCTTCAACTAATCTTTACTTCAACAAAATGCCTTTTCAGACCCAGCTCTTCTGGAGCAAGTCCGATTGCCAGGCCAATAGCCTGGGTAACAAACATAACTGGTATAGTAAAATCCTTCCCCCAGTATTTGTTAATATCCTTTCTTCTCATATCGAGATTGGAGTGACACATCGGGCAGGCGACAATGATTGCTTCCGCTTCACGGCTTTCGGCATCTTCAATAATCTTTCCCGAGAGTTTTGACACTGAATCAGTCCTTGAAATTGATAACCCGGCGCCGCAACATTCTGTTTTAAAGGGAAAGTACAGGGGGTCTGCTCCTATCCTGCTCATCGCCAAGTCCATGGTTTCCGGATCCTCCGGCCTGTCATATTTAAGTACCTTATGAGGTCTGACAAGCAGACACCCGTAATAGCAGGCAACTTTATGACTGAACGGCTTGACGATCTTTCCATCGAGCCCGGGGATTATGTATTTATCGATCCATTCAACAACATTTATTATCTGTGAGCTTCCCTTATAATCCATTTCTATTGTCTCACAGATTCTGTTCTTAAGCTCCGGATCCTTTTTCAGCTCTGTCTGCGTTACAGTCAGGCGGTTGTAGCAGGCTGCGCAGGGAACAAGTACTTCATCCATCCCGTTCTGTTCCGCGAGTGCCAGTATCCTTGCCGGAAGAGCAAGTGAGAGTTCCCTGTTCATGTTATGGGCAGCTGTTGCACCGCAGCAGTTCCAGTCTGTCATCTGCTCCAGCTCAAGACCAAAAGCCCTCGCCAGTGCAAATACTGATTCATTATAATCACGTGCCGAGCCTGTTAGCGAGCATCCCGGATAAATTCCAGTCTTCATTTGTCTTCCTGTTTTGAGGTCTTCTTGAAAATCTTTTTAATTTGTGACATCCCCTTGATTCTCCCAGGGATGAAGTGCAGCTTTCCCCTGGAAATCATTCCCGGGGCAAGCGTTGCATCCTGCAGGAGGTTAAGTGACTGACGCTTGTAATCGAGGATGAGACCGAGTTCAAACAACCTTCCTGTATACTTTATTGAGTTAAGGAAGGATTTATGAAAAGCAATGATGTTACGCGCTTTCGGATTTACTTTCTTTTCTTTCAGGGATCTCTGACGAAGGAAATCCATTATACCCGGTATGTCAATCTCCATAGGACAACGGCTGAGACACATCTCACAGGTGACGCAAAGCCATATGGCATGAGACTTAAGAATCTTTTCGTCGTTCTCCGGAGTCTCAGTCTGAAGAAGTCTCATCACCATGCTCGGGGGCAGGTCCATCTCATCCGCCATAGGGCAGCCTGCAGAACATTTCCCACACTGATAGCATTTCCTGGCTGGCACCTCAAGGGCTTTTTCAATTTTAAACGCCAGATTATCCTTTCCGATATTAGTTTCCACGTGCGACATATTTGTTAGCTTATGTGCTTTCTAATAGGTTTCAATCCACTATCTGACCTGATGTCCGTCAGATTCGATCCGGTCACCCGGTTTATATCTGATCTGTTCTTCAAAAACCGACTTCATAACCACTGCCCCTGTACCCATTTCAGAAATCCCAGGCAAATTTCCGGTCAGGTCTGTCAGACCCGGACTTCCTGTAAAAACCGGATTCTTCAACTGAAGGAAAGGATAAACATATGATAAGTCAGTCATACCCTTTAAAAACATCAATACCGGGAAAAGAAAAACAGAAGTCATGGATTTTTGACCCGGTCGAACTCCGAAGAGTATATCCAAAACAATGAAGCCTGAGTTGTCAATCTATCCTGACTTCAAAAGAAGTCAATTGATTTTCAATGGACTTTTAATCTGTTATTACTTCCCCCGATTCTGTAAGTAATAACTGCAAAAGTAGAAATTAATTCTTTTCGGATACTATGTTTGGGAGCATGC
>CAZBQM010000094.1:0-5075 GCA_964494045.1 uncultured Rikenellaceae bacterium
GCAACAGCCGAGAGGGATGGTCTGTTGACAAGATCGTTGTAGCTGCCGCTTGTGGCTACCGGGGCAAGTGCCGGCCTGTTGAGCAGGTCGCTGTAGTTACCGCTTGCAGCCACTGCAGCAAGAGAGGGTATGTCGACAAGGTCCCGGAAGCTTCCGCTTGCAGCCACTGAAGCAAGTGGAGGTATGTCGACAAGGTCCCGGAAGCTTCCGCTGGCAGCCAGAGGCGACAGCTGTGGTTTCCCGGAAAGGTCGTTATAGCTTCCGCTGGTAGCCACCGCGCTCAGGGTGGGCCTGTTGAGGATGTCGGAATAGTCAACAGCCATCCCGGCGGACCGGAGGGCATAGAAGGCAAAAGGCACGGCCATCATCTGCTGGACGCCGGTAAGGACATAAGTGGATGAGCGGAATGTTTTTATTTCAACCTTAAGAAACATCCTGTCAGCACCCCACTGAATGTCGGCAAGCTTCTGGTATTTTCCCGAAGACGACACTTCTCCGTGTCCTATGACCAGTGTGAAGAGTCCGTTCTGGTCGGTAAAGGTGCTGTGTTCCTCGCAATACTGTACTTCTCCTTCACCGGATCCAGCTATGACAGAGAACCTGACGCCTATCTCCCTGTCGTAGATCACCGAACCGTTGATGTCCATTCCTGCTATTTCCTTTCCGTTGACGTCGACAGCCACTGCCTGGTAGGTTATACCGTCGGCCATCTGTGCGTGGACCCTGGGACAAAGGAATGCAACGAGGATAAATAATGATGTTGCTAAATTCTTCATTGTATGTTGCTTAGTTCGTTAATTCTGAAAATAAGTCCAAGCTGAACCGAGAATGACCGGTTAAAGAGTTTCTGTCCGGGTTGTCTCTTCTCTATCTGGGCTATTCCCGTGTAACGGTCGAGCCTGAAGAAAAGTGAGCTGCCATCAGAATATGCGTAGTTAAGCCCGGCAAAAATATTGAAACCCAGATCATTCTTTTTGATTTCATCTTCGGCGAGCAGGTTAAAATATTCCTGTCCCGTTATCTGTCCCGCCTTGAACAGCCGTCCATAGTAAAGGCCTATACCGGCATGGGGATTCAGGTTAAAAAGACTGAAACGGCGGGCTGCGCTGACGCTGGCACCTAAATAATGCAGCGACCATTCCAGCCTGCTTGTGCCGTAGCTTGACATGGCTCCGCGATTGTTGTATGACAATGAGCCTTCGAGATAATAATCCTCAATCGTCTTCTGAAGGAAGAGGCTGTAGCCATAGCCTATACGGGAATCTTCTTTTTGTTTGTTTCCATGAGAATCGACGAACCTGAGAGAGGAATGGTTCTGAAGGAAAGAGAGTCCGACGTTGTATTCCTGGGCCTGGAGTACAGCCATGAACATGATTAGGGCAGATGAAAGGATTATCTTTTTTCTCATGGGGTTTGTGTTAGTGCGATCCGTGGTCTGTCACAACGAGCAGGCCGGAAGAAGTGCGGTTGTCTGAAGTTTTTACCGTGATGATACAGGATCCGGCTGCTAAGCCCGTAAGGTCGAGCTGTATATGGTTCATGTTCACAACGGTGGACTCCCTGAGGACGACGCCATTCATGCCGGTAAGGGTCACTGAGAAGGAGACGCAGTTGTCATCTTTCAGTGTCACCAGTGTCTGGGTGGAAGCAGGGTTGGGATAGATGGTGAAGCCGGGGAGAGGACGATGACCAGGGGTGTTGCCTGACAGGGAGAGAGGTTGCTGAAATCCCTGCCGGAGGATATAGGCGTCGTGACTTATCACGGTTGTCGAGGAGGGCTGGCCGATGGTCTGCCTGACAAGCAATCCGTTTGCGGTTAATGAGTTTCCTGTGCTGCCTATGGTCTGCCGGATGACGGTCTGGCAAAGAACAGTGCTGCACTCAGATGCTAAAAGTAAAAAAACCATACTAAGGATCTTTTTCATAGAGGCAGCTTAAAAGGCCATATACTGCCAAGCCGGATTATCTGAGCATAGAAAAAGACATATCAGGCCTGATGTAGTATCGGCTATATTAACCGTAAGTTATGCCAAATGTGGGTTTTAGAGGTGTGGAATAATGATCATTTTGACAAACGTATCAAATATGTTGACTAAAGGATAAAGGAGCAAAAAAGTATATTCAGGAAATCCATATCGAGTGAATGCAAGTTTAGGTGTTGCATGCTTGATCCTGGTTGATTTTCGTATTCTATTTCGTTTTTGTCACTTTCTTTTGCCCCACCAAAAGAAAGTAACCAAAGTAAAGGTGGCCGGAAAAACCAACCGTACCCTTTTTTTTACGCTCGCTACACCTTGCTCCCCGCTACAAAAAAAGGGCACGGTTCGCACTTTTTCCGGTTTTGCCGCCCGCCCCATATAAATATTAAGCCGAAGGCCAGAATTAAGAGGGGTTTCTATTCAACTTTAATCTTTAGCATTGTTTCAATGTTTCATTGTTCCAATGTTCCAGTGAAGAAAAGACAAAAGAAACAAGACAAAAGTCACAAGTAAAGAAAAGACAAATCCAAAGTTCCAGTGTTCCAGTGTTCCAGTGTTCCAGTGTTCCAGTGTTTGCCTTCGGTGAACTCGGCTTTGCCTTGGTTTGTTCCAGAGCTAGATATGTCTATATATCTTATATGTACTTAATATTCATTTATATATATACTTTTTACTTTTTTCTTTTATATTTTGTCTTTCTTAATGTATTATCTATAATCTTAATATTCAATAGTATAACCTACTTGTGACTTTTGTCTTTTATCTTTTGTCTTTTTTAATCCATCTATCATATGTACTTCTCCTCTCGTCCATACCCCATCTATCATAGAGGCCCCATGCCCCCTGCTCCCTGCCCCCTGCTCTCTGCTCCCTGCCCCCCGCTTTTTTCTTTCTTCCCGATAGGTGTGCGGTCGCATTCAGGGATATAACGCATATAAACCAAAACCTGATAGGTTATAATTATTGTTCTTTTACCAGGCAGCAGATTTAATGAACAGTCGATGATAGTTTTCTTTTCATATGAAGGTCCTGAAAGATTGCTGGCAGGTGGTATTTTGATAGTAGAGTATGAAAGGCCGGAGTTTTAAAGGACCGATTTAGGTTAATTATTTTAACAGGGCCAAAGAGCAGTTCTACTGGGAAGAACTGCTCTTTTATTCCGCCTTTCAGTGAGTTAGATGTTTCTAAATTTTATTCTGATTTCATGAGTATTCGTGGAGCTGCTAATCTCTTGCCCTTATGCCAGGGAAAAACCGGAAACAATTTCATCTTCCCGCAGAGGGAAGTATGGAATCAAGTATTCAATATAACCAATCAAACCATTAAACTATTAAACCATTAAACCATTAACTATGAAGAAAACACTCAGATTGTGGCTTTCGCAATACCGGAGCCCAAAATGGAGGCAGTTCAGATCACGGCCCGGATCTGCTGTGATCGTTCTGATGATTTCCTGCCTGTTTGTCAACCAGTCATTTGCCCGGGACGGGAATGACCTGAATGATATTACGACAGGAACAGTTTCGTTTGTAATGCCCGGTGACGACGGTGTACCGGACGATGTTTCAGTATCCTCTGTTCAGCAGAGAGAGATAAGCGGCGTTGTATCAGATGTCAAACGCAACCCTCTTCCAGGGGTGTCGATAACGGTCAAGGGAAACAATACTGTCGGTGCCCTTACCGACGTCAACGGACGCTATTCACTGAGGATACCTTCCAATGCACAGACCCTGGTATTCAGCTTTGTGGGTATGACAACCCAGGAGATCCCGGTTACGGCATCGAACAGCTATGATGTCACTCTTGCCGAGGATATGGTTGCCCTTGCCGACGTTGTTGTCATCGGCTACGGCTCTGTAAACAAGAAGGAGCTGACCAGTGCAGTATCGAGCATAAACAGTGAGAACTTCCTTAACGTCCCATCAGTCAACCCGGTGATGCAGATCGCAGGGAAGGTTGCCGGTGTGTCCATCATAAACACAGCTGCTGCTGACCCGAACTCATCGACCAACATCCAGGTAAGAGGTGTGTCGTCAAGGACCGCCGGCATTGAGCCTCTTGTTGTCATCAACGGGGTGCCCGGAGGAAACCTCCAGAATATAAATGAGAACGATATCGAGTCCATATCCATCCTGAAGGACGGTGCTGCATCATCGATCTACGGAACCAGGGGTTCGAACGGTGTTATCCTTGTCACGACAAAGAAAGGTGTGACTGACGGACAGTTCAGGGCTTCATACAACGGTTACATGAGTTTTGACGTGGCAAAGCGTGAGATCAACGTTCTTTCAGCTGAGGAGTGGAGAAAACATCCTGAGAGGGGCAATGACTTTGGAGCGAGCACCGACTGGTTCGGGGAGCTTACCAGGACCGGGGTGACACAGAACCATACCCTTCAGTTTTCAGGAGGTGATCCGAGGAACAACTACAGGGCAACCATCGACGTAAGGGATGCCACAGGTATTGACATAAGGTCGACCCGTCAGTCGGTAGGAGCAAGGCTGTCTCTCAATCATATGGCAGCCAATGAACTCTACCAGGTGGGATTGAACATTGCACCGCGTGTTATCAACTCAGATAACGCCGACTACTCGGTATTCTGGCAGGCCCTGTCGCTGAACCCGACGATGCCGATCATGAATCCCGACAACCCCGCACTTTTCTATGAACCAACGACATGGGAAGCAATAAACCCGGTCGAGCTGCTTAAGCTTGAGAAGAACAAGACAGAGACCAGGTACCTTGACTGGGACGGTACTTTCAGACTCAACCTGCTTCCGCTTCTGGCTCCAGGTTCGATACATAACCTCAACACATCGGTTACGGTTGCCCAGCAGATCAATGATAACAACGCCTACTGGTTCCGTCCTTCCACATCCACCCAGGCCATCAAACTCGGGAGGAAGGGACAGGCTTCCCAGGGAAGGGATAACACCCTGCAGAAGAGCTTCGAATGGCTTGTCAACTACAGCACAAAAATTTCAGACCATAATATTAAGCTCCTTGGAGGTTACAGCTACCAGTATTTCATGAACACCTCGCTTACGATTGAGAACAGCGACTTCACAACAGACATGTTCGAATGGAACAACATGG
>CAZBQM010000094.1:5085-8297 GCA_964494045.1 uncultured Rikenellaceae bacterium
CGGATCATATAACAGCGCTTCGGTCGGACGTCTCGGACAAACGACAGGGAAGCAGGATTCCAAGCTCATCGCCTTTTTCGGACGTCTAAGCTATGACTATAAAGGAAAATATCTTGCAACAGCTTCACTGAGGTATGAAGGATCCTCGAAATTCGGGGCCAACCATAAGTGGGGTTATTTCCCGGCTGTATCTTTCGGATGGCTCATCAGTGAGGAGAACTTCATGAAGAATGTCGGATGGGTCAACGAACTTAAGATAAGGGGTGACTATGGTATAACAGGGAACCAGAACTTCTCAAACTACAACTCCCTGGCAACCATGGGTGCAACAGGAAGCACCACACAGACACCTTTCCGTGGTCAGTATTATGTAGGATGGGCTCCCAACAGGAACCCCAATGCCAACCTCAGGTGGGAACTTGGTAAGAACTGGAACGTGGGTGTTGACTTCGCCCTCCTGAACAACAGGATAAGCGGTAGCTTTACCTACTTCAACCGTACTCAGCAGGACCTGCTGGGAAACTACGAAGTATCGGTTCCGCCGAACATTGTCAACACAAGCTTTGTTAACGTGGGTACAATGAGAAACACGGGTATTGAGACTGAGGTTAACTTCAATGCTGTAAAGACAAAGAATTTCTCATATAACATAGGAGTCATTGCTTCGACCCAGAATAACAAGTTCATCTCCTTCTCAAACGATCTGTATTCGGGCCAGACCTTCTACTGGCAGAGCACTTTCCCCGCACCGGGAAGTCCGGGTTCAGTACAGGGCATAGAGGAAGGATCGAGGATCGGGACCTTCTTCACTTATCCATATGCAGGAGTTGATGACCTGGGCAACTGGCTCATCAGAGGCGCTGATGGTGAGGTCAAATCCATCACCGAAGGAGCCGATATAGACAAGGTGGCAGTAGGTAATGGTCTTCCGAAACTGATGCTTTCGACCAATCACAGCTTCAAATACAAGAACTTCGACCTTACCCTTTTCTTCAGGGGCAACTTCGGATACCAGGTTTACAACATACATGAGTTCTACTGGGGACTTCAGTCAGCAGCTGCAAACCTCAACGTACTCGACCTTACCTTTACCAAGAACAAACATATTGTAAAGGGTATGAACGAACACAACAGTTATTTCGTTCAGGATGCCGACTTCCTGAAGCTGGATGTCGCCACACTCGGATATACTATCAGGCCCAATACAAAATGGCTGGGTGATGTAAGGGTATATTTCACAGGAAGGAACCTTCTGCTGATGACAGGATATGATGGTGTTGATCCGGATATCTTCCCGGTCAACGGTCTTGAGCCCGGAGTTCCGGCAGGAAAGAAAAGTTATTATCCTGCCACAAGGCAGTACCTGTTTGGAATCAGGCTTAATTTCTAACTATAAAAGAGTAAAGTCATGAGAATAAAGAAATATTTAAAATATATGGTTTGCGTTGCAGCCTTACTTACCGTCTTCAACATAAGCTGTACCAAACTCGATGAGAATGTCTATGACATCATCGTATCTGAAAACTTCTATGTATCAAAGGCAAACGTGATACAGTCGTGGACAAGGCCCTTTAACTATGCCTACAGCACTTTTTCGGGAGCCCTTTTCCAGATCAGCGAGAATACTGCTGACCATTTTATGACTGCCAACAGGCAGGGACACTGGCTTGACGGACAGGTATATTTCCGTCTTCACAAGCACACATGGAACCTTGATGATGCAAACCCCAAGAATGCCTGGCTTAACCTGTTCAGAGGAGTCGCCTATTGCAACAGCGCTATAGCCGACCTGTCGAAACTGAATCCTGTTGATTTCAGGATGACAGAAGAGGAGATGAGTAACCTCATAGCCCAGTTGAGGGTTCTCCGTGCCTGGAACTATATCAACCTCCTTGACATCTTCCGTAATGTGCCCATAGTCACCGACTATCCGAGCGCTAACCTCATGCCGGCACAGGCAACACCACAGCAGACATTTGACTTTATCGAGACTGAACTGCTGGAAGCCATGCCTCTTCTGGAGACAAAACAGGGTACGGGAGGCAATAAGCTGAAACAGGGTGAATGGAACAAGGCCGGGGCCGCAGCCCTTCTTGTAAAGCTTTACCTGAATGCTGAACTCTGGACAGGCGTGAGCCATGATGACGACGTCGAAACCTATGCCGGGAATATCATCGACGGAGATTATGGCACCTATGAGGTCGCTGACCGCTGGGATGCTCCCTACGACTGGAACAACGAGACCTGTGACGAGATCATCTACGGTTTCCCAAGCTCATACGGTTATACCCATTATGTATACAGCGCCAGCATGTACTGGTGGGGCGCGCCCTTCAAGGCAGCTCCGTATTTCGGCTTCAGCGACTGGGGTGATATGAACCACAGGTACGGACTGCAGCCCGGTCTCGACCTTGAAGGCAATGAATATTCATCTGTAAACGGCAAGCCCGTGCGTAAGTTCATGAAATATCCTGATGACGTAAGACTTGAGAAATACCGCAACCTTGGCAATACAACACGTAAGGGTATGTTCCTCCGCGAGTCGCTCGACTATAGGAACGGCAGCGGCGACAAGATCTTCATAAAGGCTGACAACGGCAGGTACACCCTGTACATGAGGGATCAGGTAGGCTGGTTCGAGGATACCGATACCCTCAGTATCTCTCCTGATGCCACATCCGGGTCGGTCATGATATCCGATATGGACCATGCTGACCAGAGTTCGGGATGGTGCCTCATCAAATACCCGATCTACAGAACCACCGATGTCGGCAAGATGGAATCAGACTTTGCCCTTATCAGGCTTTCAGAGATCTACTATTCACTTGCCGAGGTTAAGTTCAGGGCAGGTGAAAAGGCAGAAGCTGAACGGCTGCTCAACATAGTAAGGGAAAGATACTATCCGGAAGGCTCTGAAAGCCTGTACCCGGAAGACGGTACTGTGATCACCGAACAGGAGCTTCTTGATGAATGGGGCCGTGAGTTTATCGGTGAAGGTATACGCAGGACAACCCTTTGCAGGTTTGATGCCTATACCGGTGCATGGTGGGATAAACCTGCTGAAGCAGACGACCATACCATGATCATGATGATAAGCCGTACCATACTTCAGGCTAACCCGAACCTGGTACAGAACCCGGGGTATCCGACGAATTAATTTTTATTTATTCCTGATAGAAGAGGCTGTCCCTTAACGGGGATGGCCTCTTTTT
>CAZBQM010000095.1:0-8260 GCA_964494045.1 uncultured Rikenellaceae bacterium
ACGGGTAATTCAAAGGCAGAATCGAGAAGAGGTAAACCGGAAAATTTCCTGGAAGAGATGTTGATTGATTTCAGGGACACCCTAAGAAAGGACAAGTACAAGGATATACTGCTTGTAACAGAGAACCAGATTATTAACAAGGAGGAGTTTTTAATGGATACCGGAAAAATAAAAAGGGTAATTCGGAATCTTTTTCAGATATCTCTCTCCAATACACGATCTGGGTATATTAAAATAGGCTATAATATCAGGGATGGCCTATTTAATCTCTACATTCTCGATTCGGGAATGGGTTACATTAAAAACAGGGAATTCTTCGAAACAACCGATCTGAGTGCCTCGCTTGAAAAATTCAACGATCTCTACTCGGCGATAAACATAATGCTTGTAAGGAAGATCATAAGTCTGCTTGGAGGGAGCATCCGGCTTGAATGCAACGGATTGACGGGTACAGGGGTTTATATATCCGTTCCGGCAATTCTTGCTGAAAGGAATGATGCTTCAGAAAGAAAATCGATTAAAACCATGATTACTATTTGATTCCAGATGTTGTTTGCAAAGTTCGTCTGAATTTACCAATCATGAGATCAAAAATAGCTGCTACTGTCTGGGCAGCTATTTTTTTTAGTCTTCAAGTATCTTTACTTCTGTCCTTCTGTTTAGTCTCCTGCCTTCAGTGGTAATATTGTCGCCGACAGGGAAAGCGTTCCCGTAACCCTTTGATCTGAGTCTATCCAAATCTATCTCTTTTGATCCAAGATAATCGACAACTGACTGTGCCCTTTTTTCTGAAAGCACCTTATTATGCTGATCCGATCCCGTCGAATCGGTGTACCCTCCTATTTCAACAATGATTTCCTTATTTTCCTTAAGAAGGTCTACAAGGTTATTCAACTCTGCCAGTGATTCTTTCTTCAGCAGCCACGAGTCGACTTCAAAGAACACATTCGAAAGCAGCATTTTTTCTCCGGCCTTTACCGGGTTAAGGGCTATCCGTTTGATAAATGGCATGGCAGCGCTGTGTTCTCCTTCAAGCATAAAACTGCCTGAATAGAACAGGTAGCCTGTCTTCCTCACATTAAGCCCGTAGTTTTTTCCATCAGGCAGGCACACAAGAAAATTTCCATCGGGATCAGTGGTACTTTCCACCAGTATCTCCTGTGCTGATATACCTATAAGTTCATAGTCTGCCTGCAAAGCTTTGCCGGTCTCACGATCGACAACCCTGCCCTTCAGATAAGATACCGGATCGGGCCTTATTGATTCTTCAAGGTCGAAATAATAGATATCCTTCCTGTTTATATTATCCCTTACTGATGAGAAGTAGGCTCTCTGCCCGCCGGATTCAATGACAAGTCCGGTCTCATCATTATATGTATTGATCGGATAACCCAGATTCCGGGGTTCACTCCATGTTGAATCATCACTCATCCTGGTCATATACAAATCAAATCCTCCCATCCCCGGTCTGCCGTCGGAAGAAAAATAAAGGGTTCTGCCATCGAAATGAATGAACGGAGACATCTCATCACCGTCAGTGTTGATCGTACTACCCATGTTTACCGGTTCCGACCAGCTGTTATCATTCTTTTTCACCGAGTACCAGATATCCTTTCCGCCGACCCCCCCGGGTCTGTTTCCTGAAAAGAAAAGCAGGCGGCCGTTGGCGCTGACAGAAGGCTGTGACTCCCAGTAAGCTGTATTGACAGGAGAACCGACATTAAAGGGCGTTGACCATTTCCCTGTTGAATATGATGAGAAATAAATGTCGCAGCTTCCTGCACCTCCGGGTCGGTCGCATGCTGTAAAAAACATGTAAGTACCATCAGATGATAGTGTCTGAGCTCCTTCGTTTGATGAGGAATTCAGAGGTGGTCCTGCATTTACCGCTGCCGACCAACTATTTTCCCCATAGTGGCTGACGTAAAAATCCTCTTGTGCAGGCACTCTTTTCATCCCTCTTTCAGCCGGTTTACCCTGGCGTGTGAACATCATAGTAAGTCCGTCAGCCGTTATGGACGGCCAGTATTCATCATCAGCTGAATTGACGCCGTTCCCCATATCAACAGGACTAAACCGGACAGGATGTTTCAGGGCCTCAATTGCAAACTTGCAGTTCAGGATATTTCTTTCTGCAATTGCGCTGTTTCTTGCTGAAATATTTTTCTGATCAAGATAAGCCCTGTAGTGAATCAAAGCCCTTTCATAGTCACCTGACATAAGCTCAGAACCGGCCAGTGGAAATAACACCGGGAGGAAAAACAGTGAGTCAATCCTTACTGCCTCACGATAATGTTTTGCAGATTCTGTATAGCGTTTCTGTTTAGAATAGAGTTCAGCAATCACCATATGAGCCTCATAGAACCGTGGATCAGTCTTGACAGCCTCCAAAAGACTTGCTTCAGCACTGGCATAGTCGAAAAAATCATAACTCTGGGAGCCCTCCCTGTAAAACTTCGCGGCCCTCGCAGATGAAGTATGAAGCGATTGTGCATCAGCCACCACCGGAAAAAATCCGGAAAGAAGGAACATCACTAATAAGAGACGTTTCATGGTATCAGGGAATGTGCATGTATTTATGTGCCTGAAGGGAGATCCTCCATTTTGTATTTTTTCTTATATAATCAACAATACCGGGAATGACTTCTTTAAACCTTTTCCATTCAGGCTGTAGAAACAGATGACAGTCATCCTTAACCATTCCTCTGTATTTTTCAGCCCATTCAAAGTCAGACGGTGTTTCTATTATAACCTTTAATTCATTGGCTCTGGCGCATATATCGCCAACCGGCGGCATATTTCTCTTAGGTGAAAGGCAGATCCAGTCCCATTCACCACTTAAGGGATATGCCCCGCTTGTTTCAATAAAGGTATTAATTTTGTTTTGTTTGAGCTGAGAACAGAGGTAATCGAGGTTCCACATCAGGGGTTCACCACCTGTAACAACCACAGAATCTGCTCCCGAAGCCAGTACAGAGGCAATAATACTATCAGTGTCTTCCAGTGGATGCAGGTCCTTGTCCCAGGCAAAACGCGAATCGCACCAGCTGCAGCCCACATCACAACCGCCAAGCCGGATGAAATAGGCAGCTTTCCCGGTGTGGTACCCTTCTCCCTGAAGGGTATAGAACTGTTCTACAAGCGGGAGTTTGTTTTCACTCATTCCCTGATATTTAACAGATTAAGGAACTCTCCAAAGAAATATGTATTTTCATGAATACCAGAAAACCGTTCAGCTTCCGGACCATAAGAAAAGACCGGCACCATGACGCCAGTATGATTTCCGTTTTCATTGAATCCGGCTGACACTTTGTGGCCTTTGATATCGCCTCCGTACAGATACATACCTCCGGTTTCATGGTCGGCTGTAACAACAATCAGCGTTTCACCATCCTGTTTCGCAAAGTCATATGCAACACCAATAGCTTCATCAAGGTCTATAACTTCATTTGTTATATATTCCTTATCCCTGTCGTGGCCACCCCAGTCAATCATAGAACCTTCAACCATCAGGAAGAACCCGTCCTTGTCCCTGCCAAGCGTCTCAATCGCCTTTGTAACCATCTCCTTCAGAGCACCTTTTCTTCCTTCACTTATAGTTGGCATATGCTCCTTTGAAAGAAGTCCGGCTATCCTGTCAGATCCCGATTTCCTGAGATCATCAATATTATATACTACATCATAGCCGAGGTTCCTGAGGTCAACGGTAAGGTCTTTACCATCTTTTCTATCTTTGAAATGAGCCAGACCTCCTCCGATAAATACATCGGGCACTCCTTTTACAAAATCGAGTGCAATATCCTCATAGTTACCTCTTCCGGCGTTATGGGCCACAAAGGAGGCGGGTGTTGCATGTGTCACTGCAGAAGTGCTCAGGACACCTGTTGCCAGACCATTCTTTGAAGCAATGGCAACAACAGATTGGATTACAGTGGTATCAGGTCCCATTCCTATCATCCCGTTTTTTGTCTTCTCACCTGTAGCCAGGGCTGTACCTCCTGCTGCTGAGTCAGTAACATAATTATCAGCTGAATATGTTTTACTGAAACCTGAATATGGAAATTTCTCAAGATAAAAAGGAGTGCTGCTTGCTGTCATTCCTGCATATACCTGCGCTGTGCCCATCCCGTCGCCAATAAAGAAAATGATGTTTTTTACATGATGTGTCGCGGATACAGGTGTAACACCTTTCTGAGCAGCGCATCCGGCTGACATAATAAGAAAGAAAATAAGGGATACTTTAAAAAAATGATTCTTCATAACAATATCAGATTAGTATTTAATTAACAACATATTTCAATCCAGGTTCAGTTAAAAAGCAGTCTGTAATCCCTTTCTGAAGCCTGCTTAACCCATCCGGAAGGTTCAATCCGCCAGTTATCAAGAGCTTGCGGGGATATTCTGCCTTTACTCTCAATCTCTTCAAGGATATAATATCTCAGGTCCCTGTCAGTCGATCTTATAAGCCTCTTCTTCATTTCTTCCGGCGAAAGGCTTGCTCCACCTGACAGATGACCTCCGCCACCGTTTCCCCTGTATGAGTTCAGGGCGACTGTATAGATTTTTTTCAGGTCGAAAGGTTTGCCTCCCGACATCGAAAGTATACTTATCCTTGAACCCTCAGGCTTAGAGACATCAACAATATAATCGATACCGGCGGCTGAATCAAAATTATAAGGCTGTTCCGCGAGCCAGGCCTTTCCGTTGTTCAGAACAGGTTTGCCGTCCTTGTCTTTTCTGAATTTCAGAAGGTTATCACCCGGACCTGTCATTGTATTATACCAGCCGGCATAGGAATATTCAAGATACCTGAGTATCTCCTCCCCTGTCATCTCCATGGTATACAGCATGTTCTCGAACCTGTAGAGTTTGAACATATCGCTTACCGTAACTGGTCCCGATTTAATTGCCACATCGAATGAAAGAGGTGCAGCAAAGGAAATATCTGCACCGGAGATCTTCAGCTGGAGCGCATGAATCATGTCAACAAAGGCTGAAGGACCAAAATATGAATCACGTGAACTGATTTCAGAATCCGAGACAGCAATTTTCTTGTCGACATATTCCTTCACCTTTTCCTGTTGTGTGGAGAACATAGAAACAAATTCAGGATCAGGTGCAAGATCACGCATCTTTACCAGTTTCCCGGTAATATGTTTCTTCCCCTTTGGCTTACCAGATATGACCACATCGGCCCGGCCTACATATTCTGCCCTGCTCCCGGCGTTGAGAATCAGCACCGTATCCCCGGCAGTATTTATGATCTTTGTGTTTTCAGGATTATGATCATGTCCTGTGAATATTATATCAAATCCGGGAACCTCCCTGGCTATTGCAGCAGAACCGTTCTCATCCATATAGTTGCCTGACTGTTGTCCGTTTTCGTCCCATCTCCAGCCTGAATGAAAAAGACCCACAATTATATCGGGCTTTTCTTTCATTATCACTGGCATCCATTTCCTGGCAGTCTCAAGCATATCCATGAATTCCATTCCCTTGTATAGTTCCGGCGGAAGCCAGGTAGGTACGGCAGGAGTAATAAGACCGAACACAGCTATCCGCATTCCCTTTTTCTTAATTATCACATAGGGTTTGAAATATGGCTCACCTGTCGAAGATTTCACAGCGTTGGCCGCGAGAAGCGGGAAACGATACTCCCCTGTCAGCCTGTCGTAGACATCATGACCGGCTTCAATATCGTGATTGCCAACACTGCCAGCATCATACTCCAGATAATTCATCATAAGGGAGTTAATATGCGGCGATACTGTGTCTATAAAGTTGTAGTAATATACAATTGGCTGTCCCTGCAGGTTGTCTCCGTTGTCGAGAAGAACCAATTCTCCTTCGTCTTGTCTTATTTGTCTGATGTAAGTTGCAACGGAGGCCAGCGATACTTCTGTACTCTCCCTTTCAATGAAATCGTAAGGAAGAACCACTCCATGAAGGTCGGTCGTTTCAAGAATGCTTATTCTTTCAGTTCCTTTATCGGTACATGACAACAGGACCTGCAATAGAACAGTGATCATCAGAAGTCTTTTCATCAGTATAAAATTTTGATTTTTATGTTCTGATAGCCTCCTACCTCAGACTGGAAAACCCATATGTATGAACAAAATAAAGATGCGTATCTTTTTATGCAATACATATGGATCTCACAACTTTCTGTTTTAAGCTGTAAACTTACGAAAGATTGCTCATAAGATAAGCATTAAAAATTCTATTGATAAACTGAGATGTGTAAATGATATCTTTGTTACAAAATCAGCATTATGGTAAAGACTGGTCTGGACCAGATAGCAGGAAACCTTCCTGTGGGAATAAGAGGAAAAAGAGCAGGCATCCTCTGTCATGCTCCAAGCATTCTTGGTGACTTCACGCATATCACCACCCATTTTCACAATCGTGACGACTGCCGGCTGGCAGCTGTATTCGGACCCCAGCACGGTATCTCCGGACAGACACAGGATAACATGATCGAGTGGGAAGGATCAGTGCATCCCGTATTTGGTGTACCGGTGTACAGTCTTTACGGGGAACACAGAAAACCGACACCTGAGATGCTTGAAAAAATAGATCTTCTTATTGTCGACCTTCAGGATGTCGGAGCCAGACTTTATACCTATATATGGACTCTCAAACTATGTATGGAAGCCTGCAGCGAAGCCGGCATCCCGGTCTGGGTTCTCGACAGGCCGAATCCCATCGGCAGGATTCCTTATGACGGTCCGGTACTTAAGCAGGAGTATTTTACCTTTGTAGGAGGTGCATGCTTTCCCATGTGTCACAGGATGACGATCGGAGAAATGGCACTCTGGCTCAGATCCGCCTACTTTCCATCATGTGAACTTAATGTCGTTTGGATGAAAGGCTGGCAAAGGAATTCCCTGTTCAGCGAAACAGGCCTTCCATGGGTTTTACCATCACCTAACATGCCCACCCTGAATACGGCTATTGTTTATCCCGGGATGGTATTACTCGAAGCCCTCAATCTTTCCGAAGGCAGAGGAACGACAATACCTTTCGAACTGTTCGGAGCACCTTTTCTTAAACCCACGGAGCTTAAGAAAATCCTTGATTCTTCAGGAAGGAAAGGCTGTTACTTCAGGGAACACGGTTTCATTCCGACCTTCAACAAATATTCAGGAAGCTATTGTGAAGGAATACAGATCCACGTAACAGAACCGGCTTTTTACCATCCTGTTGAAACGGCTCTTGACATAATCAGTGCCATAGTTGAGACATCCGGAGAAGACGCACTCAGGTTTAAGGACCCTCCCTATGAGTATGAGAATAAACTAATGCCTTTCGACATTCTGTCGGGCGATTCACAGATGAGAAAAGTAATTTCAGGGAAGTTGTCGCTCAGTCAGGAAAAAGAAAGATGGAAGGAAGAGACAGAACTGTTCACTAAAGAATTCAGACAGATAGCTGTTTACAGGGAATAGATCGTTAAAAAAGGCTGCCCTTTGCCCTGTTATTTCCTGGAAATGGCACTTTCTATCTTCTCAATAAGCTGGTTCGGGAAAATAGGTTTGACAATATAATCATCAAATCCGCTTGAAATAATCTTCTCCCTGTCACCAAGAAGGCTGTAGGCTGTCTGGGCAATAATTATGATGTTTGGCCTGAATTCCCTGATTCTGGCGGCAGAGTCGTATCCGTCAACCATGGGTAACTGAATATCCATCAATATCACATCAAGTTCCGGTTCATTTCGTGCAATATTGATTGCTTCCTGACCATCTGTTGCATTGAATAGTGATGCACCTGATTTCTCAAGTATCTTATTCAGGTACAACCTGCTGGAGACATCATCCTCGACGATGAGTATCTTTTTGTTTCTGAGGTATTCGTTTCCCATTGAATTTTCACTTTTATTCGAACAAACCGTCGTCCCTTAACAGAAGCAATATTGAAGATTGCGGGACAACGAAATATTTCTCCCTGTTAAACTCGATTTCTATAGCGTTGCTCTGCAGATACACGGCCTGATCTCCCTCCTTTGCCTGCAAAGGCACATACTCTGGTTCATCAGAACGGCTCTTCCATGGTTCATCAGCATCATTCACCGCGGGAATAGGATAACCCGGACCCACTTTGACTACATAGCCTATCTGCACCTTTTCATTCTCATTAACGCCCGGAGGGAGTAATAATCCGCTTCTGGTCTTCGCCTGAGGGACCTTCGGTTTAATCAGAATCCTGTCTCCAACAACTATAAGTTTCTGAAGATCTTTTTCATCCAGTAATACACTCA
>CAZBQM010000096.1:0-1970 GCA_964494045.1 uncultured Rikenellaceae bacterium
AGAAGTCCGGTCATCCCTGAATGAGTAAATGTCGAATCACCTATCACTGCCACTGCCGGAAAGAGCCCGGCATCAGCAGCACCGATTGCCATGGTAACTGAGGCCCCCATATCGACGCACGAATTGATTACATTATAGGGAGGAAGCGCACCCAGGGTATAACAACCTATGTCCGAAAAGACACCTTTCCCTTTATAAGGCTTAAGGGCTTCAACGACAGCGCTGAATGTATCGGCATGTCCGCATCCTTTACAAAATGATGGGGGACGTTGTCTGACAAGCGAAGGTAATTCGTAGGTTTTTTCTGCAGGCATACCAAGAGCCCTGCCCACCAGTGAAGGATTCAGCTCTCCATCCCTTGGGAGGGTGTCATCAAGCCGTCCCAGTATCCTGTGACCATCATCAAGAATACCCCTCAGTGATTCTTCCACAATGGGATAGCCTTCCTCAAGAACAAGGATCTCCCTGCATCTGCTGACAATATCCTTTATAATATCCTTTGGAAATGGATATGCTGATATTTTAAGGACAGGAAAACCTGAAAGTGACCTTCCCAGGTTTTCCATCACATAATTATAAGTTATTCCGCAGGCAATGATACCCAGATCTCTTTTTTCTCCATCGGTGAAGATATTGTATTTGCCTGTACGGTTATCATATCTGAGCGATTCATATGTGGAGAGAAGAGCTTTGTATTTATTCTTTGCGAGAGCCGGAAGAAGCACAAACTGGCGGGGATCAGGGGGAAGTGTTAACCTGTTACGCGGTCTTGAAGCTGCCCTTCTGATTACCGAACGCGAATGCGCCAGGCGAGTGGTTATCCTGAAGAGTACAGGAATCCTGAATTTCTCAGACAGATCGAATGCATCAGCAACCATGTCATAAGCCTCCTGTTGATTTGAAGGTTCAAATACAGGTACATAGGAAAACTTGCCATAAAACCTCGAATCCTGTTCATTCTGCGAAGAGTGCATCGAAGGGTCATCGGCAGAGACAACTATCAGTCCCCCGTTAACACCGGTTACTGCCGAGTTGATGAAACAATCAGCAGCAACGTTCAGTCCTACATGTTTCATCGCGACCATCGCTCTCTTCCCTGCATACGACATACCCAGGGCAGCTTCCATGGCAGTCTTCTCATTTGCCGACCACTCTCTGTGTATCCCGGCTGTCTCAGCCTCATCAGAAGATTGGAAATACTCCATGATTTCTGTCGATGGAGTACCCGGATAAGCATACATTCCGCTCACACCGGCATCAATGGCAGCCTGGGCGATAGCCTCATCACCTAATAACAAAATTTTCTGCATAAATATAACTTAATATAAATCAGCTCTTTCGGAGCAAACATCAAAGTTAATAAAGCCACCGGACTTTTCAGATGAAAAGTATTAAAAATAAGTTAAAAGTTTTACCGTTAGAATCATTATTACGTAATTTGCAGATCAGTTGCCAAATATGTTTATAGCATAGTAAAAGCCCGTTTGAAAAGAATTCTATATATGATGGCCCTGCTTGTTGCAATGGTTTACCATGCATCCGGCCAGGATGCTGAAAGGTTGATACAGGTAAGCGGACTTATTACTGATGACCAGAGCAGTCCGGTTGAAAACTGTGCCGTGGTCTCAGTACAACTACGAAAAGCCGGCATCAGCAGTAAAAGTGGTATTTACTCTGTAACAAGCCGACCCGGTGACACCATCATTTTCAGGGCTCTCGGCTTCAGACAGGGCATTTCAGTGATCCCAGCCATCTTCGATGGCAGATACTTTACTGCCGATATTAGTCTTGAGCCTGATACTGTAGAAATAGGTGAAGTAGTAATCCTTCCCTGGAGAAATTACCATGAGTTCATTCAGGAAATTATTGAGGAAAAGCCTGAAGATCCGCGGATAACCAATATGAATGAAAACCTTGCTTCCATCTATGCAAGTGCAAGCAATGAGGCAGGATATGCCATTACTCCGGAA
>CAZBQM010000096.1:2070-8234 GCA_964494045.1 uncultured Rikenellaceae bacterium
GTCATTATACATCTTATGGCAGGTATAATCTTTATGTCATTCCGCATCTCTGACCTGAAAAAAGATCTGAAGGATGAGTTTGAAATTGAGATGGTGGCAATTGAAGAGCCTGTGCTGGAAGAAAAAAAGATAATTGAGCTTCCGGCCACAACCGTCGAAAATGTCCTTCGCGATAATCAGGAAATGCTGAATATAGCAAGAAACCTTGCCAGCAAGCCGGAAGAAAAGATTGACCCTGAAGATTATATTGACAAGGTAAAGGAGGAACTCATCGCTGGCGGAAAGCTTGGCCTGGATAATTACATTGATGAGTGGAGAAACCGGAGCCAGCAACAGGATGAAGGAGAGGAAGCTGACTTCCCGAAAGATACTGTACCAGAAAAAGAGGACGCCAATGAATCGCAGAAGATGGCAGCTAACTATCAGGGACCTACCAGAATCTATTATGATCTCAGCAACAGGTACCATACCTACCTGCCAATTCCTGTCTACAAATGCCAGGGCTCGGGTAAGGTGACCCTCGAAATAGAAGTCAATCCAAGAGGAGAAGTGGAAAAGGCCGCAATCATCACCGATCTGAGTACTACGGTTGACGATTGTCTGATTGTGACTGCAGTGAATACTGCACTTATATCACACTTCAATTCCGATATCAACGCCCCAAAGATCCAGAAAGGGACCCTGACCTACCATTTTGTTGCTCAATAGATAATCAGGAATCTGTGTCTTTCAGCGCTCCAGGCTTCTATCCTGCTACTGCTGAATAATTACGGATTATCAGAAAAGGGTTCCGGTATCCCTGATGAAGGGTTTAATTACTTCAGGAGTATTGCGGTCAGCATTTCTGTTGTTAATAAGGTCACTGATCATGTGAGCCTTCAGGACTTCAGACTTACATGGTTTGAGCATCATACCTGCTTCCTTATCTGAAGTATCGGATGATATCCAGATCTGTTCTTCATCCCTTGAAAGAATCACAGGCATTCTTTTTTTTGAGTTGTGAATCTCAGCCATCAGTTCATTGGCTTCAGTGGTAATAATTGAGAAAGTACTGAATTGCTCTCCTGTTGAACTATCAGTCCACCTGTCATAAAGTCCCGCCAGTGTAAAAACAGTATCTGTGGAATGATAAATATACCATGGTACCTTGCCTCCCGAGGTATGCTGCCATTCAAAAAAGCCATTGACAGGGATCAGACATCTTCCGTTTCTGAAAGAAGAGGCGAATGATGGCCTGGTGGCAGCTGTCTCAGCCCTTGCATTAAAAGTTCTGAATCTTATCTCCTCCGCTTCTTCCCTCGACCTGGTCCATGATGGAATAAGGCCCCAGCACAAAAGCGTTATTCTGCCACGATCGCCCGAACAAACAGCCGGCAACTTAGGAAGGGAGAAGGCATGGTAATAGTAACTTGGCTGATATTTATCCTTATCAGGGAAGGGAATCCCGAATCTCTCTTCAAGTTCCTCCCTAACCAGATTCACATTGACAGAGAAACACATAGGTATATTATTTAAGGTAAATGCTGTGCCAGGTTCTCTTTAAGCGGAACAGGCAATGAATAGGCAAACAGGTCGTTTCCCGGCAGCGATCCGGCTCTTGCGAGGGTGCGTGACATCATTAAATTCACATAGGTGTTTATGGCCGGACCGTTCCATGAGCTTGAGTTCATAAGAACAACCCATGCCCTGCCGTCCGGTAGTCTTTTCATCATGCCTGCGGACCCGGGGAAAGATCCTGTTCTGCACCATTCACCTGACACATTGGTTGTTTTCCAACCGACAGGAGATATCCCATTCATGGGATCAGTCATAAAATTAATGGTTTCACTGCTCAAAATGTCAGTTTTAGAGTTGAATCCGTCAACAGCCAGCAGAAGACGCATAAGATCAGGAGCAGTAGCCAGCCAGGCACCTGCGCCACCAAGGGCTTCAATATCATTTCCACCGTAACAGGGATGAACCATTTCCCCGTTGTTGTAAATTGAGGGTTTAAGCTTAATATTTGATGGTTCATAATATGTGACCTCGTAGGGAGCCTTTTCTTCGGGAAGATTTTTTGCAAGAAGCATATCATAGATTCCCAAAGGTTCAAGAATGTTGGTTCTGCAATACTCTTCATATCCCATTCCGCTGACCTTCTCAACGATAAGTCCGAGGATACTGTATCCAAGGTTTGAATAGGAACGGCCCTGACCAGGAGTAAAATGAAGATTCTTACTGAGAGCAAACTTTATTATGGTCTGTGTGGAAACAGGCGTGGGAACACCCATTTCCCCGGCTATCACACAAGGCATGAACATCTGATCACCATAACGCTGTGTCCAGCCTCCTTCATGATTAAGAAGATGAGTCACCGTTATATCAAAAGCCCTTTTATCCTTTGGCATTGAAAACTCCGGATCG
The DNA here is from genome assembly GCA_964494045.1 of uncultured Rikenellaceae bacterium. Lineage (GTDB taxonomy): Bacteria > Bacteroidota > Bacteroidia > Bacteroidales > VadinHA17 > LD21. Next base: position 4,474 of record CAZBQM010000096.1, read on the forward strand.
TTAAGTATCCCATCGGGTCCGAAAACCCTGTCGTTGGGATTCATCTTCCCTTCTTCACAGAGTTTCATTATCGCAACCGCGGTAACAAGCTTTGAGATACTGGCCACCCTGAACCTGTGGTATGGTTCAACCCTTACTGAATCGGAGGTATCGGCGAAACCGTAACCACGGGCGAACACCAACCGGCCTCCTTCAGAAACGGCGACTGAGGCACCTGCTATATTCCATGTACGCAGGAATGAATCGAAGGCACGGTCAAATTCACTGTGGTTGCATGAATCGCTGGTTGCATTAGTCAGTCTTACATTCCCTGGAATAAGCATATCAGCAACAGGATCAGTACTTTCCCTTGCACCAGGATTGTATCTGGCTGCTATAACAAGCAGTAATACAAGTAATATTTTCTTAAGGAAACCCAAAAAAAAAGCTTTGATTGACAAATTTAAAAAGTATTTGCTTTCAGACTTTCAAACTTACCAACAATAACTATAAAAAATGTTAATAATTGCATTTTATTCCTTTTTTTTTGCTCCATAAAAGAAAACTAAAGAATTAACTTTGCAAGCATGTTGTCAATGAGGATATTATTGATCCGGCTTTCCATAGTGCTGTTAACACTCTGTTCTCCTGTTCTTGCATATTCACAGGTCTCAGAGATTGACACTTCTGGCTATCTTCCATCATACTTCACCGGATATCTCGAATACAATCTTCTTGTTGCCGCGCAGCGGGGTTACCCATCCGAAATAGAAAGACTCATCAGTGAAGGGGCCGATGTAAACACTTCAACCATGGAAGGAGCTACCCCTCTTATTCTTGCCGTTTCCAACCGTCACCCCGATGCTGTAAACACCATACTGTCGTTTCAACCCACGATAGATGCAGCGACATATAACTCAGAAACAGCTCTTCTGATCGCCGTAAAGTCGCAAAACGCCCAGATAGCCGAGATGCTCATCAGGGCTGGTTCCGACATTGACAAGAGCGACCGTTACGGAGCTTCTCCCCTGCATTATGCAGCCATTTACGGGGCATATCAGATGGCTGACATGCTGTTGTATTATTTTGCTTCTTCCGACAATAAATCTAATGACGGTACAACCCCGCTGATGGCGGCGATCTGGTCGGGTTTCCCCGACATTGTATCACTCATGATCAGTAAAGGTGCAAATCTTGAGGCAAGGGACAATGATGGATTTACCCCCTTTCTTGTTGCAGCCCAGAATGGCGATACACTTTTAATGGACATGCTTCTTGAAAAGGGTGTGGAGATATACGAGAAGAACTATTTCAACTATGATGCCCTTGACCTGGCAGTCAGATCCGATGCTGCCGACGCTGTGAGATATCTTGCTGTAAAGGGCAAACAATGGACGACAGAGGGAAACGAGGCTGTAAATCCCTATGAGGTGGCGCGGAAATACAACAGGAAAACCATCTATGACCTGCTCAGCCAATACGGGGTCGTTGGTACAGGCGGTCACAGAATAGACCAGGTGGCCGTGGCTCTGTCACCGAGGTTCTCACAGGATGATTTTTATGCAGGTCTCAGGCTCAACTTCCGGGAGCCTCTTCTTGACGGCGGAATTATTGCCGGCATCGATACAAAACCATGGTATTCAAGGATAATGATTGATTCAGGTGACGACATAATATACCAATACAGGGAGAAAAGATCTGTGTTGTATGCAGGACTGTTCAAAGATTTCACTTTCATGGAAAGCGACAGGACAGGTACTTTTTCATTAAATGCCACGGTCCTGGCAGGGTTCAGTTTCGGTAACAAACTGAAGGGGACCTACCTGACTCCTGAAAATAAGTTTGTTGTTATTCCTGAAGCGGGAATCAGATGGACCTTGAACAACCTTTCACTTTACGCAGGAGTCGATTATTTAAAGAGCAGCTATTATAAATATAGCCCATTGTGGGTCAGAACCGGATTATCTTTCAACTTTTTCTTTGATAAGGTGAAGGCTCCGGCAAAAACTATTAAATGGTATTGAAGACAATGACAGGAAAATCCGGTATACTATTGATAATCATCATGATTACTGTAATATTCTCGTGTGAGAAACCGGGCATCTTAGTAAATTGCGAAGAGTGTCTGGCCAACGAACCTGTTGAGACTGACCTCGTTATTAAACTTTCACCTGTCAACTCCGATCAGGTTGAAGTTATCATCTATGAAGGCAACCTGGAAGATGATGTAATATACTCATCATTTTTCACTTCATATACTGAGGAAAAAGTGACTGTGATGCTGAACAAGCAATATACCGTCACAGCCAGATATATTCGTAACGGCAAGACTTTCATAGCTGTCGATTCAGCCCTGCCCCGTGTCAAATACGACAAAAACAGCTGTGATGAACCATGTTTTTTTATCTACGACAGAAATATCAACGTGGCTCTGAAACGCTCAGCTGACTGAATCACCGGGTTGCCCGGGTTAAATACCTGAACGACCACTCTCCTGCAAAAGATCTTGCTTTCTTCCGGAAGAAGATATGTTAAAGGTTAATCAGTGGTTTGACTTCTGTGATTATTGATTCCTTTCCGTAATACACCCTTTCAAGGAAAAGCCCGCTCGGAGGTGCTGTGAACTTTGCCGGAAGGTCAGATTTTACCTTAAAAAGTCCATCGACATCCTGTGGAGATATGTTACCCCTTCCCGCCTCCACCAGGATGCCTGTCATGCGGCGAACCTGTTTCCAGAGAAAATGAGAACCTATTACATGTATGAGTATCATGTCGCCTGACTCAGTCACCCGGCAATGTTTGATCTCAACTTTTGTGGAACCCTGCTCCTGTTTATCATCTGTGAATGACCTGAAATCCTTAAGACCCAACATCCTTTCAGCACATTTATTCATCATGGAGACATCAAGGTTGTCCTTTATCCACCATACATATTTCTTTGCAAGAGCTGTTCTCCTTCTGCTGATCTGGTAGATATAACTCCGGGCAAACGCATCGTGGCGGGCATGGAATTTTTTATCGGCAACAATAACATCCTTTACCGAGATATCGGAAGGAAGCCGGTCATTAATACCATATTTAACCCTGAGCGGTTCAAGATCCGTATCAACCTCCAGATGGGCTGTTTGCCCTGTGGCATGAACCCCGCTGTCGGTTCTCCCTGCCCCGAAAAGATCAATTTCGCTTCCCCCGAAAAGCTCCCTGCATGCATCAAGTATTTCACCCTGAACCGATTTGGAGCCCTTCTGCATCTGCCAGCCAGAATAACGTGTTCCGTCATATTCAATCAAAAGTCTGAACCTTCCCATCACAAAAAATTTTCAATAAAAGTACAACAATAAACCGGATTGAATTGGTATGGTAATACTATTACCTGGGGCTATATTAACCTGTGCCAGTAAACCATGCTTTTCCTATATTTGTTAATAGACAAAACATTAAGCCATGGACAGTTCATTTTTCAACTCCGATCTCTTTGCATCTGCCATAATACCTGTAATGATCTTTTTTGCACGTATTTGTGACGTTTCTATTGGGACCATGCGTATCATCTTCGTATCAAAAGGAAAGAAAACCATTGCTCCGATACTGGGTTTCTTTGAGGTGTTCATATGGATACTGGCAATAAGCAAGATAATGCAGAACCTCGACAACTATGTCAACTATGTTGCATATGCTGCAGGATTTGCCACGGGTAACTTTGTGGGTATGATAATTGAGGAGAAACTTGCGATGGGAATTCAGATGATAAGGGTCTTTTCGGACGACAGGGGACCCGAACT